>NZ_LR812090.1:2413708-2717552 GCF_903772925.1 Alteromonas macleodii
CAGTGGTAGCGGACCTCCGCCATGAGATATATACGCTGTACTAATTTGTACTGGCAACGGCGTTGTAATTTCGATTGGCTGTTTCATAGCACTACTCTAAATCGTATCCGTGTGGGGGGCTTACAATAGAAACCGACTGTTTAAAGCCGGCTTCAAAAAAAATGGGCGTAGCTCGCCTTACTTATAAAGCTTGTCACTGATCAGAGAGTCTATAGAAAATTTACCCCCTCCCTGAATAACGAGAGCCGTTGTTGCTGCAAGCAGTGCTAACGCAAACTCATAACCATTGTTGGTCATAAACAGACCGTTGGCTGCGTGCACGCTAAAAATTGCAATCACCATAGTGAATGCACTTACCAAAGCGGCCGGGCGTGTTAGAAAACCTACAATAAGTGCTAATCCACCAAAAAACTCAGCACTACCGGCCAGCAATGCCATTAAAAAGCCTGGCGCTAGTCCAATGCTTTCCATCCATTGCCCAGTGCCTTCTAATCCGTAACCACCAAACCAAGCGAAGAGTTTTTGTGCGCCGTGTGCAGTAAGAATAATGCCAACTGGCACACGTAAAACCAAACTAGAAAAACTGCTGTTAGAAGTAAAAATGTTTTTCAAAAATTGCTTACTCATTTGTCGAATCCTTAAAGTCTTTGTGATTGAAAGTGTCATATCTAAAAAATGATGAACGCAGTGCCTGTCTTCATAGCGTGGGCACTGCGCTAACCTGATGCATACAGAATAGTTACCAACATCTATTGAATAAAGCGCTATAATATTGAATGATTACCAACACCATGTTGTTTATTAGAATGATAGGCTGAGCGATGGATAAATTATTGCTATTGAAAACTTTCAGCGTTGTTGCAAATGAAGGCAGCTTTACAAAAGCTGCAGAAAAGCTAGACACGTCAAATCAGCTGGTAAGCAAATATGTTGCAGAACTAGAGAAGCAACTTGATACGCGCTTATTTAATCGCACTACAAGAAAAATCCACTTAACCGAGGCAGGACAACAATGCTTGCAGCATGCTAACCATATTCTTGAAAGCGTAACCGATATGGAAAGTCAGCTTGGATTGCTTAATACAGAAGCAAAAGGCGTTTTGCATGTTAGTGCGCCAGTTTCTTTTTCCACTCTGCATTTAGCTGGAGCGCTCAGTTCATTTCAACAAGCACACCCGAGTGTTTCGATAAACTTGCAGCTAAACGACAGAAAAATTGATGTCATAGATGAAGGGTTTGATGTAGCAATACGTGCAGGCCACCTTGCTAACTCAACGCTGGTGGCTAAGAAGATCACAACCGTCAAACTCGCTTTGTGCGCTTCTCCTACATATCTGAAAAAATACGGTACACCACTACACCCCAAAGATTTAAGGCCTGAGCACTATCTTGAATATTCTTATGTGAATTATGATAACGATAAGTCAGCACTTTTTTCAGCGCTAAAAACGAATGCACAGAAGGTAACCCCAAAGCTAATATCTAACAACGGCGAAGTACTTGCCAATGTAGCCAAACAGGGGGAAGGTTACGTACTTCAACCTACATTTATCGTTGGTGAAGCGCTCAAAAACGGTGAATTGGTAGCTATACTCAATGAGTTCATACCGCAAGCAATTTCGTTATACGCTGTTTACCCGCACAGAAAGCTTATTTCCAATAAACTAAGGGTTTTCATCGACTTTTTATCTAATTATTTCACAGACACGCCCTATTGGGATAACTAAAACGGTTACGCATAACCGGCGAAAAGTGCATTCTTACTGGGCTTACCCTAAATCTGCTGTAAATTGAAAGCGGCGTAAAGGTTACTCTACGCCGCCGGTGTTAACCACTTCTGAGTCTATTAGTCTTGAATTTGATTGAGCAAAACTGATGGGGTTATGTATACACCACTACCTTTACCCCTAACCCGTTCAGCGCTATTAAACTCTAAACGTTTCCATAATTGCAGGTACACCAGGGAACATACCGATTAACGCCATAACCGTACACAGCACTAAGAAAGTAATACCAGGAATAATCCAGCGCCCTGCTTTACCTAAGTCGCCTGCCCTGTCTTTACACCCAACTAAACCCAAATTATCCAATAGCATAGTAAAAGACCAACCAAATACCGGGTTAACTAATACAGATGAGATAACAACTAATGCAGCTGACTGAGTAGTTTTACCTTCCCGTGTCATTTGCATACCCGCTTCCATTAACGGAAGAAACACGCCAACAATCAGTGCAACGCATAGTACTGGAGGCCAAATAGCTAGGTCCATAGGATAACCCCAAAGTGCGGCAACAACACATAGAAAGCCGGTTACTAAGGCACCTCCAGGTATAGGCCTACGCGCAATAGACGCAGGGATAATATACGTGCCCCACGAAGATGAGATATTGCCACCACCCAATAAGCTTCCTACCGCCTGACGGCTTGAGGCTGCAATCATGGTGTCGTCAATGTTCATATGCGCCCTTTCACTTTTTTTCGGGTAGCTAAGCTTTTGAAAAACCTGATGCCCCAAGAAGTCTGGCGACCACATTGACACAGCGAGCACAGCAAAAGGCAACACAGCAATGAAATGCGACCAGTCTGGTAAACCTAGCTTCCAGCCTGTGTCTTCACCCCACCAATACGCAGGGTTTAAATTAGGCATACCCGGCGATGTTGTGAACTCAAACGGCGCGCCAAAGGCAAACGCTATTGCTGCTGCCATCACCGCACCAAGCGGAATGGCCAACCAGCGCTTTTCAATATGCTCTAGCCATGCGTACATAAGAATAGTGGCAATAATCACTACAAAGGCTAAATAAGCCATATCGAAGCTTTCTGCCCACGCAAATAGCTTTTTAACCTGACCTGTAATGCCTATAAAGCCCAAATATAACAATAACCCGCCGCATACACCGTTACTGGTGAGCTTAGCGAGTATGCTGCCGCCCCTTGTTATTCCTAAAATAAAACCAAATAAACCGATGAGCAGGCCAAGTGCCATGGGGTGACCGCCAGATGCAACGATAAGAGGTACTAGCGGTAACAGCGGACCGTGTGTACCCGCTAAATTGGCAGACGGATTGAAGAAGGCTGAAATCAAAACGACGAATAATACGGCCGCGATCAGCAATTCAAAACGAACGTTTTCAATAACAAACTCAGGAGACAGCCCTAGTGGCGCTGCAAATGCGCCAACAACGGCGGCAACCATAACAATTTTACCTATGGTTGCAGCCATACCGGGTACAAAGTCTTCCCACTCAACACGATAATCTTTACCAGGCAGGTTTAACCGCCAACGTTTAGGAGAAAGTATTTGTAATTCGTGGTTTAAATAGTCGTCTCTTGATTTAAAACTACTGCTCGGTTTGTGAAGATTTTGATAAGAAGAACTTTCCTGTGACACATAACACCTTTAGATTGCGCGAAGAAAACGCAAGCCTAAACATGTGGATGGAATGTAACAATGCGACTGTGGTCTTATACGAAAGTTTAACGTGACAGACGGGCATAAAAAAAACCCGCAACGATGTGCGGGTTCTCGTAATATGGCGGAGAGTGAGGGATTCGAACCCCCGGTGGGTTTGACCCCACGTCTGATTTCAAGTCAGGTGCATTAAACCGGGCTCTGCCAACTCTCCTGAAGTGCTGCGTATCTTAATGATATTTTTATGACTGTAAAGCGAAAAATTAAAAAAGTTGTCTAAGTGCCGAGATTTCAATCAAATAAGCGGTTTAGCACGTATGAGAGATGTTTTTATATTCATCTGACACCATTTTCATCTGAAACTACTTGAAAATGGGAACTAAAACCCATACAACATACACTAAATAATTGTGTACCATTTTGGTCATATCATAAGTCCTGTTGGAGGAAACAATGGATCAACGTTCGATGTATTCAAGTGCATCTCAACCATCGGTATTGCAGACGAACAAGGTTCTACGCAACACCTATATGCTGCTTGCGATGACACTAGCGTTTAGTGCAGTTTGTGCTGGTATAGCAATGGCGGTAGGCATTTCTCCTATGATGTCTCTTGGCATGACTATCGGCGCTTTTATAACTTTATTTGTTGTTCAGAAAAAGGCTGACTCAGCATCTGGTATTTACTGGGTGTTTTTATTTACAGGTTTAATGGGTGCATCACTTGGTTACACGCTTAATTTCTATTTAGGTGTAGCCGGTCCTGGTCTAATTATGGAAGCATTGGGTGCGACAGCACTTGTGTTCTTCGCGCTTTCTGGCTACGCCCTTACAACTAAGAAAGACTTCTCGTTTATGGGCGGATTCTTGGTAGTAGGTCTAGTTGTAGTGCTTGTAGCTGCTATTGCGAACATCTTCTTCGCGGTACCTGCGGTAAGCCTAGCGATTAGCGCAGCGATTGTATTCATTATGTCAGGTTTCATCTTGTTTGATACAAGCCGTATCATCCACGGTGGTGAAACAAACTACATCCGCGCGACAGTTTCGCTATACTTGAACATCTACAACTTATTCACGTCTATCCTTCACCTTCTAGGTGCATTTGGCGGCGACGATTAATTACCGTTAAAGGTTTAAAGTAAACACCCCTTAACCGGGGTGTTTTTATTTGTATGGCAGAATATTCAATACTTATTACCTCATCCCCATTTCAAGGCGATACCGCGTTACGCGCCCTCGCATTTGCGCAAGGTGTTATTGATAATGGTGATGTAATAAACAATGTTTTCTTTTATAGCGAAGGTGTACACCACACTAATAACTTAATGCTAAAGACGGGTGACGAGCTGTTCGTACTTGAAAGCTGGAAGACTCTAGCGACTGAACACAACGTAAAATTACTTGTATGCATTACCGCCGCCGTTAAGCGAGGCATTGTTAGCGAGGTAGAGGCGAAAGAGAATGGCTTGTCTCAGGCCAATTTAACCGCGCCTTTCGAGCAAGCAGGCTTGGGCGAATTCTTCACCGCGCTTCACGATTGCAACAGGTTGGTACAATTCTAATGGCACATTTACTTATTAGATTTACCCAAAGTCCTTTTTCCAACGAGAAAAGCCAAGTCGGTTTAGATTTTGCGCTTGCTGCAACAAATTATGGGCACGAGGTTAAGGTGCTTTTTGAAAGCCAAGGTGTACTGCAGCTTGTTAAGGCAGCGTCTACCAAAGGACTAAAAAATCACACCAAACGTTTAGCTAGCATGCCGTTTTTCGATATCGAAGAATGCTTTGTGTGTAAAGCAAGTGCAGATACCTATGACATAGAACAAGTTCTTGCTAATAACAGTTTAGTTGATGAGTTAGACTGTGAGTGGACAACCCCAGAAGAAAAAGTCGCGCTTATCCAAAGCGTAGATCATGTGGTGACATTCTAATGCTTATTACTATTTCAACGCCAAATTTGAGCCCTGAATACAAACAGCTTATTGAAGCCACTTTTAAGCAGGCGAACTCAACTCATATTGTATTTGTTGGTGATGGCGTTTATGCCCCTGCATTAAACACCGCATTTTTTGAGCAGCTGGCCAATTCCGTAGGAATTACGGTAAAAAGTACGGTAAAAAGTACGGTAGAAAGCGCGGTAAAAGACAAACCAACGCTTAGCCTATCGTTCTTGAGCACAGATGCGGCTGCTAGGGGCGCAAATCTGCCCGAACATATTAATCCAATTTCCCACAAAGAACTCGCTGAAATATCAGCAAACAATCAGCACTGGATCCCTCTTTCATGACACAAGAAACCTATAGCTTAAATTATAAAGGGCAAGCGATCCCTACAGACAAAGCCGGGTATTTACTCGACTATACCCTTTGGGAAGAAGGTATGGTGGAGTTTCTGGCGCAAGAAGAAAACATTGAGCTAACCGAGGCCCACTGGGAAGTGGTGCGCTTCGTACGCGCATTTTATGAAGAGTACGAAACCAGCCCAGCGATTCGTGCTTTGGTGAAAGCTATGGCCAATAAGTTTGGGCCAGAAAAAGGTAATAGCCGCTACCTGCAGCGACTCTTTAAAAAAGGCCCGGCGAAGCAAGCCACTAAACTAGCAGGATTACCTAAACCTGCGAAATGCTTGTAAAGGCGGTATTGAAAAGGCCAGGCATCGCTCAGTTCTATTTTCCGTCAATCGCACCGCTCCGGAAAAGAGTACACTGTCTCTGCACAAAGAGTCTGGCCATTACTCTCATAGCAAGTACGCATACTCACTGTTCTTTTGCATATTCCTGGAGAGAGAGGCTCTAAAATATTTGGAGAATCTAAACCTGGGCCAATATAAGCCCCCCAATATTGGTTTTTTGCTTGGTTTTTAGCAAGTTCTCTTCGGCACTGCTCGTCGTCAGTAGTGGTATTAGTTGTTTCATTTATTTCGCCATCCATAAATGCTAGCGCATGGGTCATCCCATCAATTTTAGACATGCCTCTCTCTAAGCTTAGTGTTACCGAATCTAACTTATATTCATGATTTGTAGAGCGTTCCAACAAAAGACCAAGCCTAAAAACCAAGCGATTTTCAGCGTCACCAACAATAGCAATGTTAGACTCTCCACTTAAATCACGATAAACATTAAGGTCTACTGAATGGCCATCGATTTCAATCTCTAGACCAGTCAATTCTCCACCTTTATCCATATCATTGAGATTTAAATTCTTTCCCTTCACATGTTCCATAATACTGCTTTCAATTTGGTTGCTGACTACTTTTTGCCGCCTTGTTCCATTGTAATATTCAGAGACAACATAACATGTGGCTGAGATTTCAGATTGTTCCTCTGCAGGTGAAGTATTTGAGGTTTTTTCCGGGCTATTAACGGAGTTCGGCTGCCCAGATTCAATCATAGTCGTAGCATTCACTATTGCGGGTAAGAGTACCAACGCCGCTAACATTGTTATTTTATTCATTGAAAAGTCCTTATTTCTTATAGTAATAAATGTAGACTGCAGCGCCCCTTTAATCAATAATTTTGTTCAAAAATATCCATAATGATTTAGTAATTTATATCAAGCTTATAAATTAAGCATGACTCGCTTCGTCAAAATTATTATTCGACCAAAGCACTTTGCAGGGTTTGAAGACTGCTCAAAGATAGTTATTAAAAGCGCCGCCCCATTACTATTTATCTTAGTTTTGGTGTTGATATTGCAACACCTCTTTTACATTAGCGTTTTATCTAGGGTTTCAGGCACATTTTTCATACTTGCCATTAGAGAACACCTTAAACGTGAATGTTTTACATAAATGGACATAGGAGGCTGTATGACAGTTCAAAGACACTACGTAATTGTGGCTAACCACGACGACGCCACAGCTTACACCTATACCAACCACGGAAGTGCACTCGTTGAAGTAAAGAAATGGCACAATGAGTTTAGCGGCGCGAGTGACCAAGATATTTACACGGATAAACCCGGTAGACAATCGGCTCCCGCTTCACAAGTGCCGGGCGTTGATAGCATGAACCGAAAAGATGCCGCTGAACTTGAAGATGAACGATTTGCCAGTGACATTGCTGATTGGCTAGATGGCGAACGTAAGCGAGGTGCGCTAGGCTCAATAGATATTATTAGCGGGCCGGGTTTTCTTGGTAAATTGCGAAACGGAATGTCATCTCAATGTTCAGACGTTGTCGATAAAGAAGTGAAAAAGAATGTTTTAGGCGCGGACGAGGAAACCTTACTTTCCTACCTTAAATAAAGCGTTTTCCTGTAAATCTAAGATTAGAGGCGGCTGTGATTAAGGCCGCCTTCATCTTATTGGTATGCGTGGTATTATTTAAAAGTTTTAGTCAGCCTTTAACATATTAACTTCACCGATTGCCTCGGCACTTTTAAACGTTTTTACTCGCGTGACTTCAAGGTCGGTATAAATACGAGGATTATTCAGAATATACTCTACCTCATTATTTAAAAAGCCTTGTTTGTCAGCGGTTAGCCATGCATTAATAGCGTGACTATCATGAGGAAGAAAGCAGGGAATGGATTTTTCATGATACTGACTAAATCCATCTATTGGCGGTCGCGTCACCACTGCACAAGAATATAAACCGTTACTAAACCTCCGATATACCGCACCAATAAGCAATGCTCCGCTGGTGGGTTTTATTAAATAATGTGCTTTTCCTTTTCCAGACGGATTTGACTCACCTACCGCCGTTGCTACGACTATAGCCCGTCGTTCTCGAATAAACTTTCCCCAATAAGGGCTTTCTAGATTACGGGCATTGAATGTTGTTCTATTGCCAACTTCTAACGTATTGCCTACGGGCTTAGCATCAAACCACCACGTAGCATCTATGGTGCTATCACCAGAAACAATTAAATTCGTAATTTGTCTTTCAGGTGCATTTCCAAAAGCGGGATAAAAGTTTATGACATTGCTTGTAGAAGATTCGTTGACAAAAAGCGGAATGGTTTGTGTGAGACCCACTTCTTCGAGTAGCGCTATAACGTCTGGTGAGTCAGTAATACGTTGTATAAATCCGCACATTAACAAAATACCCATCAAACCCATACAGAAAAAATCCGATACGAATACTCATATCGGATTTCATATTATAGCTGGCAGAAATATTTCTCCACTGCAAAATGGGTTAATTAGTTGCTTTAATCACTTCCTGGCCTGCCATATAAGGCACGAGCGCCTTTGGAATGGTTATGCTACCGTCTGCTTGCTGGTTATTCTCCAGAATAGCTACAAGCGTTCGTCCTACCGCCAAACCAGAACCGTTTAATGTATGAAGCAGTTCCGTTTTATTCGTTTCAGGGTTACGGAACCGAGCCTGCATGCGTCGTGCTTGGAAGTCCAGCATGTTAGAACACGATGAAATTTCACGGTAAGTATTTTGTGCAGGTAGCCATACTTCAAGGTCGTAGGTTTTACATGCACCAAAGCCCATGTCGCCCGTACATAGCAACACTTTGCGGTAAGGTAGTTCCAACTTTTGCAGAATAACTTCCGCATGACCAGTAAGTGCTTCTAACGCGTCGAAGCTATCTTCTGGCTTAACTAGCTGTACCAGTTCTACCTTGTCGAACTGATGCTGACGAATCAGGCCACGAGTATCACGACCGTAAGAGCCGGCTTCTGAACGGAAACAAGGCGTGTGTGCTGTCATTTTCACTGGCAGTGTTTTCGCGTCTAAGATCTCATCGCGCGCAATATTAGTTAGCGGTACTTCTGCCGTTGGGATAAGGCTCAGCCCCTGCCCCTCTTCGGTTGCAGGCTTAGTATGGAATAAATCCTCACCAAACTTAGGCAATTGGCCAGTGCCGTACAAACTGTCCGCATTAACCAAATAAGGCACGTACATCTCTTGGTACCCGTGTTCTTGAGTATGGGTATCAAGCATGAACTGAGCAATAGCACGGTTTAAGCGTGCCATATCGCCGCGCATTACCACGAAACGGCTGCCTGTTAGTTTGCTAGCTGTGGCGAAATCTAAGCCGTTGTTTAAGCCTTCAGCAACGTCTACGTGATCTTTTACTTCAAAATCAAATGTGCGAGGCTCACCCCAACGGGAAATTTCCACGTTGTCGTCTTCATCCTTACCTTCTGGTACAGACTCATCCGGCAAGTTAGGAATACCTTGCGTAAGGGTGTTTATTTCTTCCAGCAGTTCGCTAAGCTCTGCTTTAGCGGCGTCAAGCTCATCACCCAATTTACCCACTTCAGCTAAAAGCGGTGCAATATCTTCGCCCTGCGCCTTAGCTTTACCGATGGATTTACTTCGTACGTTACGCTCGTTTTGCAGATCCTGTGTTCTGGACTGAAGTGTTTTTCTTTTTTCTTCAAGCGAACTGAAAGCTGCTACATCGAGGTTAAAACCACGGGCAGCTAATCGCTTAGCTGTTTGTTCTATATCGCTTCGCAAACACTTTGGATCTAACATGTGTTTCTAATTATCCTTTCATCAATTGAATGGCTAGCCAACCTGCTACTAAGCAAGCGCCAACGTTAAGAAATACATTCGCTGCGGCTTTGAGCCACAACCCGTTTTCTAATAAAGTTAAGGTTTCAACAGAAAATGTTGAGAATGTAGTAAAGGCACCTAATAGGCCTACACCGATGAGAGCACGGTAAGGAGAATCGCTTAAATCGTGACGTTCAATAATACCGTACAGTAATGCGAGTGCAAACGACCCAACCACATTCACCGTTAGTGTACCAAACGGCATGTGTTTTCCAAATAAGGAATCAACGCTTGTGGTAACAAAATAGCGTAAACAGGCGCCAGTCGCCCCGCCTGCGGCAATAAAACAATACAAAGCTAACCCTTGAGGCACGTAAAACTCCCTAGCCCGTTCTTATTATGAACTAATCCATAGTGTCTTTGAATTAGTGGAGGTGCATGTGTACAACTCTACCTTTTATTATTGCTTCTCGCATTAAGAGAGTCGAGAAATTCCCGTTTGGCTTTAAGCGCTTTTTCTAAACCGCGCTCGTTAGGATTGTATAAGCGAGTTCCGGCAAGGCTTTCTGGTAAGTATGTTTCGCCAGCGGCGAAGGCATTCGGCTCGTTGTGTGCATAGCGATAACCGTCTCCATGACCCAGTTCTTTCATAAGCGACGTAGGCGCATTGCGTAAATGCATAGGTACCGGTGCATCAGAGGTCTTTCGCGCTAACGATTTTGCTTCGTTAAACGCCATGTAAACCGCATTACTTTTTGCAGCTAAGGCACAGTAAACGGCGGCTTGCGCAATGGCACGCTCGCCCTCTGCAGGTCCTACTCGATGAAATGTATCCCATGCGTTTATGCATAGCTGCATAGCCCTGGGGTCGGCGTTACCAATATCTTCAGACGCGATAGCCAGTAATCGCCTCCCCACGTAAAGTGCATCACCGCCGCCATCCAAAATTCTTGCATACCAGTAAAGAGCTGCGTCAGGATCTGATCCCCTCACTGATTTATGAAAGGCTGAAATTAAATCGTAGAAGGTATCGCCTTTGTTGTTGTAACTGGCGACTTTCTCGCCTACCGCATGCTCAACATCGCTAACGGTAATATCGTTAGCACTTGTGAAGTCTGCAGCCAGCTCTAAATAGGTAAGAAGGCGCCGGGCGTCGCCACCGCTTAAATCTATAAGAGCGTTTCTTGCTATGTCTTCAATACCAAGGGCTCTGTCGCCCAGACCTTTTTCACTGTCACTCAGTGCTCTATCAACTAATTCAGACAGCGCGTGTTGTTCAAGTGTTTTTAGTACGTAAACGCGAACTCGAGATAACAGCGCTTTGTTTAATTCAAACGACGGGTTCTCTGTAGTTGCGCCAATAAAGGTAACCACACCAGATTCAACAAATGGCAAAAACGCATCTTGTTGGCTTTTGTTGAACCTGTGAACTTCATCTACAAAAAGCAGCGTTCGCTGATTATAGCGGGCGTTCTCTTCAGCTGTGTCCATAGCGGCTCTGATATCTTTAACCCCAGAAGTAACGGCTGAGATCCGCAAAACAGACGCATTAGTGTACTGTGCGATAAGTTCAGCGAGGGTGGTTTTGCCCGTTCCTGGCGGCCCCCACAAGATCATAGAGTGGCAGTGGCCCGCCTCTAACATTTTACGAAGCGGTTTGCCCTCGCCAAGTAAATGTTCCTGTCCGCTGTACTCGTCTATGGTAACTGGGCGCATGCGCGCCGCTAGGGGCGCAAATTCTTGATTAACGCTGGTCATCAACTATGAAGCTATCTGGAATATCAACTGAGAAGGTGTCGGCGGGTACTGGAAAGCGTGTTTCAATATTATTGAACACTAGCGTGCTGATTTGCTGTTGCGCATCAAGCATATTAAGCGAAGCAAGTTCATCATCTTGATTGAACGTTAACGTAAGCGTGACAATTTGACCGCCTTCTTCCTTCGGTGTGATTTGATAACTTTGCAAGGCAGGGCCATTATTGATGTCACTCGTCGCGTTGTTAGCAGATACCCCACTGCTCATTTGGCTAATAGAAAATTTCGACCACGTTGCTTCATCCGTAGAAGTAAGCAAAACAATAGGGTTGTCTTTTATTGCATTCGCTTGGGATATTACCGTTACTTGTTCTACGAAGGTATCTACATTCCACACCGCTTCACCATCGGATACCAGCAAGGTTTCATCAGGAAACGTGGTTTCCCAACGTAACTTATTTGGGCGGGTCATGGTTAACGTACCCTGGGCCTCGTGCACAATATTTTGCTGCGCGTCCACCACTGTTTGGTCAAAGCCTGCACGAAACTGTTTCATGTCACTTAATAAAGCTTGAAGCGATGAACTGACAGCATCACTTTCGCTAACTGAAGTAGCAATAGCAACTGTGTCAGCGCTATCGTTGTACGCACTCTGAATGTTAGTGGCGTTAAGCTCTACTGAAGCATTTGCAGAGGCCTCTGCTACATCCGCTACGGTTAGTGCGCTTGTAGAGAATGCGCTTGTAGAGAATGCGCTTATAAAATAAACCGAAACTGCTTTATTCATTTATTCAATCCATTCGTTATTCTTTGTGGGGCGGCGGTGCAAGCACCTCACGGTTTCCGTTATGCCCCTGTGCACTTACGACACCACTCATTTCCATTTGTTCAACTAAGCGCGCTGCACGGTTGTAACCAATTCTAAATTTACGCTGCACGCTTGAGACACTGGCACGACGAGTTTCGGTAACAAATGCAACGGCCTCATCATAGAATGCATCGAATTCTTGGTCTTCGCCCTCGGGCTGCTCTCCTGGCAATAATACTTCTGCGGTTGCTTCGCCGTTAAGGATCTCATCAATGTACTCTGGCTCGCCGCGCTTCTGCCAGTCGGCCACTACCGCGTGTACTTCATGATCGTCAACAAACGCTCCGTGAACACGGGTAGGTACTGGGCTTCCCGGTGGAAGATAAAGCATATCACCCATACCTAGTAAGGTTTCTGCGCCTTGTTGGTCGAGTATAGTTCTAGAGTCTATTTTGCTTGATACCTGGAATGCACAACGGGTTGGGATGTTCGCTTTAATCAAACCGGTGATTACGTCTACCGATGGACGCTGCGTAGCAAGAATAAGGTGAATGCCTGCCGCACGGGCTTTTTGGGCAATACGCGCAATAAGCTCTTCAACTTTTTTGCCTACAATCATCATCATATCGGCAAATTCGTCCACTACCACAACAATAGCCGGAAGTTTTGCTAAGTCTGGCGCTTCGGCATCCATACTTTCTTCATTTTTCCAAAGCGGATCTTTAATTGGCGTACCATTAGCAATGGCTTCTTCTACCTTAGCGTTATAACCTTTGAGGTTACGCACACCAAGGGCGCTCATTAAGCGATAACGGCGTTCCATTTCACCTACACACCAACGAAGTGCATTGGCGGCCTCTTTCATGTCGGTCACAACCTCAGAAAGCAAGTGCGGTATACCTTCATACACCGAAAGTTCAAGCATCTTAGGGTCTATCATGATCATGCGAACGTCTTCAGGCGTGCTTTTATAAAGCAAACTCAAGATCATTACGTTTACACCCACAGATTTACCTGAACCTGTAGTACCAGCAACTAAAAGGTGAGGCATTTTAGCTAAATCAACCACTACTGGCTGACCAGAGATATCTGCACCCAACACCATGGTTAAAGGCGATTTATTAGACTGGAAGGTATCGCAGCTAATTACTTCACTTAAACGCACCATTTCGCGTTTTTTGTTGGGGAGTTCTAACCCAATAACCGACTTACCTGGAATAACCTCTACTACACGCACAGAAATAGCTGACATTGCACGGGCTAAATCTTTTGATAACCCTGTAATTTTACTTACTTTAACGCCAGGCGCTAGGTCTAGCTCAAAGCGCGTAATTACTGGGCCTGGGTACACACCCACTACAGTGGCTTCAATATTGAAATCAGCAAGCTTTTCTTCCACCAAGCGAGAAATTCCTTCAATCTCTTCTGGTGTTAACGGGTTCTCATGTTTGTCAGCACGTTCTAGCAAATCAAACGAAGGCATAGGTGGCAAATCAGGGTCAACCTCATTCGATTTCGCCTTAACAGGCTTAGCACCAAGTGCTGCAGGCGCGAATGCTTGATTGCTTTCTTGGCTCGCTGTTTGTGCCTGTTCTGTATGTGAATGCGCCTCTAGTGATTGAGGCGTTTGTGTCTGTGCTGCAGGCGCAGGTGTTTCACTAACATTTACGGAAGACGTAGGCTTACTTCCCGTTTCATAAGGCAAGTCTTCGTCAAACTCTTCTAGCTCGTCAAAGTTAATATGTGGGCTTTGCTGAACCTGAGGCTCACTTCGAGTATTTTCACTTTCTGACGACACTGGCTCATCTTGGTTAGAATTACCTAAACCTGATTTATCTTTAAAGCTACCCGTTACCGCATTACGCATACCTGATAGCGAAAATGCTGACTTCTTCGTCTCAGGTTCACTTTCGCCAGCGTTTGAAAGTGCTTCATCGCTTCGTAAGTTTTCGCTATCTTGTGTCGACTTACCTTCAGCTTGTGCGTTATCGCCGACATCATAAGTATAGAACGGTGGCTCATTATTAAGCTCATCAATACCGAAAGAGGGTTCATTGCGAGTCGAAGTTGCTCTCTGCGTAGGCGTTTGCGGTTGCTGTGACTGCTCCTGAACTTGTGCGGAAGAAGCTAAGGGTTCTGCTCGCATACTGGTAATATCCAGCTCGGAAGTATCGGTGCTTTCTTGATTTGATGATTTGTTGGCCAACGCGAGACGGGGCATTTCAAGTGCCAATAAACTTTGTGGTGCAGACAGGGTTTTACGCCCCAACCACAGCGTTCCTTCTCCCAACCTGTCAATAATAGTAAGCCAGCTAATACCTGTTAATAGCGTAAAGCCCGTACAGAAAAAGCAAAGCAGCAATAGAATAGTACCGGCAGTATTAAAGTACGGTATAAGCGCTGAACTAATCACATCACCAACAAAGCCGCCTGCTGAAAAGTTGTATATATCATCAAAATTGATACTGGCGATGCCCGTTGCGCCAAGGGCCATTAATAACCCACCGATAATTCTCAACCCAATGGTGAGATAGTCGAATTCGTCCAATTCTTTAATGTGCTGAAAAAGGAACCACCCTAAAAATGCAGAGCCAAATGGGAGCAAATAAGCGAGAAAACCAAACGAAAATAGCAATAAGTCTGCAACCCATGCCCCAGTCGCGCCAACCCAATTGTGAATGTCTAATTGTAAACCAGCCTGACTCCAACCTGGATCACCTGGATGAAAAGATACTAGTGCCAGCAATAAGAAAAAGGCGAAAACACAGGCGATAATCATGCCTGCTTCCCACACTCGCTGAACCCCTGTTAATCGCGCCATAACCCTAAAGAACCTTCAATTTCTATCGCATGTAGTTTTATATCGACTAAGAGTCTTAGTCTATACGTACTATCTTTGCGCTAAACGCTACAAAGAGCTTAGCGAACTCTTTGCAATCCCTACATAATTATTATTTGAGTAATTTGGTAAGTAGCTGAACCTAATGATAAAACTATCGGTATGCTCCCCTACCCTATTGTATGTGAACCGCAACAATCCTTTCGTTGCACACAAACACTGTATTTTTGCACAGCCTACCATAAAAACCCACTATTGAGCCATGGTTTCATTACTTCAAATTAATGCGCAGTGATGATGTGCTTTTTACTTCTTCCATCACAACATATGTCCGCGACTCACTTACCCCCGGTAAACGCAACAATGTATCACCCAACAGTTTTCTATAACTGCCCATATCCGCAACACGCGCTTTTAATAAGAAGTCGAAATCACCAGAGACCAAGTGACACTCTTGAATATCGTCATGTAGTTTTACCGCAGCAGAAAATTCTGCAAAGATATCCACCGATGTTTTGGTTAATGTAATCTCAACGAACACGAGCATAGCAGCGCCAAGCTTTTCTGGGTCAACTAAGGCGTGGTAGCCTTTTATATAGCCCTGAGCCTCTAATCTCTTGACTCTCTCTAAGCAAGGGCTTGGGCTTAAGCCGACTTCTTTAGCAAGTTCGACATTAGATATACGCCCGTTCTTCTGCAGTTGCACCAGTATATTCCTGTCTATTCGGTCAAGGTGTTTAGGCGTCTTCACCAACATATAAAATACCTCATAAGCTATCTTTCAAAGAATTATATGCCACACAAGCCCATTATTCAGCAGATAGTTCGTTTTTTTATGGCGTATACTCGCTAAATATGTTTACGGGCTTTCAAGACCGATTGCTACGAAACAAAGTTCAACCAGAGCCACATAGAAGCTCGTTATAAAATTGAGGACGATACATGTTAGTTGGTGTACCAAAAGAAATTAAGAACCACGAATATCGTGTTGGCTTGACGCCAGCAGCAGTAAAAGAATTTGTTACTCACGGTCATAGTGTTCTTGTTGAAACTAATGCTGGTGATGCTATCGGTTTCACTGACGAAATGTATGTAGATGCTGGTGCTGCGATTGCACCTACTGCTGAGCAAGTGTTTGCTGAAGCGGAAATGATTGTAAAAGTGAAAGAGCCTCAACCAAACGAATGTAAAATGCTTCGTAAGGGACAAACGCTTTATACTTACCTTCATTTAGCCCCAGATCCTACTCAAACTAAGTTATTAGTTGAGTCAGGCGCTACCTGCATTGCTTATGAAACAGTAACTGACGACCGTGGTGGGCTTCCACTACTTGCACCAATGAGTGAAGTAGCGGGCCGTATGTCAGTGCAAGCGGGCGCGCATTATCTAGAAAAAGCGCATGGCGGCAGCGGCACCCTTCTTGGTGGTGTACCTGGCGTAGCACCAGGCAAAGTTCTGGTAATTGGTGGTGGTGTTGTAGGAACTAACGCAGCGAAAATGGCACTTGGCCTTGGCGCTGATGTAACCATTTTAGACCGTTCACTTCCGCGTCTTCGCCAGCTTGATGATATCTTTAATGGCCAAGTTAAAACAGTTTACTCTACCGTTGATGCAATCGAGCAATACTCTTCTGAAGCAGACCTTGTTGTTGGTGCAGTACTTATTCCTGGCGCAGCAGCACCTAAACTACTTACTCGTGAACAAATTAAAGCGATGAAGCCGGGCTCTGTGCTTGTAGATGTTGCTATTGACCAAGGTGGCTGTTTTGAAACTTCTAAAGCCACTACGCACCAAGACCCAGTTTACGTTGTCGATGACGTAGTTCACTACTGTGTAGCTAACATGCCAGGCGGTGTTGCACGTACTTCTACTATGGCGCTTAACAATGCGACCTTGCCATTTGGTTTGGCTCTGGCAAACAAAGGCCCAGCCAAAGCTATGTTAGAAGACAAGCACCTGCTAAACGGCTTAAACGTTCACGAAGGTAAAGTAACCTATAAAGCGGTTGTTGATGCACTAGGTGAAGAACTAGGTTTAACCTATACGCCAGCTGAAGTAGCGCTTAAAGGCGAATAAGGTTTTTCGATTATTCCCAGAGCGTTCGAGCGCTTTGGTGAATAAAAAGCCTTAGATAATGGCATAAGAAAAAAAGCTCGGTATGTGAATACCACATCCGAGCTTTTTTGTATCTGATAACTTAGTGACGAGATAAACTTAACTTTTATTGCTTTAACACTTTGATTCCAAGATATCCTGGTAGCGCTTTCAGTGCGTAACTCACCCTGTATCAAGCCAAATAACTAAGCGTACAAAAGGTTTCTTAAGTCGCGCTAACCGTTTATAGAAGTGTTTACAGTTTTTAATACAGCAATCGGGTCATCTGCTTTGGTAATAGGCCGTCCCATTACCAAATAACTCACGCCCGCTTTCATTGCATCAGGTGGGGTCATTACACGTTTTTGATCGCCGGCGTCTGCGCCTACTGGACGAATACCTGGCGTAACTAACAAAAAGTTCTCACTGTGTTTTTCGCGCAACGCACTGGCCTCTTGCGCTGAACAGACGATGCCGTCCAACCCTGCTTTTTCTGTTAGCGCTGCTAAACGCAATACTTGTTGTTCAGGTGTTACACCGCTTACCACATCTGCAAGCTGTGCCTCGTCCATGCTGGTAAGTACGGTAACCGCAATAAGCTTAGTTTGAGGATTACTGCTTGTTGCAATGGCTTCCTTCGCCGCTTGCATCATAGGTAGGCCGCCCGAAGCATGTACGTTTACCATCCATACACCCAGTTCCGCCGCTGCTTTGCACGCTTTCGCAACCGTATTTGGAATATCGTGGAATTTTAAATCTAGGAAAACATCAAAACCTTTGGCAATAAGCGCTTTTACAAATTCCGGCCCGAATAAGGTGAACATCTCCTTGCCCACTTTTAACTTGCACAAGCTTGAATCTAATTTGTCAACAAACGCCAATGCAGTGTCTTTATTGTCATAGTCTAATGCAACAATAACGCGTGGGTCATGCATGTTCTTTTATTCTCCGTCTAGCCCTTTGATAGGTTTTACTACGCCCCACTTTTTACAGCTAGGGCATAACCAATATAATTTTCGTCCAGAAAAGCCACAGCTGCCACAGCGATATTTAGGGCGCTGCAACATTTGCTTTTCTACTAACTCTTTAAGTAAACGTAAGCTATCAGCCGTGGTTTTATCTGAAAGCTGGTCAATATAAAGCCCCATAAGGGTTTTAAAGCCGCGCATGGTTGGACGTTTGCGAAGCTGTTCTAATAGGTATTCTGCGGCTTGCGCTGTTTCACCGCGTTTCATCAAAACATCAACCATGGCCAGGTAAGATGTAGCGCACTCTTGCCAGTGTGCTTCTAAGTTTTTCTGGAAACTATCCCAGTCGTCGGTTTCTTCGGCAATTTTTTCAAGGCTTGGTACGGCTTCGCTGAACCAATTAATATCGCGCTCTGCGACTTGCGTAAAATAGGCATTCGCGTCAGTGAAGCGTTTTTGATTAAGCGCAATATCACCTAACATTAGCCACGGTCTAACCGCATGCTCATCTGCATTAACTGCTTTCTGTAACAGGGTTAACGCTGCTCCCTGACTCTCGTTCTTTAACTCAACGGCTGCTTGCTCACAATAAAAGTGGGCAAGGCGTTCGCACAGTTCATCATTATCGCCATGACACTGCACCATGCGCTCAGCTAATTCTATTGCTCTTTCCCATTCTTTCGTGGTTTGATAGATGCTAAACAGCTGCTGCTGAGCAACTAGGTAATGTTTTTCACTGTTTAAAAGTTGAAGAAATGCGTTTTCTGCGCGCTCTAAAAAGCCCGCTTGCGTATAGTCGTGACCGAGTTCTCGAAGCGCATTTTCTCTTTGCGCTGGTTGTAGTTCGTCGCGACTAACCAAGTTTTGATGAACTTTAATAGCCCGGTCTATTTCCCCGCGATGACGGAAAAAACTGCCCATTGCAATATGGGTTTCAACCGTGTCGCTATTCACGTTAATCATTTTGATTAACGTATCAACGGCCTTATCCGGCTGGTCTGAAAGAAGGAAGTTCAGGCCTTTATAATAATGCTTAGATAGGATGCTTGACTGTTTTCGCTGCGCTTGACGGACACTATTGCGCCCCATTATCCAACCATACCCTGCCGCAACAGGTAAAAGTAGAAACAGCAGTTCGAGCATTAGTGGTCTTGTTCCAAACTCTGTATTTTCGATTTAGCAGACATCAACTGAACCCGTAATTTAAGCCAGCTCATAAGCATTATTAATATTCCTATGCCCACGCCTATAGACAGCGTTATCGCTATTAACGTTGATAAACGCAGATTCGCCTGAGCAATTAAATAATTAACTGTTACTTGCGCTTCATTTTGAGAGCCAATAACAAACGCGATGGCAAGAAGCACCAAAATGATGAGAAACGTTAGGATCCCTTTCAACACTCAACCCTTTTTTATTGATTTATTTACAAGAATAGCAAAATGCGAAAAGAGATAACACAAAAAGCGTATTGGAAATTTTAAGCCGCGCCTTCACCGTCGAGTTCATGGCGCTGGGGTTTTGCTATCAGGTTTTCTACCACTAAGTCATGATGAAGTGCCGACATATTTGTTATAAAAATGCAGTGTGTGTAGCCCGCCTGCATGGTTTCAAGCTTGTCATACATGGCTTTGTCTAGCTTAGAAAGCTGTGCTAGTCGCTTTTTGGTTAACGGCGTAATAGCTCCGTGACAGCGTACTGCGGTAACGTCAGTAGCACTTAGCTGTATTTTTTCCTCATCCAACTGAGTTTTGATTTGTGTGCGAAGTTTAGAGAACAAGAAGTCTCGTTCTTTGATGTACACTAAACGGCTGTCGCTCTTTCTCACACAATGGACTACTAATGCTTGTTCAGAGGTTTCTTTAAACATGGCTTCTAATATTTGGGATTTAGGCTTTGCCTGGCCCTTGTCTGCAAAGAAACCATGAAGCGGTATAATATTTTGTGTACGAGAAAAAGGATATAGATCGTCAGATGCGTCGCTCTGATAAACGGTTTTTAGCCTATCGAGCGTAAACCTATTCATTACGCAAAGTACCGATAACGAAGGCATGTGCCTTACTGCAAGCTCCCAAATGTAACGATGTGTGGAACGTTGAATACGCGCAATATCTCTTACTTTGAAATAAGCGGTATTCTCTTCAACCATATGATCGACGTTAGAGCTCACTTTAGCTTTACGTGTGTCTTCTACAAGGCACAGCCTGACCACGCCGGTTTCAGCTTGGTAGTGTACAACTTTATATTTTTCGCCTTTAATTTTCAGTTCCGGTACAGAAACCCGAATTTCTTTTTGAAGGTCGCTGTGTGGTGCTACCGTCAATTTCATACCGCTGGCGCTTAAATCGGCCACTCGCGCGTCAAGAGACGTAAGCAGGCCTACTTTAATGGAAGCTGGTTTGTCTATAACGTAGCGGGTTTCGCTCCGTCTATCTAAGTCTTCTTCCATGACATAATCTATGCGCCAATTATTACCGCTGGCTTTCAACGTTTTCGACAAAGGCTTAAAGTCACATTTTGCGGAAAGCGTTAAATTTGTGAGGTAGGCGGAGACATCTTTGCAGTATAAAACGTGGGAAACCTGAGCAAGCTGCTCAAAATCCTTACTGGCAATATCGTGAATAGCAAAGGCCTTTTGCTTATCTTCACGAGTTACACTATCTAAGCGACAGTGGGTACATATAAAGTCTTCACTTTTTGCAAGCAAGTATACAAGTGCATTAAGTTGCTTAAGTTCAAGTAGCTGCCTGTGCGTAGCGGTTATCTGTACGTTACCATTTTTGGTTTTAATATTGCCATGAAATACATAAGCTTCGTTGTATTTACGCAGTTCATCAACTAACGTGGCGAAAATAGGCTTATCTTGCAAACTTGCCAGTAGTTTTTCTGCATCATTGTGTTCAACATTTGCCTTAGTAAAAAGTGCAATTATAGGTTTGAGCGATTGCTTTTCAGGTGCAAGAAAAACAGGGAGCCACGGGCTATTTTCTAGAATACGGTCACGCTCGAGCTCTTGCATAGCACGCTCTATTTCTAGGTCACGTTGTAGCGGTTGCTTGTATGAAGTTACTGCTACATAGCGCTTTAGTGTTGCAAGAAAGCTCTTATCGACGTCGTCTATAAAGTTAAAGGTCGTTTCGTATTTTCCCAAATGCTTGTTGTATTTAACAGACTCTAATTCGAGCGTAATTTCTGTGGGTTCTTTGGTCAGGCCTTTAACTTCTGGGATAGTGAAAGTAATAATATCGCCAGTGGATGCATTTGGGGGCCTTTTTGTCTCCAGAGTAATACCTTGATGCGACATAGAGCTTATGGAGCAATGTCGACCTTTCTCAAATTCAGGTGAAGACAAAGTAAAGTTTGGGCGAATGGCAATGTCATCGCCAAAGTCGATATCGGTAAATGACTGACTCTCGACATTAAACGCGTCAACGATTTTTTTAAACTGTTCTTTTTTTATTTGGTTTTGGTAGAAGTCTGAGTTCATTACTGACTCAAACACACCTACAGTATACCTGTCTTGATAGAGTGACGTTTCGTTTTTAAGGATTTGCGCCCCTACCTTATCAAGACGCATTTGCACACCGAAGTGCTTAAATTTCATGACTGGAAACTGAGCAAAAGCAGAATTGTCGGCAGGTGCATCAGTCAGTGATGTTAATCGTACCACCTCTTCTTTCACGACCTTTCGGACACTACTAGGCAGACGCTTCGAAAACTTATTAATTCCTTCCAACAATCTATTTTGTTGTTCGTATGGAATTAACGCGCGAATGAGCGGCTGGTACTGTTTTATTATTGCTTGTTCATCGCCGGCTGACATTACTTCTATGTATACCGTTTATTATTATTTGAATAATATATAACCCTACTTTAGCCGGGGTCAATAGGTATAAAAATTTAAACGAATGTATATTGGGATATTCGTGATTTAGAGATGGGAGGTAGAGCAAAAATAGTGAAGTCGTGACCAAGGTTAATCGACAGGCACAAAAAAGCCGCTTTACAGCGGCTTTTAAAATGCATTATGCGATTGAGGCGTCTACCCTTTCGCGAAGCTCTTTACCAGGCTTAAAGTGCGGCACATATTTACCGTCTAGTTTCACTGTTTCACCCGTTTTAGGGTTTCTACCTACGCGTGGAGCGCGATAGTGAAGAGAGAAACTGCCAAAGCCTCTGATTTCAATACGCTCGCCCTTCTGAAGGGTTTGAGCCATTTGTTCTAGAAGCTCTTTAATTGCCAGTTCGAGTTCTTTCGCCGGAATATGACGCGCTTGATCCGCGAGCCGTTCAATTAATTCAGACTTGGTCATGTTTAACCTCATTGTCAATATTATTGTTTAAACAGCTATCGCGAATTGGGTGTGCAAATGCACACCCACAAAAGCATTATTCGCCTTTAGCAGCTTTAAATGCTTCTGCCATCGCGTTAGCGAAACCAACATCTTCTTGCTGGTTAACTTTATCGATAGCTTCTTTTTCGTCAGCCTGATCTTTCGCTTTAACAGATAGGTTAACAGTGCGGTTCTTACGGTCAACGCCCATGAACTTCGCTTCGATGCTATCACCAACGCTTGCTACTTCAGTTGCGTCTTCAACACGCTCTACAGCAAGATCTGCAACGCGGATGTAGCCGTCAACTTCTTCAGCTAGGTTTACAGTAACGCCTTTCGCATCAACTGCTGTTACTGTACCAGTAACGATAGCACCTTTCTTGTTATCTGTCAGATACTTGTTGAAAGGATCTTCTTCGATTTGCTTAACGCCAAGAGAAATACGCTCACGCTCTGGGTCGACTTGTAGTACAACAGCAGAGATTTCGTCGCCTTTCTTGTAGTCGCGAACCGCGTCTTCACCAGACTTGTTCCAGCTGATGTCAGAAAGGTGAACTAGACCGTCGATGCCGCCGTCAAGACCGATGAAGATACCGAAGTCAGTGATTGACTTGATCTTACCAGACACTTTGTCACCTTTTTCGTGTGACTCAGCAAATGTTTCCCAAGGGTTAGCAATGCACTGCTTAAGACCTAGAGAAATACGACGACGCTCTTCGTCAATTTCAAGAACCATTACATCTACAGTGTCACCTAGGTTAACAACTTTAGATGGGTGGATGTTCTTGTTAGTCCAGTCCATTTCAGAAACGTGTACAAGACCTTCAACGCCGTCTTCGATTTCAACGAAGCAGCCGTAGTCAGTAAGGTTAGTAACCTGACCTGTGATCTTAGTACCTTCTGGGTAACGAGACGCAATTTCTTGCCATGGATCGTTGCCCATTTGCTTCATACCAAGAGAAACGCGCTGCTTCTCTTTGTCGAACTTAAGTACTTTAACGTTGATTTCGTCACCAACATTCACGATTTCACTTGGGTGCTTAACGCGCTTCCAAGCCATATCAGTGATGTGTAGAAGACCGTCTACGCCACCAAGGTCAACGAACGCACCGTAATCGGTAAGGTTCTTAACGATACCCTTGATTTCGTGACCTTCTTCAAGGTTAGCAAGAAGCGTTTCGCGCTCTGCGCTGCTTTCTGCTTCGATAACTGCACGACGAGAAACAACAACGTTGTTACGCTTAGCGTCTAGCTTGATTACTTTAAACTCAAGCTCTTTGCCTTCAAGGTGTGTAGTGTCACGTACTGGACGTACGTCAACAAGAGAACCAGGAAGGAACGCGCGTACACTGTTAACTTCAACAGTGAAACCGCCTTTAACTTTACCGTTGATAACGCCTTTAATTGTAGCTTTATCTTCGTAAGCTTTTTCCAGCTCAACCCAAGCTTCGTGACGCTTCGCTTTTTCACGAGAAAGGATAGTTTCACCGAAACCATCTTCAACTGCATCTAGTGCAACGTCTACTTGGTCACCGATAGCGATTTCTAGTTCGCCTTCAGCATTTTTAAATTGGTCAGCTGGGATAGCACTTTCTGATTTCAAGCCTGCATCAACAAGAACGATGTCTTTGTCGATAGAAACAACAGTACCTTTTACAATTGAACCAGGACGTGTTTCTAGTTCTTGTAAGCTCTCTTCAAAAAGTTGTGCAAAATTTTCAGTCATAAGTCTCAAATAACTTTTAAGTTGATATCCACGCTTCTTATCCGGATAACGCGGGGTTATTAAATTTAGTCGCCACTTCCTGTAGCAACACTGCTTTGGATGCGATCAGCTCTCGTCATTAAAGGCGTGAGGAAATAATATCCATCGCTTTTTCAAAGACTTGGTCAATATCCAAGTCCGTTGAATCTATAATTACTGCATCTTGTGCCGGTACCAAAGGAGCCACCGCACGTTGTGTATCGCGCTCGTCTCTTGCCTTGATATCGGTTAAAAGGCGCGCAATATTAACATCCATGCCCTTTGCTTTCAACTGGCTATAGCGGCGTTCAGCGCGGGCTTCTGCGCTAGCTGTAAGGAAAATCTTTACAGGCGCATCAGGAAATACCACGGTACCCATGTCGCGACCATCGGCAACAAGACCTGGATCTTGTTGGAAAGCGCGCTGTCTGCGAAGTAACGCTTCGCGAACACGAGGTAATGCTGCAACTTTTGATGCCACAGCGCCAACTTCTTCAGTGCGAATATCGTCAGTAACGTCTTCGCCTTCTAAGATAATGCGAGTGGTATCGCCATTCGTCTCGAAACTAACATCAAGACCGGTTGCTAGAGGAACAACACATTCTTCATCATCACACGGAAGGTCGTGGTGAAGTGCAGCAACTGCTAATACGCGGTAAATTGCACCGCTATCTAGAAAGTGCCACCCTAATTTTTTTGCCAGCAAGCTACTTAATGTACCTTTGCCTGCACCACTAGGACCGTCAACCGTGACTACGGGTGTGGAATGCATACCTGCTCCATCGTTTAAATTACTAAAAATCGCGCGCAATTATACGCTTTAGTGAGAGATAAGCAATGCCGCCTCTTAGTGACGGCATTGTACATTAGGATAAATCTGATTCAGATCAACGAAGCAACTAAAGAGTTAACCTACGTAGCCCTTCATTAGCCTGTGACTTATTTATACAAGGCTTTTACGCGCTATATAGAGTTTTAAAGCGGGTAAAATAGTCGGGGAAGGTTTTACGTGTACAACCTGGGTCGTTAATTGTTACCGGGGTATCGCTTAATGCAACTAGAGAAAAGCACATTGCAATACGGTGGTCGTTATACGTATCTATTTCAGCATGTTTTAGTGAATCAGTTGGCCACACTTTTATGTAGTCGTGCCCTTCTTCTACTTTCGCACCTAGCTTTTGAAGCTCGGCCGCCATAGCCGCAAGTCGGTCTGTTTCTTTAACACGCCAGTTATAGATGTTAGTCAAGGTCGTTGGACCTTCAGCAAACAGCGCTGTAGTAGCAATGGTCATGGCAGCATCCGGAATATGGTTCATATCCATGTTTACGCCTTTAAGTGGCGCACCGGTTATTTCAACAAACTCATCGTTCCATACTACCTTTGCACCCATAGCTTCTAGCACGTCAGCAAAGCGGATGTCGCCTTGAATGCTTTTCTGCCCAATTCCGGTTACGCGTACCGTTCCGCCTTTAATGGCGCCGGCTGCAAGGAAGTAAGATGCCGAAGAAGCATCGCCTTCTACCATAAATTTACCTGGCGCAACGTACTTGGCGTTGCCAGAAACCGTAAACGTCTGGTAGTTGTCATTCTCTACAGTGACGCCAAATTTAGCCATGGTGTCTAATGTGATATCGATATAAGGCTTAGACACTAATTCGCCTTTAATACGAATAGTCACATCTCCTGAAAACAGGGGGGCTGCCATTAAAAGCGCTGTTAGAAATTGACTAGACACGCTGCCATCAACCGACATTTCGCCACCGTTTAATGTCTTACCTTTAATTTGAAGCGGAGGGTAGCCTTCATTTTTAAGGTAGGTGACGTCAGCATCTGCTTCGCGTAGCGCATCAACTAAATCGCCTATTGGGCGCTCTTCCATTCGCGGTTCACCCGTTAACACGGTATCCACGTTACTCGCAGCAAGTGCTGCGCATAAAGGACGCATTGCTGTACCTGCATTACCTAGGAACAGCTCTAGTGGTTCAGCTACCTCAAATGCGCCACCATTGCCTTGCACAACGCATTGAGTTTTATCTTCGCTTAAGCGATAGCTAACACCTAACTTTGTTAGTGCATTAAGCATATGCTCAATGTCTTCGCTATCTAACAAGTTTGTTAGTTCAGTTTCGCCTTCAGCTAACGCGGCAAGCAGTAGCGCTCGGTTAGACAGACTTTTTGAGCCAGGTACATTGACCTCTCCCGATACTTTTGCAATCGGGTCTAATGTTAACTGCTCCATTTTATCCATTCACTCTTTCAAATTCGCGCATAAATTCAACTAGCGCAACAATGCCCTCTACCGGCATTGCATTATAAATACTGGCACGCATGCCCCCTACCGAACGATGTCCTTTCAATGCAAGTAAACCTGCATCTTGCGATTGCTCAAGGAATAGCTTATCTAAATCAGGATTAGCCAAATGAAACGGCACGTTCATTTTAGAACGGTTGTCAGGATGAACTTTACTTGAATAGAAATCAGAACTATCAATGGCAGAATACAAAAGTGCAGACTTCTCTGCATTGAGCTTCGCCATAGCATCAACGCCGCCCATGTCTTTAAGCCACTCAAATACAAGCCCAGCTAAATACCATGAGAAAGTAGGCGGTGTGTTGTACATAGAGTCTGATTTTGCCGCTAATGCGTAGTCGAAAATAGAGGGCGTTTCTTTACGCGCTTTACCAACGAGGTCTTCGCGAACAATGACCACAGACAAACCGCTTGGCCCGATATTCTTTTGTGCGCCGGCGTATATAACACCGTGTTTTGCCACGTCTAGCGGTTGTGACAATATCGTCGAGGACATGTCAGAAACCAGCGGCACATTACCAGATTCGGGCAGCCATTCATAAGCAATGCCATCTACCGTTTCGTTTGGACAAAAATGATAGTAGGCCGCAGACTGATCGATATCGCTAACATCAGGCTTAGCGATATAGTGAAGCCCGTCTTTTTCTGTAACGTCGCCCACAACTACCGCATTATTGTATTTATTCGCTTCACTCACCGCGCCTTTTGACCAAGAGCCGCTCACTAAGTGAAGGCTGGTATCACCAGCGGATGATAAATTGAGGGGAACAGCAGCAAATTGACCGCGTCCACCACCATGTGTGAAAAGCACATGGTAGTTAGACGGCACAGATAGCAAGTCACGCAAATCCTGCTCTGCTTTTGCGGCTATCTCAATGAAGTCTTTACCACGATGGCTAACTTCCATTACAGAACAGCCTAAATCGCGCCAATTTGTAAATTCTGATTGTGCCTTTTCCATCACTTCTTTAGGAAGCATGGCCGGCCCAGCACTAAAGTTAAAAACCTCTTTCATTGCGTTTTTCAACACCTGTAGATAAGCACCGTTCAACCCGCTTTATAACAAACATTTTGCGGGCCTATTAGGTAAACAAGCGGCAAAAGCCGCTTGTTTGAAAGAACACTGATAATGCGCAAGTATGAATACCTGCGCCCTATCCCTACTCTTCTGTCGTTGAGCCGTCACCGTCTTCTGCGGTGTTCTCTTGCTCTTGAACAGCAGTTTCTGCTTGTTCTGGCGCATCTTCTGAAATGATTGGGTTACCGTCCTCATCGAGTTCCTGTAACTCTGCCACTTCTTCAATACGCTGTAACCCTACAACGTGCTCACCTTCTACTGTACGTATCAAGCGAACGCCCTGTGTGTTACGGCCTACTACTGACACTTCGCCTACACGGGTACGAACCAGTGTACCTTGGTCACTAATAAGCATAATTTCGTTGGTTTCGTCTACCTGAACCGCACCAACCACTTTACCGTTACGCTCGGACACCTTGATTGACACAACACCTTGTGTCGCACGGCTCTTCGCAGGGTAATCTTCAAGTGGAGTACGCTTACCGAAACCATTCTCTGTCGCTGTCAGGATTGGACCATCGCCTTTTGGAACAATAAGTGATACCACTTTTTGTCCATCTTGAAGACGAATACCGCGAACACCTGTTGCCGTTCTTCCCATTGGACGAAGTGCCAGAAGCTCTTCACCCGTCTCTGGGTCACGCTTAACTTCACCGGTTTCGCTGTCGCGAAGCTTCTCGTTAAAACGAACTACTTTACCCGCGTCAGAGAACAACATGATGTCGTCATCACCGTGGGTAATATCAACACCAATTAGCTCATCACCTTCATTTAGGTTAACAGCGATAATACCGCTTGAACGAGGGCGAGAGTATAGGCTTAGGTCAGTCTTTTTAACTGTACCGTTTGCCGTTGCCATAAGTACAAACTTGCCTTCTTCAAATTCTTTAATAGGAAGAATAGCAGTAATACGTTCGTTTTCTTCAAGCGGTAGAATGTTAACAATTGGGCGTCCGCGCGCATTTCGGCTAGCGAACGGCAATTGATACACTTTCAACCAGTATAAGCGGCCACGGGTTGAGAAGCACAATATGTGATCGTGTGTATTCGCAACAAGAAGCTTTTCGATGAAGTCTTCATCTTTCATCTTAGTTGCAGACTTACCACGACCGCCACGACGCTGTGCTTCGTAGTCTGTAAGCTTCTGGTACTTCACATAACCTTCGCGAGAAAGCGTTACAACAACGTCTTCTTGCTCAATAAGATCTTCAATATCTATATCGTGGCTTGCAGCGGTAATTTCAGTACGACGCTCATCACCAAACTCATCGCGAACTTTTTCAAGTTCTTCTTGAATCACTTCCATCAAACGCTCTGGGCTATTAAGGATGTGAAGAAGTTCTGCGATTAGCTCTAGAAGTTGCTTGTACTCTTCAAGGATCTTCTCGTGCTCAAGACCCGTTAGCTTGTGTAAGCGTAGGTCAAGAATTGCTTGCGCCTGCTGTTCCGTTAGGTAGTACTTGCCGTCGCGGATACCAAATTCCGGCATTAGCCAGTCTGGACGCGCTGCGTCATCGCCTGCGCGCTCAAGCATTTGCGCTACGTCGCCTAAGTCCCAACCTTGTGCAACAAGCGATTTCTTCGCATCTGCAGGGCTCTGCGATGCTTTTATCAACTCAATAATTGGGTCGATATTAGCAAGCGCAATTGCCAAACCTTCAAGGATGTGGGCACGATCACGGGCTTTGCGTAATTCAAATACAGTTCGGCGTGTTACCACTTCCCGGCGGTGAAGAATAAAGGCTTCAAGCGTTTCTTTAAGGTTAAATACTTTAGGCTGACCATTGTCTAGCGCAACCATATTGATACCGAATACCGTTTGAAGCTGGGTATTCGCATATAAATGGTTAAGCAGAACTTCGGCAGATTCGTTACGTTTAACTTCAATAACAATGCGCATGCCGTCTTTATCAGACTCATCACGCAGTGCCGAAACACCTTCAATACGCTTCTCTTTTACCAGTTCAGCGATCTTTTCAATAAGACGTGCTTTGTTAACTTGGTAAGGGATCTCGTTAACAACAATGGTTTCTTTACCGTTGTTGTCTGTTTCAATTTCCGCTTTAGCACGAAGATAGATTTTACCGCGACCGGTGCGGTAAGCATCTTCGATACCTTTACGACCGCTGATCATCGCTGCCGTTGGGAAATCAGGGCCAGGAATATGCGTCATCAAATCATCAATGGTAATTGATGGGTCTTGAATTAAAGCGACACAGCCGTTGATCACTTCAGTCAGGTTATGCGGCGGTATGTTTGTCGCCATACCAACTGCGATACCTGATGAACCGTTAACTAAAAGGTTAGGTACCTTAGTTGGTAATACTTCAGGGATGAATTCAGTACCGTCATAGTTAGGTACAAAATCAACGGTTTCTTTATCTAAATCGGCAAGTAATTCGTGCGCAATTTTCGCCATGCGAACTTCGGTATAACGCATCGCAGCGGCAGAGTCGCCGTCTACAGAACCAAAGTTACCTTGACCGTCAACCAACATGTAGCGCAGTGAAAACGGTTGGGCCATACGAACGATAGTGTCGTAAACCGCAGAGTCACCGTGAGGGTGATATTTACCAATTACGTCACCTACCACACGGGCAGATTTTTTGTATGGCTTGTTAAAGTCGTTTTTCAGTTCGTTCATTGCGAACAGCACACGACGGTGCACTGGCTTCAAGCCATCTCTTACGTCAGGCAAGGCTCGCCCGACAATAACGCTCATCGCGTAATCAAGGTAGGAGTTCTTTAACTCTTCCTCAATATTAACGGGGAGGATTTCTTTAGCGTTATCAGACATAAACTGCTTAATCCCTTTATTTTGGTTTGTTCTGCGTTATCCAGCGCTTTACTTCACATCATTGTGAAAGCAAGGCTTGGGAGCGCACTGTTGTTATTATGTGGGTCATAATCGTGCTTCGAGTGTACCACTTGATGACAGAATTATGTAGCGCTTAATTACGCTTATTAATCAACTAAAAGGCAAGCGATTATTTTTCGCTCATCCCTTCGTATAATTTAGCTATTTCTGTTTAAAAACAGTGAAACATAACCTGAATTTACGATATCTTAAAAAGAGATAGGTTAAGGATTGTTTTACTAATGACGAACGTCGATCAACAAGAAATCAATAAATTCTCTGAACTTGCGTCTCGCTGGTGGGATCCAGAAGGCGAATTCAAGCCACTACACCTTATTAACCCACTCCGCCTAGACTTCATTAATCAACATAGCCAAGGGTTATTTGATAAGAAAGTCGTGGACATAGGTTGTGGTGGCGGCATTCTCGCTGAATCTATGGCCCGTGCTGGTGCAATAGTGACAGGTTTAGATATGGCTGAAGCGTCGTTAGAAGTGGCCAAACTTCACGGTTTAGAGTCTGGGGTTAAAGTTGACTACGTCTGCTCAACGGCTGAAGCATTTGCTGACGCAAACGCAGGTCAGTTCGATGTAGTAACTTGTATGGAGATGTTAGAGCACGTGCCCGACCCTGCCTCTGTTGTTATGGCCTGCGCAAAGTTAGTAAAACCTGGCGGCCACGTTTTCTTCTCTACACTGAACAGAAACCTGAAGTCATATCTGATGGGGATCCTCGGCGCAGAATACATTCTGAAATTAGTACCTAAAGGTACGCACGATCACGGAAAATTTATAAAGCCTTCAGAACTTATGGCAATGACGGATCAAGCAGGTTTGCTTCCTCGCGACATGACAGGTCTGCATATGGACCCGATTTCTCAAGGCTTTTATCTTTCGTCTAATAACGTAGACGTAAACTACTTACTATATACAGTAGCGCAAAGTTAATTTAACACTATATGTTGGGCTGCGGTGATATTTTAAACACCATATATCGTGTCTGTATAAAAATTGAATTCTAAGAATAAATTAATTTTTATACTTAAGATTTTGTTTAAAACGCTTGCATTCCAGATATTTTACGCTTGTAGAACGCTAAAAAGTTAGTTGTTACTAACATAAATTTCATGCCAGATTGAGTGCTTGAAATACCACCAGATATTGGGTTGCAATCAAGACAAAACCTCACTATCTTGTGTTTAATTCAGCACGGGATCCCACCAATAATTTTTCGGGATCTCAACTAATGACAAACTGTCTCTGGGACACCACTGATAGTTTGAAACAATAATCTCGCTGAAAACAAAAAAGCAGTAAAGAATTTAATGAGCAGTCTCTACTACAATACTTCTTGGTATTAGTTTAGGCCGCTTTTTGTGTGTGTTTTTAACTGGCGTGAGCCAACAACATTAACAACATACGCATTTAAAATTAAAACGAAAATGGGCAATAGATAGCCCACGCATCAAGCGCTAACAGACAAACGGCCAGTAACATGAACAACAACTTATTCGTCACCAAACGAAACGGTGAAAAAGAGTCCATCGACTTAGAAAAAATCCACAAAGTCGTTACATGGGCAGCCAAAGGATTAAACAACGTTTCTGTTTCACAAGTTGAAATAAAAGCGCAAATTCAGTTCTATGACGGCATTAATACCAGCGAGATCCACGAAACACTGATTAAGTCAGCGGCTGACCTGATCTCTACTGATGCGCCAGACTACCAGTACTTGGCAGCGCGCTTGGCTATCTTCCATCTTCGTAAGAAAGCGTACGGACAATTTGAGCCGCCAGCGTTACTTGAACACGTTGGAAAAATGGTAGATTTAGGAAAGTACGACAAGCATTTACTTGAAGACTACACGCCTGAAGAATTCGCAGAGATGGAAACCTATATTGACCATTGGCGCGATATGAACTTCAGCTATGCTGCGGTTAAACAACTTGAAGGCAAGTATTTAGTTCAAAACCGTGTTACTGGTGAAATTTATGAAAGTGCACAGTTCCTTTATATTCTTGTAGCAGCGTGTCTTTTCGCAAATTACGACAAAGCGACGCGTATGGACTATATTCGTCGTTTCTACGATGCTGCATCAACGTTTAAGCTATCGCTACCTACTCCAATTATGGCCGGCGTACGAACGCCTACGCGTCAATTCAGCTCGTGCGTACTTATTGAAACAGGCGACAGCCTAGACTCAATTAACGCAACGGCAAGCGCGATAGTTAAATACGTAAGCCAACGCGCGGGCATCGGTGTAAACGCAGGGCGCATTCGTGCACTGGGTAGCCCTATTCGCGGTGGTGAAGCATTCCACACTGGTTGTATTCCGTTCTACAAATACTTCCAGACCGCAGTAAAAAGCTGTTCACAAGGTGGCGTTCGTGGTGGTGCGGCCACGTTGTTCTACCCTATCTGGCATATGGAAGTAGAATCTCTACTAGTGCTCAAGAATAACCGTGGTGTAGAAGAAAACCGTGTACGTCACTTAGACTACGGTGTTCAGTTCAACAAACTGATGTATCAACGCATGATGAAAGATGGCTACATTTCATTATTTAGCCCATCTGACGTACCAGGTCTTTATGATGCGTTCTTCGCCGATCAAGACAAGTTTGAAGAGCTATACGTTAAATACGAAAACGACGACAGCATCCGTAAGAAGCAAATTAAAGCTATGGAACTGTTTAGCTTGTTCATGCAAGAGCGCGCAAGTACAGGTCGCATATATCTTCAAAACGTTGACCATTGTAATACGCATAGCCCATTCAACCCAGAAGTTGCGCCAGTTCGTCAAAGTAACTTGTGTCTTGAAATTGCGCTACCGACTAAACCACTTCAACACGTTAACGACGAAAATGGTGAAATTGCCCTTTGTACGCTGTCTGCATTTAACTTAGGTGCAATTGAATCAGTTGATGAGTTTGAAGAGCTTGCCGATCTTGCAGTACGTGCTCTTGATAATCTACTTGATTACCAAGACTACCCTGTTCCTGCTGCGTACAACGCAACTATGGGTCGTCGTACTCTGGGCGTGGGTGTTATCAACTTTGCTTATTACCTTGCTAAGAACGGCGTTAAATATTCAGATCATAGTGCGAACGGTTTAGTCCACCGCACGTTTGAAGCAATGCAGTACTACCTACTGAAAGCGTCGAACAACCTGGCTAAAGAGAAAGGTGCGTGTCCTAAGTTTAACGAAACTACCTACTCGCAAGGCATCATGCCAATTGACAGCTACAAGAAAGACCTTGATAGCGTGTGCAATGAACCGCTTCATTATGACTGGGATGCATTACGTGAAGAAGTTAAAACACACGGACTACGCAACTCTACACTGTCTGCATTAATGCCTTCAGAGACATCTTCGCAGATCTCTAATGCGACCAACGGTATTGAGCCACCGCGCGGTTTTATTAGCATTAAGTCGAGTAAAGACGGTGTACTTAAGCAAGTTGTACCTGAATACGAAACTTTAAAAGATAAATACGAGTTACTTTGGGATATCCCTTCTAACGATGGTTACCTGCAACTTGTGGGTATCATGCAGAAGTTTATCGACCAAACTATCTCTGCAAACACTAATTACGACCCAAGCCGTTATGAAGGTAACAAGGTCCCAATGAAGCTTCTGCTTAAAGACCTTCTTACTACTTACAAGCTTGGTGTTAAGACACTTTATTATCATAACACTCGTGACGGTGCTTCAGACACCTCGGCGTTAGACGCTAAAGCAAACGAGCCTATGCCACGTCAAGAAGAAGTCGTAGTAGAGGAAGATGATGATTGTGCAGGCGGTGCGTGTAAAATCTAATACACGCCCTTTTGCAAAAATGGCAGGTTCGTAAAAGGATTTTACGGTAAAGCCTGCCATTAACGTTTCGCAGCAAGAACACAAACAATAATACGCGTTAATCATTAAGTTTTTAGTTAGGCCATCATGAAATACACTACGTTTAATCAGCAAAGTACTAATCCATTGATCGAGCCGATGTTTTTCGGTAACCCCGTAAACGTTGCACGCTATGATCAGCAAAAGCATGCCATCTTCGAAAAGCTTATTGAGAAGCAAATTAGCTTTTTTTGGCGCCCTGAAGAAGTAGATGTTTCTCGTGATCGTGTTGATTTTCAAAAGTTGACCGACCCAGAAAAACATATCTTCATATCGAATCTTAAGTACCAAACCCTTTTAGACTCAGTACAAGGTCGAAGCCCGAATATTGCATTCTTGCCTATTATCTCACTACCCGAGTTAGAAACATGGGTTGAGACATGGTCTTTCTTTGAGACTATTCACTCGCGCTCTTATACCCATATCTTGCGTAATTTGTTCTCAGACCCAAGTGAGATATTTGAAGATATCGTAGTGAACGACGAGATTAAGCGCCGTGCAGCTGATATCTCGAAGTATTATGACGACCTCATTTTTGCCACTCAACTATGGCAAACACAAGGTGAAGGCGTTCATACCGTCAATGGCACTGCATACACCGTTAACATGTACGAGCTTAAAAAGAAGCTTTACCTGTGTATGAACTCGGTAAATGCGCTTGAAGCAATCCGCTTCTACGTGTCTTTTGCTTGTACGTTCGCTTTCGCAGAACGTAAGTTGATGGAAGGTAACTCTAAGATTATTCGTTTGATTGCTCGAGATGAAAATCTGCATTTGTCATCAACACAGCACATTCTAAACTTGTGGGCTAAGGGTAAAGATGACCCAGAAATGGCGCAGATTGCAGAAGAATGCAAAGACGAAGCCCGGGCTATCTTCATGAATGCGGTTGAGCAAGAAAAGCAATGGGCTGACTATCTGTTTCAAAACGGCTCTATGATTGGCCTCAACAAAGAAATTCTTTGCCAGTACGTTGAGTACATTGCGAATCAACGTATGTCTGCCATAGGTCTAGATACACCATTTGAGATTAGCAGCAACCCGCTTCCTTGGATGAATAACTATCTAAATTCAGACAATGTACAAGTAGCCCCACAAGAATCTGAAATCAGCTCTTACTTAGTTGGACAAATAGATTCTGCAGTAAGCGAAGACGACTTTGCTGATTTTGAGCTGTAAAACCACAGCTTAATGAGCAGTAACGATAAATCACTCCGCATCGACGTTGTCGATGTGGGGGCGATTATTGCCCCCTCTGATATCACTATCTTAACCGCCCTTGAATCAGCAGGCGTCAATATTCACTACCACTGTCGCGAAGGGTTTTGCGGTGCGTGCCGTACAAAGCTTATTGAAGGCGAAGTTGAATACACTACTGACCCACTCGCCTTTATTGACGACGATGAAATTCTTCCATGTTGCTGCGTAGCTAAGTGCCCAGTGAAAATAAAAGTGCCGCTGTAAGGTCTTCCATTCATCGCTCTTACTATCACTCTCACAGTGTTTCTGCGCGTTAGAGTAATCCACTTCAATAGTTTTACGTAGCAACTTAACACTAATCAAACGTAAGGATAATGTTATGAGCGAAGTTTCTGGAAAAGTTGTCATCATTACAGGTGCAAGTAGCGGGCTTGGAGAAGCTACAGCGAAAATGCTAGCGGAAAAAGGTGCTAAATTAGTATTAGGCGCTCGCCGTGAAGACCGTCTTAAAAAACTTGTAGATGAAATTGAATCTTCAGGCGGCCACGCTACTTATAAAACGGTAGATGTCACGAAAAAGGATGAAGTCCAAGCACTTGCAAAAGCGGCCATAGATGCCTATGGGCGTATTGACGTGCTCGTCAACAATGCTGGTCTTATGCCACTCGCTCCGCTTGACGAGATGAAAGTTGACGAGTGGGATCAGATGATAGATGTAAACATAAAAGGCGTTATGTATGGAGTAGCAGCTGTATTAGGACAAATGCGAGAGCAAAAAAGCGGGCATATTATCAATCTTTCCTCTGTGGCCGGTCATGTTGTGTTCCCTGGAGCAACGGTTTATTGCGCAACTAAATTCGCTGTTAAAGCAATCAGTGAAGGCATTCGCAGGGAGTCAAATGGTGAAATTCGCTCTACCAACATCTCACCTGGTGCAGTGGCGACAGAACTTACTGACCACATTTCTCACAAAGACTCGAAGCAAATGGCAGAAGATATGTATGATGATGCAATCGATGCGGATGCTATTGCCCGTGCCGTATCCTTTGCCATAGAACAGCCTGGCGAAGTAGACATAAACGAAATGATTATCAGGCCTACCAGTCAGGAACTCTAGTGCAACCAAGTACTATTGACGTACTAACACTGAACCGCCATTTAATGATAAAGCCTGTCAAAATGCAGGCTTTATTTATTTTTGAAATTAAAGTGCTTTTTCGATGGCGTATAGTTCTTCATCTATTACTTGTAATCGCGATGCAACAACTGCTCTCGCGTCGTTAACACCTTTATTATAAAAAGATGCGCCCATTTCCTTAATAATGAAGTCGAGAAGAAACTCTCCGTCAAATTGACCAAGGTCCACGTGTAGCTCATCATCAAAATATCGTTGCAGTTTAGCGACTAACGCGTCTTTTTCTTCACGCGTAAATGCAATCTCACTCATTTTTTATTCTTCCTTTGTAACGTTTAAAGTGCCACGCTGTTATCTTATGTCAAGCGATAGACTTTATACCCTTTGCCTTTGGTAGACACATAAACGTTAACATACCTATACCCTTATTTTTCTGATAATTTCGTAGAGCTAGATTTCAGCTTGGTATGGTTTTCGCAAAACGTACACTTCTAACGAGGAGCTAATTTTTTGCGAAGAAACGACACGACGCTATCATTAGTTTCCATTTTGCTAAAGATAAGTGAGCGTAATTGCTCTTGCACTACAAGCGCTAACCCCAAAGTTTGCGTTAATTTCTTGAATAATCTTCTCAAGATTATGTAGCGCTTTTTAGTGATTTGAGAGGTTATCAATGAAAATTTTATCCATTATAGGTATCTCAGCCGCAGTTATACTCGCTAGTTCAACGGCTTATGCTGGCCCTAACAACCCACATAAAGATAAATCACTTCCACCGGGCATAGAGAAAAAATACGAACGGACGGGAGAATTACCGCCAGGTTGGGAAAAAAAGCTAACTGTTGGAAAGCGCCTTGACCATGATATTTATAATCACACTCGCGTCGTTGTGCCATTGGGAGATGACGGGTTGATCACTGTTCGTATAGAAAATAAAGTTGTACGCCTTATTCAAGCTACAAGAGAAATCGTTGAGATTTTAGATTAACCCTACGGATATCTGAATAAGGGCTCTCATCATAGAGCTCTTAGCTCACTTTTACTTATGGCTTACTATCAACATATGAAAATTGACTTGCCCCTACTCACCAGTAGTATCTGGTATCGATTACAGCCTTTTTAGCCCATTAGTGATTATGTGAATCCTGCAAGGCTTTACATAATCACTAATGCAATTAATTACTTAAGGCTCTTTAAAGAATAATAACGTTTCATTTTCTGGGTGAAATGCACACAGCCTTAATTGCAATAAAAGATCAGGATTAAAACATGGCAGCTAACGCACTATTTAAGCCTTATTCACAAGGTAATCTCTCACTAACCAACCGCATTGTTATGGCGCCCATGACTCGCCAGTTTTCCCCAAACGGGATTCCAACGTCTGATGTAGCGGTTTACTACAAACGACGTGCGCAAGGTGGCACAGGTTTAATCATTACAGAAGGCACTACGGTTAACGACAAAGTCGCTACTATGGACGCCAACATCCCTCAATTTCACGGAGACGAAGCCTTAGCCGGTTGGAAAAATGTGGTTGATGAAGTTCATAGCGAAGGCGGGAAAATCATGCCACAACTGTGGCACGTAGGTATGGCACGCGTTGCAGAAAAAGCCCCCTACCCCGAGCTTCCAAGCGCTGGGCCATCGGGACTATTCAAACCTGGTAAACAGGGTGCTGAACCCATGACAGTCGAGCACATTGAATCTGTTATATCCGCATTTGCCCAAGCGGCAGCTGATGCCAAAGCTATCGGCATGGATGGGATAGAAATTCACGGTGCGCATGGTTATCTCATCGACCAATTCTTCTGGGAAGGCACTAATCAGCGTACTGATAGCTGGGGCGGTAGTATGGAAAACCGCGGTCGGTTTGCGGTGGAAATAATTAAAGCCATTCGCGCTGCCACTGGTCCCGATTTTCCCATCGTGCTGCGCTATTCCCAGTGGAAACAGCAAGACTACACCGCTCGCTTAGCACACACACCTCAGGAACTAGAGCAGTTTCTACTTCCTCTCAGTGATGCTGGCGTAGATATTTTTCACTGTTCTCAACGCCGCTACTGGGAAAGTGAGTTTGAAGGCTGCGAACTAAACCTTGCAGGCTGGACTAAGAAGATTACTGGAAAACCCACAATTACAGTTGGTTCAGTAGGCCTTAATGATGACTTCTTCGGCGCATTTAAAGGCCAAGACTCAAGTACCCGTGCTGTTGATGACTTACTTGAGCGACTTGATGCCGGTGAATTTGATTTAGTCGCGGTTGGAAGAGCATTATTACAAGACCCCAATTGGGCTAATAAGATTAAAGAAAACCGAACAGATGAACTAAAACAGTACTCTGGCAAAGCCCTAGCTACACTATCCTAGCTTTTTGAGCTAATTGCACTGATGTGCAGCGTAACCATCTCAACTAGCACTTCTCACGGTGCTAGTTGCCTTTAAAAGGGATTCGAAATCGACTTTCCCCATCGGCCTCGCTATGTAATACCCTTGTCCATAGTCACAATTCATTGCTTTTAAGATCTCAAACTGCTCTTGAGTCTCAATGCCCTCTGCAACTACTTTAATTCCAAGCTTTTTAGCCATAATAATAATAGCTTCGCACAATACTTTATCGTTACTCACGTCTGTCATGGTTTTAACAAAGCTTTTGTCGATTTTTATAAAATCGGTAGGAAACTTTTTCAGATAAGAAATAGAAGAGTACCCCGTACCGAAATCATCAAGGGCTATACCAACACCGGCTTGCCTAAACTGAAACAACTTTTTAGAAACCTCTTCGTCAGCCTTCATTAAAAGGTTTTCCGTGACCTCAAGTAAAATAGACCTCGCTGAAACATTTATCTCAAGCAATCTGTTAAGCCAGCTCGTAATATTCGACTCTTGATGAAAATATTGGCAAGGTGATGTATTTATACTTATTTGAAGATCACGGCAATAATGTGACTGCCAATACTTTACATTCCTGCACACCTCTTCAAAAACCCAGTCGCTAATTTCGATAATTAAACCCGACTCTTCTGCTAAAGGAATAAATTCATCGGGCGGAATTCGTCCTTTTTGTGGATGCTGCCATCGAAGCAAGGCTTCCGCCTTTAAAATCTGACCATTACTGAGCGTCGTTATAGGCTGATATTCAACGAAAAGTTCATTGTTTTTAACGGCATAACGTAGATCATTTAAAAGAGAAAGTCGTTTTACCGCCGCTTCATGCATGTCTAAGGTATAGAATTTGTAACTATTTTTCCCCGACGCTTTCGCTTTGTACATAGCTTGATCGGCGTACTTCAACAAGTCCTTAGTGTTATTAGCATCATCTGGATATAAGGTTACTCCTAAACTACCGCTGGTATGCACCTGCTCTACATCGATCAAAAAAGGTTCAGCTATCGTTTCTAGCAGTTTCTGTATTATATCGTCTACTGAACTTAAACTATTGATGCTGTTTAAAATGATGACGAATTCATCCCCGCCCAGCCTAGCAACAGTATCACTAGCGCGTACGCTTTGCTCTAAACGCTTAGCACACTCTTTTAAAAGTTCATCGCCTACATCGTGGCCGAGCGTGTCATTTATATCCTTAAAATTGTCGAGATCCAGGAAAAGAACCGCAACCTTATCATTCTCCCTGTTAGCAGTCTTAATCGCCAAGTCGAGATGATCCTGCATTAGGTTTCTATTTGGTAGGCCAGTGAGCGTATCAAAATTGGCTTGTTTCCAGATAAGGTCGTTCGCTATATCTCTTTCAATAGCAATGCTCGCAATATGTGCAAATTGTTCTATCAGAATAACTTCTTCAGAGGTCGGTATCGCTTTATATTTGTGATATATACCAAAGGTCCCAATTACATTTCCATTGGCGCCTCTAATTGGCTGAGACCAGCAAGATGCCACCCCCGCTTTTGCAGCTAATTCGTGGAAGCCAGCCCAATAGGGGTGCGTACTAATATCTTCAACTACGGTAGGGCTATTGGTGGCTGCTGTATTACCACAAGAGCCTACCCCTTCACCAATTATCAAACCGTCAATAGCATCATTGTAGAATTCAGGCAAAGATGGAGCAGCACCTTTTCTAAGTTTGCCGTCTTGTTCAAGTAAAATACTACAGAGTTTATTGGGGTACTCGCTTTCAATTGCACTCACAATATCAAAAAGTACACTGTGAAGAGATTCTGCATTTACTACTTTTTCAAGAATAGTACTTCTAACCCGCGTAAGTTTTTGCGTTTGCTCGAGTTGGTCTTGGTACTCAGTAATCTGTTTTGACAGCTCTGTGTGTTCTTCTCTACAAATTTCTGCGTTTGCGAGCTCAGCTAGCTTTTCAAGCTGAAAAAGTTGGCTTTCGTTAAAGTGATGCGGCTCTGTGTCAAGTACACACAAAGTACCCACAGCGCAGCCATCTACAACAAGCTTTATTCCTGCGTAGAAGCGAATATGGGGTTCGCCCAAAACAAACGGATTATCTTTGAAGCGCGCATCTTTTTGGGTGTCAGGAACAATTAATGGGTCCGTTTCACAAATGGTGTGGCTGCAAAAGGCGATATCGCGAGCAGACTCTTTAATCTCAAGATTGACTGAAGATTTAAACCACTGTCTATTGCTATCAATTAACGTGATCGTCGCGAATCGGCAATTAAGCACACTGCTTGCTAAACCCGTAATCCGGTCAAAACGCGCTTCGTCGGGCGTATCTAGTAGCGCTAATCTTTTGAGAACAGATACTCTTTCGAGTTCGTTAGATAATGCTCCTGTAACTACCACACTACGCTCCAATAAACTTTTCCACCAATAGTCGCTGTTTCATTTCGCCACTTTGCGCCCAACGATATACACATTGTTAATCGCTGAACTTTAGCATCACGGATGGAAATATAACATTTTTCTTTAGTCTACAAAGATGCGCACCATTCGCTACACCTTTCTAAAAAAGCGTGAAGGTGAACAATCTGTAGAAAAACCACCAATTAAATATGTGCTATTTAAAAGGGAATGCATTATCTTTCGCGTGGCTAGCTACCTTTTTATAACTAAGTAGATGCCACCCAGCGTCATGATAGAAGCGATAACAACCTGAGTGCTAAGTTGCTCACCAAGTATAGCCCATCCCATCAAAGTTGCGATTACTGGAACGCTTAACTGAACAGTGGCAGCAGTAGTTGATTTGATAACTGGCAGCACGCTATACCAAATTGCATAACCACATCCTGATGCCACAATGCCAGAAACAAGTGCTAATAAGGCGCCAGTATTGTCGAACACTAATACACGACTATTTAGCGATAATAGAAACCCTAATAAGGGAATAGATAAAATAGATGCGTATATGAAGTTGCCCGATGTAGCAAACAAGGCGGACTTACTTTTTTTGCCTAACAGCGAATATACGCCCCACGCAATACCTGCAGTGACCATGATTATGCCAGCTAAAAGTGGCGGCGCCGATGCACTCGGCAGTAACAAAATTACTAGACCAGTGAATGCAAGGAGAAAGCCTAGCCATTGAAAACGCTTAAACCGTTCTCCTCTTGCTAGGCCAAAGCTAATCATAGTTAGCTGAACTGCGCCGAATAACAACAATGCCCCGGTGCCAGTAGCCATAGAAATATAGGCATATGAAAAGCACAGCGCGTACAAAAACAGTGACGCGCCACCGAGGAAGGTTGCATTACTTTTTAGGTTAACCCAAAGGCTTGAATCCCCTGCTGCTTTTCGCAAAGAAAAGAGCGACAATAACGTGAGTGCTAGTGCACCGCTTATTAAGCGCAACGCGGTAAAGCTAGCGGGGTCAATATCTGTATTTGCCAGCGCCATTCTGCACAGTAACGAATTTGCAGCAAAAGCAACCATTGCTACCGTGACTAAAGAAAGTGTTTTAAACAATGACCGCTCCTTTGCGCATATCTCTATTTCTAAATATTCATTCTTTCAAAGAATGTATCGTTAAAATAATAACTTAAAAGAGTTTTCTTCAAATAACCAACTTTTAAATGTTAGTCATAAAGGCTTAAACAAAAAAGAGGACCTGAAGGTCCTCTTTTATTCAAACTACACGCAGATTGTATCTATAGAGACAAACCTAAACGCTCAGCAACTTCAATGTAAGTTTCTACAACCGAGCCAAGCCCCTGTCTAAAGCGGTCTTTGTCCATTTTCTTACGGGTTTCTTTGTCCCATAAGCGACAGCCGTCAGGAGTAAACTCATCGCCTAACACGATGTTGCCGTCTTTATCGACACCAAACTCTAGTTTGTAGTCAACAAGCAACATACCTGCTTCGTCAAACAATGCTTTAAGTACATTGTTTACTTTAAAGGTTAGTGCCTTCATTTCGGCAATTTGTGCTTCTGTAGCCCAGCCAAATGATAGAATATGGTAATCATTTACCATTGGGTCGTGAAGCGCATCGTTTTTAAGGAAAAACTCGAAAATAGGTGGGTTAAGCTCTTTACCTTCTTCCACACCTAGTCTGCGTACTAAAGAGCCAGCAGACAAGTTTCTCACCACACACTCGACAGGGATCATGTCGAGCTTTTTAACCAAAGACTCAGTATCAGAAACTAAAGCTTCAACTTGTGTTGCAATGCCCGCTTCTTCAAGCTTAGTCATTATAAAGTGGTTAAACTTGTTGTTTACTTCACCCTTGCGATCAAGCTGCTCTATTTTTTCACCGTCGAACGCTGAAGTGTCGTTTCGAAAGTGAAGAATTAGTTTATCGCTATCATCAGTGTAATAAACAGTTTTTGCTTTACCGCGGTAAAGCTCGTCGCGTTTTTCCATTCTCAGTCTCAGTTATATATCAAGGTTATCTTCTGACATGACCTCAGCAAATGCACTGTAAAGGTCGGAAACCTGATTTGCTTCAAACGGTACACTTTCATTGTTCATGAAAGTAACTGATGTGCGATTTGCACCCGCTTTTGCAACTTTCAAACGATAATCACCCTTTTCGAGTAATTCAGCATCGCTTGAGAATAAACCATCCCACCAACTACCCTGGTCACCATTATAAGTGATAAATAGCAGGCCATTTGATTTATCTAAATCTTTAACATCAAACCCAAGTTTGCGAAGTACCAAAAGCATTCTAGGCCAAGCAACGTCATATTGCGCTTCTACGATGTACGCTGGGTCCCCGTCATCGTTAAAGCCCATTTCCGTATTAATACCTTGACGAATCTTCGCAATTCTTCGCGTTTCAGCAAGCTGAATTTGGTATTCGTAATGACCGATAACTTGGTTTAATACTTCAACTTCTTCGCGACGCTCTTCCAAAGAAGAAACGTCTGCAACTACGTCGTTACCAACGGTTTGCATGTAGTCTTTTAAATCAACCGTCAATGCAGCGCTACGACCATGAGGCTTGACATCCAGGCTGAATTCAAAACGGCGACCTATCTCGCTCTCTTCGTCGATAAAGCTATACCAAGGGCCATCAATTTCCTTTGTCATGACCATCCAATCAGTGATCAAACCTTTATCTTCCGGGCTAAAGCTATCTACACCTATTCCCTGCTCATCTAAGAAACTTAATAATGAGTTCCAGATTGCTTGGCTTAGCGGTTGGCTATCATCAACTTGGTCAAACCAAATAGTTGCTGAGCTCTTACCTTCTTCCACGTGAGAGCCAGTAACTAAAGGAAGAACCAACGCAGGAGAACGAACCATCAAGTTCTTACCTACAAGCGACTGGTCTGCTTCTTTACCTACCTCTGGTAAAGCAAAGTCTCTCGAAAAGGTAGGTGCATCTAAGCCAGGAGGGACTTCTAAGGTCTTTTGTTCTTTAGTTTTTAAGTACTCGTAGCTACCAGAAGCGGTCTTTCTATCTATTTGGCTTGAACAACCTGCAAGTGCAACCATCGCTACTGAACTTGCTATAGCCAGCGTTCTTTTCATCTGTATTCCTTATTAACCAGAAATCAATGCGTATTTTTTTAGTAGTTCTTCGATACGTTTTTGGCTTGATAGTTCCGGTAAAACCATAGGTAATCGCATAACAGCACTTTTCATCATTCCCATTTTATATAACGCCCACTTAGGCATTACAGGGTTTGGTTCAATGAAAAGCTCACTGTGCAATAGCTTGATTGATTCGTCGATCTCTCGACATTTATCGAAATCTTTATTGAGGGCAGTTTCGCACATTTGTGCAATAGCTTTAGGTACTATGTTAGCGGTAACTGAAATGACACCATGCCCGCCCTCGCACATGAATTCAGCACTTGTGCCATCGTCGCCACTTAGAATAACAAAGTCTTCCGGAACAAGAGGCTGGGTTTCTTTTAATCGAGCAATGTCACCGGTTGCATCTTTAAGACCAACAATATTTTTGTGGGCAGATAATTCTGCAACGGTTTCAGGAAGCATGTCAGCTACGGTTCGGCCCGGAACATTGTATAGGATCACAGGCAAGTCGCTAGCATCGGCAATGGCGTTGAAGTGGGCAATCATACCCGCCTGTTGCGGCTTATTGTAGTAAGGCACCACGCTTAAGAAACCATCTATACCTGTAGCACCTAATTGCTCGGTAAGAAAAATCGCTTCAGCAGTAGAGTTTGCACCACTTCCAGCAATAACAGGGATAGCACCTGATGCCATTGCCACTGTTTCTTTAACCACGTTGATATGTTCATCAAACGGTAGTGTTGCTGACTCACCTGTAGTGCCAACAGACACAATACCATGAGTGCCCTGCTCTACATGAAACTTCACAAGTTTCTCTAAAGACTTGTAATCGATATCGCCGTTTTCGAGCATCGGCGTGACGAGTGCTACGTAACTACCAGTAAACATAATCTCTCCGCAAAATGTGAGCGCACATGGTAATTATGTCAGTGCTTAAACACAAGTAATAGCGCATGTAAAATGACAAGAATTTGACAATATCTTATTCAAAGGCGGGAAAAAGGCGCTGACTTCTAAAAAAACTCTGTGCTAACATCCCGACATTATTACCATTGAAGTGAAGTAGATGTCGAAACAACAACTTATCGTTACCATTTTAGGTACAGACAACACTGGCATCCTAAGCGAAATTGCAACAACGGTATCAGAAGCTCAGTGCAATATTTTAGATAGCAGGCAAGCTATATATGGCAAAGAGTTCTCGTTGACTATGATCATAGAGGGAACGCAAACAGCTATTACAAAAGCCGAGTGCATACTACCAGCACTGTTTCAGCGCCTTGATTTGCTGTCGATGATGAAGCGAACGAGCCACCATGAAAAGCAAAATCTCGCGCACCTCTTTAATGTTGAATTTAGTGGTGAAGACGAAACGGGCCTGATTAAAGCCGTTACCGGCTTTTTCGCAGAGCGAGATGCCATGATTAGTGCGTTTAGACAGCGAACCTACAAAGACAAAGCCACTGGTAAAGACAACATGCGATGCAAATTTATTGTTTCGCTTACTTCAGATGAAAATATCGATGTTTTAGAATCTGATCTAATGTCCCTGTTCAAATCGTTAAACGTGACAGGCAAAGTAGTAGACAAACACAAGAAGGATCCCAATGAAAACGTTACAAGCTGGTGATAAAGCTCCACAATTCTCATTGCAGAACCAAAATGACGAAACCGTATCTTTAACTGATTACGCAGGTAAAAAAGTACTCGTGTATTTTTACCCTAAGGCAATGACGCCAGGCTGTACAACTCAAGCACAGGGATTACGTGATGTTAATGAAGAACTGACCACGAAGAACGTGGTTGTACTAGGTGTAAGCCCAGATGCGGTTAAGCGACTGCCTAAGTTTATAGAAAAAGAAAACCTTAATTTCACCCTGCTTTCTGATGAAGACCATGCTGTTGCCGACGCATTTGGTGTGTGGGGGCCTAAAAAGTTCATGGGTAAAGAATATGATGGCATCCACCGTCAAACTTTCTTGATTGACGAGAACGGTGTAATTGAACATGTTTTCAATAAATTCAAAACAAAAGAGCACCACACAGTTGTTCTTGATTACCTGAACAGCTAAATTTCTTACATAACAAAAAAGCCCCGATAACGTGCAGTTATCGGGGCTTTTTTATACTTAGTGTTAGCTACTTTGCCTCTTCGGGAATTGCAACAGGATTACTTGACCACGCAGTAACCACAGCTTTTACCAACGTAGCAAGTGGTATGGCGAAAAACACGCCCCAAAAGCCCCAAAGGCCACCAAAGACTAAAACAGCAACAATAATATAAAGCGGGTGAAGACTAACCGCTTCAGAGAATAATAACGGCACCAATAAGTTACCATCTAATGCCTGAATAATGCCGTAGGCTATCATTAGATACCAAAACTCTGGTGATATTCCCCACTGAAACATTGCAACAACAGCCACGGGTATTGTGACCACTGCAGCACCGATATAGGGAATGAGTACAGAAAAGCCAACTAAAACGCCAAGCAAAATGGCATAACGCAAGTCCATAAGAACAAAAGTCACACAGCTCACTACACCCACGATAATAATCTCAATCACTTTGCCGCGTATGTAATTAGCGATTTGAGAATTCATTTCGTGGCCCACTTGAGTAATTAAGCGGCGTTCTTTTGGCAATAAACGAGAAATGCTGTCTAGAAAGAAAAGCTTGTCTTTCAGCATGAAAAATACCATCAGGGGTACCAGCACCATATAAACAAGCAGTGCGGCTAAATTGGCGATATTACTGAACGAAGCAGAAATCAGGGTTTCTCCTACTTCTACTAGCTTTTCATTTAAGCCTTCCATCATCTGATGGATTTGATACACCTGTACGTAATCTGGGTATTTATCAGGAAGCGTTAAGATCCATTCTTGGGCTTTTTGCCAAATTAACGGCGTTTCTTGAATAAGATTCACACTCTGCTTTGAGATAATTGGAACCAATCCAATCAAAGTTAAAATAGTGATAGTGATAAATCCGAGCATTACCACGCCGCATGCCAAAGTGCGACTAACGCCAACACTCACTAAACGACTTACTGGCCAGTCAAGCAGATAAGCAATAACCGCTGCAACCAGTACAGGCATAATTAGCTCGCCCCACAATAGCAACACTGTTGTGGTTAAAAGAATCAAAATGAGCAGCATTGCTGCATCAGGATCGGAAAATTTGCGTCGGTACCAACGACCAAAAACGCTAATCATAGAAACGCCTAGAAATAACCAAGAATAGGTCACGCATCATAGTTGATAGCACTAGCAATTAGCAATAAGTAGTAGTTAAGAATCTTTCAAAATCAAACTGGTATGATGTTTTTACAGTATTACTATTAGCGTGTAGAGTGAGAGTGTAGAAAGTTGTTAACTAAACTAGGTCAACGTGTCGTAATACCTGCGAAGCGTTTGACTGAAATAGTCAGAAGCGTGTGACCGATATAGTCCAAGCATCTGACTAAATTAGATAACTTCTGGAAGTTCGCTCTAGTATTTGTCTGACTCGTGTTAGTAAAACAACGCTAAATTTTAAATTTCGTCTACTGAAAAAGTAGATATAAGAAAATAATAAATTTTGAAACTGTTTAGCAACTTAGTGCTCTAAGCGTTATGCAGTATTAAACATGTACAATAATTGTAGGTTCATGAGAAAACATTTTTCAGCATCTTTGGTTGCCCTTTCCTTTGTGCTCACATCGAGCCTAACGGCTGTTGCACAAGATGCCAATTACAGCAATAAAAATGCACTACCTGAGATAGGTGTGGTTGCTTCAGACGCTATATCACTTGATAAGGAAATGATCGTAGGCGATGCCGTAATGCGCCAAATGCGCGGGCAAAGCCCGGTTATCTCAGACCCAGTGTTGGACGAGTATTTGCAAGATGTAGGCAATCGTTTAGTTGTCCACGCCGACAATGCAAAGTTCCCCTTCGAGTTTTTCTGGGTTAACAACGACGCCATAAATGCTTTCGCGTTTTTCGGTGGTCATATCGGCGTACATACGGGCTTAATGCGTAGAGCTAAAAACGAGAGCGAGCTGGCTTCAGTACTTGCTCACGAAATTTCACACGTTACGCAGCGCCACATTGCACGGCGTATGCAAGCTCAACGACGCTCATCGCCTTTAGCACTGGCTTCGCTTATTGGTGGCGTACTCATTGCTATGGCTAATCCTGAAGCAGGTATTGCGGCCATGCAGGCAGGTTCTGCAGCATCGGCTCAGCTTCAAATTGACTATACACGGACAAATGAACAAGAAGCAGACCGAATCGGTATTGCTATGCTGGCAAGAGCTGGTTTTGATCCAAGCGCTGCGGCCTCCTTCTTTTCTACAATGGCAGAAGAATACCGTATGGTTTCTAGACCGCCTGCACGACTTCTAACTCACCCCCTAACTGAAACCCGTATTGCTGATGCAAGGAATCGCGCTGGGGATTATCCCAGACGTTATCTTCCCATTAACAAACAATTTGAATTAGCGAAAGCACGAATAAAGGCGCGCTATTCGTTTAAAGCAGATTACGCAATGGAGTATTTTGAAGCAGCAGTAAACCAAGATGTTCAGCGGAGCAAAGAAGCATCGCTTTACGGTTTAGCACTCGCCTACATGCGAAACGAACAAATTGATAAAGCAAAAAAAGTGATGGATAAGCTTATTGCCGGCGATGGAGATAATCTTTTCTATCTCGATGCTATGACTGATATTTACATCTCTTTAGGACAACCTTTAAAAGCGGTAGAAATGTTAACGCCTCACGTTCAACACAACCCGAGAAATCAGGTTCTTGCGCTAAATCAGGCGAACGCCTATATCAGTGCACAAAAGTATGATGATGCCATTTCGTTGCTTAAGGATTTTCTACTGGTCAGAAAAGATTATCAAATAGCCCACCAATTGATGAGTGAAGCGTATCAAAAAGCTAAGCAATTCTCCCAAATGCACCAAAGCAAAGCGGAAGTCTATGCCCTTTATGGCGCATACAATCGCGCAGTAGATGAACTTCAATATGCTTACAATTTTGCGGGTGATAATCACCTTGCAAAGCAACGGATTAGGGCGCGCATAAAGCAGTTTCGCGATCAGGAAGAACGATTAGAACGGCTATAGTGCGTTTGTAGTGCGTTTGTAGTGCGTTTGTAGTGCGTTAATGTACAGCGCTACCGTTGTTCTATACACTGTTGACTTAATCTCGCTCAGCGTTTTTTAGTTTAATAAGGCGCTGATGCAAGCCGTCAGCTGTCACTTCACCCATTATCGTATCTTTGATCTTTCCATCTGGGCCCACAATGAAAGTGGCAGGTAAATATGGAGGCTTAGCCATGGGTAGCTTAGTATCGGAAGAACTAACAATAACTGGCACAGCAATGTCGTATTTTTTTGACATTGCTGTCAATTCAGCTTTTGTTTTGGGGTCGTAGTTAATTGCAAATAGCTGTGTACCGCTAGGTAAAGATTGATGAAATGACGCTAATTCAGGCATTTCGCGAAGACATGGCGCACACCAAGGCGCAAAGTAGTTCACAATTACCCACTGTCCTTTAAGACCATTCCAGCTATATGTTTGCCCATCCAAGGTTTCAAAGTCATTCTGAAGACTCTGATAAGTAAAAAACCCAGCTAAAGACGCTGTAATAAAAAGGGTGATAAGAAGTAGCGGATTAGTTTTGCCCATATTGCTATTTAAAGGTGAGAACGACATGCAACCCTCTAATTATATTTGTTTTAGTCATAGTGCCAGATTCTTCCCCCCTTCTCTAACAGATTTTAAAATATTACTTGTTAAACACCTCGCTGATTAGGCGCGATGCAGAGGTATATTGCGCACTTTATTGATAACTAGGTTTAAACTGCTTGATATTAAGAAGCAAAAACGCAATAGTTCGCGCCAAAAGTAACAACCTTAAAAAGGGGCTTATATGTCAGATATTACTATTATTCATAATCCACGCTGTTCTAAGAGCAGACAAACGCTTGCGCTACTTGAAGAAAAAGGCGAAGCGCCAGTTGTGGTTGAATATTTAAAACATCCCCTAGATGCCCAAGCGCTTAAAGCGATATTTAAAAAACTTAACCTTGAATCGGTTAGGGGTATGATGCGTACAAAAGAGAAAGAGTACAAAGAGGCAAATTTAGGGGACGAAGCATTGTCTGATGAAGCACTTTTTGATGCCATGGCTCAGACGCCTAAGCTAATCGAACGCCCTATTGTTATTAAAGGCGAGAAAGCACGTATCGGTCGACCGCCTGAATCGGTATTGGACATTTTGTAGTGCAACCCGTTCTTGTACTTTATTACAGCCGACATGGCAGTACCAAGCGTTTAGCCGATGCTATCGCCCAGGGAATATCGTCACAAAATGTGCCGGTTATAGTGCGCACAGTTAAAAGTATTAACGAATCGAGCAGCACTTCTGAAGATGTCTCAGATGTTGCTTCTAGTACAGTCCCTGAGGTTACAATTCAGGAACTTGAGCAATGTAGCGCGTTGGCCCTTGGTAGCCCTACTCGCTTTGGCAATATGGCCGCGCCGGTTAAACACTTTTTAGACTCAACAAGCAGCCAATGGTTGAAGGGCGCATTGATTGATAAACCGGCCTGCGTTTTTACTTCGTCATCGTCCATGCATGGCGGCCAAGAGTCCACGCTGTTGTCTATGATGATACCGCTTATCCATCACGGTATGATAATTTGCGGTATTCCATACAGCGAGCCAGAACTGCACAATACAACCATGGGTGGCAGCCCCTATGGCGTAACACATGTCGCGCACCATAGTTTAAGTGCTCCGCAACAATTGAGCGCAGATGAAAAAGCGCTGTGTTTTGCTCAAGGTAAGCGCCTGGCTACGTTTGCAAAAAGATTAGCAAATAACGATTGATTCGCGATACGACAAACGCGAATAGACACAACGTTTAGATAAATATTAAAACCTGATTTCTTCGGAGAATAAACATGGCACCAGATACGCGTTTCTTTCGCTATCTAGCACTTATCAGTCACACTGGGCTAATTATATGGATAACGCTTTGGCAATTTACATTTACTAAAGAGCATACTTACTCCCCAGTATTTATTGCCTTGTTCTATATTTTACCCTTATTGTTACCCTATTGGGGTGTATTGAAAGGCAAGCCATATACTCACGCTTGGGCAAATTTTGTTGTCTTATTTTACCTTATTCACGGGTGTACCGTTGCCTACGCCGTGCCTGCTGAACGCTGGTATGCGGTAGTAGAAATTATTTTGTGTACCGGCATGTTCGTTGGATGCAGCGCCTTCGCCAGAAAGCGTGGACGCGAACTAGGATTAGGCTTTAAAAAGCTTAAAGAAGAAATGAAAGAAGAAAAAGCGCGTTTTGAGCAAGGCCGACCGTAACCCTTAGCTAAATCAGGTTGAGCTCGCGCTTAGCTAGTTTAGGTTAAGCTCGCGCTTTGACTAATTTAGGTTAAGCTCGCGCTTTGACTAATTTAGGTTAAGCTCGCGCTTAACCATGCCCACCGACAGGCGTTTTTGTTCTTGGAGTGAGCGGGTGTCTAGCCTGGCTAGCAAAGACATCAGGCTTTTTAGGTCTCGTTCGCTATGATTTAACAAGAACTGTAGCGCTTGGTTTGAAAGCTTAAGGCCCCGCTCTTCAGCGCGCAGGCGTACCGCCTCCTCACGACCGCTATCATCAAGCTGATTAACGTGATAAATAACGCCCCATGCCAAGCGGGAACGCAAATCAGGTAGCACGAATGCTGGGTTTGATGGACCTAAATGGCTGGTGCAAATCACCATGGCCTGTTTAGCTTCCATAACGCGATTGAATAAATCAAACAGCGCTTCTTCCCAGCGCTTATCACCCGCTATGGCGTGTATGTTATCTAGCGCTATCAGCGACAGGTTTTCCAACCCTTCGAAGATATCTAAAGACCAAGCTTTAAAGTCATTAAGATTTAAATACAGGTGATTGACAGATCTGCCTGCTAACTGATGACAGGTGGCAAAAAGCAAGTGACTTTTACCAACCGCACTGCTGCCTAGTAAGGTAAGTAATGGAAGTTGCAATGAAGCTAAAGCGCTTAATTTCGAGGCATCTCGCCAAAGCGGTAGCGCTTCTGAAATCTGCTCAAGCACTGAAACCACTTCTTCGTTACCCGTAGAAACGAAACTATCGAAGTTTTCGTCTACAGGTAACGTTACAGGCAAAGGCAGCTGCATGCTAATTTAATTGCTCCAATAGAAACTGTTTTCGTTAACGGTTTGTCCGTAGGCGTCAGTTACTGGGCGTAGTTTATTTTCTAACTTGACGCTGTTTAGTAGATCGTCAACCGTACCGACTAACGTTAAAGAATAAGTAGCCACGGTACCCGATTGCTCAATGAGCGTTGCGTTTTCAATAACACTTAAGCTGTTCAAATAGTCTGTGGCACTGGCATAGCTTGCAATGGAACCAACGTTGGCGATTGAGACTGTAATGACCTCTCGTTCAGACTCTTCAATACCCACAACCGCATAAAGCGATGACAAATAGTTTGAATACGCGTCTACCAGTGCATTGCCTAAATCTTCCGGTGAATCTCCATAGATGCTGCCGTAGCTTACTTTACCACCGCCAATAAAAATCCAATCCAGCGCGAAGTCGCCCTCGTCTGCTCTTTTAGCGTAATTCGCAAATTCGTCCATAGTGAATGGTTCCGTTGTGTTTGCGAGTTGCCCTGTAGGCGATATTTCTTCAACATTTACGCTAGGCTGACCAGTAAGAGCAGCGTTTTTGTTTATTGGGCTATCACCATTACCTTGCGACGGGTTCGATTCAGCGTTAGCTGAATCGTTTGGTTGATCGTCGTAACGCTCAGTCTGAGCTTCTTCAGTAAGCACATTATCTAATGAATCAACGGTACCAGACGGCACAACGTTTTCAGGTAAATCTGGTATCGCATTTGGGTCATTGCGATAAACCCTGGCACCGATAATGTTATCGACGCTGTAACGCATAGAAGCTTTACGCAGCGGCTCAGCAAATCGTCCCCACACGTCGTAGGTAGAAATATTAACGCTGTCTGTTAGGTCCATTAGAGGGAGGCTGAGAGGCACACCACGCTGTTTAGCCGTTTGTTTAAGTGCGCGCTGAAGCTCAGTATCGAGTGATTCGTCAAGAATAGTACGAGTTTCGTTCTCGTCTTCTTGTGCTAGCCACACTATAGTCTCTGGGCGTCTGTCCCCCCAAAGCGGAAGTAATTCTCGCTGCAAAATTTCATTAAGTTTCGCCTGATCGAATTCAGCAATGTAATAGGTTCTGTTGTTATCAAACGCAAAGCGATATGAACGAAGCAGCGACTGAGGCGATGTTAATGCCGCTCTGACACCTGGGTTGTCAAGTACACTCGTGCTGCCCGACATTTTAATGAATACTTGCTTGAGCGCTTTTTTGAGCGCTGTTTGCTGAGTGCGCTGAGTTTGATCTTCGACTTGAATTTGCGCTTCATTAACAACAACGCGCTGAGCGGCGTGCGTGTTTGCACTGTAATTAAGTATTGCAAAAAGAGAGACACACAGTATTCGTTTCAAACCTACTCTCTGCTTCTTTGCCTTATTGGTGTTACGCATTACTGCCGTCAACATTGACACTCCATACCCTCTAAAAATCAATTCCTTACCTACCCAATCATGGGCCAAACATATTTCAAATAAAGCTTGAAAGCAGCCCAACATTCACATTGCTCACTCTTAATATCAGAGCAAGACATTTTATTTACCAAAAGATCTAGCAAGATATTCACCAAAAGATAGCGTTCTATTGTCTTTTATATTCAATTTAATTTCACCCTTAAAATAAAAAAGATCAAAAAGCGCATAAAATAGCCGTCACAAATTGGACTTGTGCCGACTTGCTGGTAGAATCCGCGGTTTTCTACCTCTTAGTTTCAGGGCCCAACCGTGAGCGAAAATAAAACCTCTTTAAGTTACAAAGATGCAGGCGTAGATATCGATGCAGGCAATCAACTTGTTGAACGCATCAAATCAGTTACCAAGAAAACCCATAGACCAGAAGTAAAAGGTAATTTGGGTGGTTTTGGTGCACTTTGCGAACTACCTACAAAATACAAAAAGCCGCTACTTGTTTCAGGTACTGACGGCGTAGGTACTAAACTAAGAGTGGCAATGGATGCGAATCGTCATGACGGTGTAGGCATTGACCTTGTAGCAATGTGTGTTAACGACCTAATAGTGCAAGGTGCTGAACCGCTATTTTTCCTAGACTATTATGCAACAGGTAAGCTTGATATTGACGTTGCGGCGTCAGTTGTTACTGGCATTGGTGCAGGGTGTGAGCAGGCTGGATGTGCACTTATTGGCGGTGAAACTGCTGAAATGCCTGGTATGTATCACGATGGCGATTATGACATTGCAGGCTTCTGCGTTGGTGTAGTTGAGGCTGATAACGTTATTGACGGCACGAACGTTAAACCAGGCCAAAAGCTCATAGCTTTAGGTTCGTCGGGCCCCCACTCAAACGGTTATTCGTTAGTAAGAAAAATTATCGAAGTAAGCGGCGCTGATGTAAATGCTGACCTGAACGGTAAGCCAATCATTGACCAGCTGCTTGAGCCTACTCGCATTTACGTTAAGTCGGTATTGGCTTTGCTTGAAGAGGTTAAGGTTAGTGCAATTTCACACATAACAGGTGGCGGCTTCTGGGAAAACATCCCTCGCGTACTTCCTGAAGATGCGAAAGTGGTAATTGATGAAAGTTCATGGGAATGGCCTGCTATCTTCTCTTGGCTTCAAGAAAACGGTAACGTAACGCGTCATGAAATGTACCGCACCTTCAACTGTGGTGTTGGCTTAGTTATCGTTGTTGACGAAAGCGATACCGATGCAGCCCTAAACATCCTTAAGCAACATGGTGAAAATGCGTGGGTTATTGGTGACATCGCTGCAAAAGACGGCGAAGAGCAAGTAGAGATCAACGCGTGAGTAGCAGTGTAACTAAAATATGCGTACTTATTTCTGGTAATGGCAGTAACTTGCAGGCCATTATTGATGAAATAAAAGGCGGCCGTCTTAACGCTAAAATCAGCGGCGTAATTAGCAATCGTCCTAACGCTTATGGTCTTGAGCGCGCTAAAGAAGCAGGCATCGAAGCCGTGTGCCTTGATCACACTAATTTTGATACTCGCGAGTCCTATGACGAAGCACTTAAAGCACAAATTGATGCTTTTGGCGCTGACTGTGTTGTGCTTGCTGGCTTTATGCGCATCCTAACTCCAGAGTTTGTCGATAGCTTTGCTGGAAAATTAGTGAACATTCACCCATCTTTGTTGCCGAAGTACAAAGGTTTGAATACGCATCAGCGAGCCATCGATAATGGAGATAAAGAGCACGGTGTAAGTGTGCACTTTGTTACACCAGAGCTTGATGGTGGCCCGGTTATCATTCAAAGTCGTGTGCCTGTATTTGATGAAGACACAGCTAGCGACTTGGCTGAGCGTGTTCAGGAACAAGAACGCCGCATCTATCCGCTAGTACTATCATGGTTTAGTGCTGGTCGATTATCGATGCGAAACAATAAGGCAGTTTTAGATGAGCAAGAACTACCAGAATCTGGTTATGCAAGCGATTAAGCCTTTTGCTGTTGGTGCACTGTTAGCGGTATCCCTCTCAGGGAACGCGCAAACAATGTCCAGTGCAGAGAAATCTGAGCTACCGCTTCAGCCTTACAAGGCTACGTATACCGCTTACAAATGGGGTGACGACGTAGGCGAAGCGAATATTGAGCTTTCGAACTTAGGGAACCAACAATACTCCTTGATTTATACCTCCAAGGTATCGAAGTTTTTCTTATCAGATAAGCGCAGCGAGCACTCGATCTTCACGGTAAACGAAGATACGGTTGTACCGTCTGAGTATTACTATAACCGTTCGGGAACTGGGCCGGATAAAGAGCTAAAAGTAACGTTTAGTCAACAAGGTCAAGGGAAGATTAAAGTCGAAAATGGCGAAACCTTTGAATGGAATGGTGAATTTGATAATCAAATTTATCGAATAGATCTAGCCAAGCAGCTTGCCGAAGGTAAAACGTCCCTAGACTATAACTTTGTTAACTACCGTGGCGAGCTACGCCACTACGGCGTGCAAGTGGTAGATGAAGAAGTATTGTCATTGCCTTTTGGAGAAGTTGAAGCAGTTAAAGTAAAACTTATTCGCGACTCTAAGAAACGCGAAACCTTTGCATGGTTCGCACCTTCGCTCAACTATACGCTAGTCAGACTTCAGCAATTTAAAGAAGGAGATGAGCAAGGAGATATCAAGCTTAAGTCGTTTGAAATGCTGTAAAAGAGCTAAAGCGCTCCAGCTCTCTTTGTAACAAACTTATTTAAAATACAAAAAAGCACGCTTAAAATTAGATTCAGGCGTGCTTTTTTATTAACAAATTGCGACATAAGCTAGCTGCGGTAGGCTCCAAATAAAAAGCGCAATTCATAATTCCAATCGCGCTATATCAGTAACGTCTATACTTATCAGTAGTAAGGTCCACTACCCTATTATTTATGTCGCTGTTAATAGAATATTCATGTAAAAATCTTGATCTTTGCCTTATTAAATAATAGGTTTACAGCATGCTGGTCAGACCTCGATCGTTAACGACTTTTGTTTGAAGCGTTTTTACAGAATCGAAGATATGACAAGCGTAACGTTTAACGCCTTTCAGGAGTGAAGTATGGCAGATTTTATATGGTTTTTACTGGTCGTTCTGACACTAGCGATTGCTAGCTATCAGCGTACCAGCTTGGTAACAGCTGTTGCCATGGGCGCAGGTGTTATGATTTTAGGCACCCTTTTCGGTGATATCGGCCTACTAGGTTGGGTAGTGTTCCTTGCTTTAACGCTGCCGTTCACACTTGCTAATATTAGACAACAACACATTTCTAAAAAGTTGCTAGCCTTCTATCGCAAGGTTATGCCGGAAATGTCGAGCACAGAACAAGAAGCTATTGATGCGGGTACCGTTTGGTGGGACGGCGATATCTTTAGCGGTAAGCCAGACTGGGACAAGCTTCATCGCATCCCTAAAGGTCGCTTAACTGCAGAAGAGCAAGCGTTCCTAGATGGCCCTTGTGACAAAGTTTGCTCTATGGTCGATGAATGGCAGATAAACCACAAAGATGCGGACCTACCTCCTGAAATCTGGCAGTTCCTTAAAGAACACAAATTCTTCGCCATGATCATCAAGAAAGAATATGGTGGTCTTGAATTTTCAGCTTATGCGCAATCACGTGTCCTACAAAAGCTGGCAGGTGTAAGTGCAGTGCTATCAAGCACAGTTGGTGTACCAAATTCACTAGGCCCGGGTGAACTACTGCAACACTATGGTACGAAAGAGCAGCAAGATCACTATTTACCTCGCCTTGCAGAGGGTAAAGAAATCCCTTGTTTCGCATTAACTGGTCCTGAAGCAGGTTCAGATGCTGGCGCAATTCCAGATGTTGGTGTTGTTTGCAAAGGCGAATGGAACGGTGAAGAAGTACTGGGTATGCGCCTTACTTTTAACAAGCGCTATATCACTCTTGCACCTGTGGCTACAGTTATCGGCCTTGCTTTTAAACTGCAAGATCCTGAAGGTCTTCTTGGCGATAACAAAGAGCCGGGTATTACCTGTGCGCTTATCCCTCGCGACACTAAAGGTCTAGAAATTGGCCGACGTCATTTCCCTCTTAATACACCATTCCAGAATGGCCCTATCAAGGGTGAAGAAATCTTTGTACCTATCGATTACATTATCGGTGGTCCAGCGATGGCGGGTCGCGGATGGCGCATGCTTGTAGAATGTTTATCAGTAGGACGTTGTATTACCCTACCTTCTTCTGCTGCTGGTGGTGCAAAATCTGTTTCACTTGCAACCGGTGCATATGCACGTATTCGTCGTCAGTTCCGTATGCCTGTAGGTCATATGGAAGGTGTTGAAGAAATGCTTGCGCGTATTGGTGGTAATGCTTACTTAATGGATGGCGTAACGCGCTTTTCAACAGTGGGTGTTGACCTAGGCGAGAAACCTTCGGTTATCTCGGCAATCTGTAAGTACCATTTAACTGAGAAAATGCGTCAAGTCATCAATGACTCGATGGACGTTCACGGTGGTAAAGGCGTAATGCTTGGGCCAAACAACTACTTGGGCCGCGGCTATCAAGGCGTACCTGTATCAATTACGGTTGAAGGTGCAAATATCCTTACTCGTAACATGATGATATTTGGTCAAGGCGCAATGCGTTGTCACCCATACGTGCTTAAAGAAATTGAAGCTGCATCTATTGAAGACAAGAAAGAGGCTCTTCAAGCGTTTGATAAGGCAGTATTTGGTCATATCGGCTTTGCGGTAGCTAACACGGTTCGCAGTATTTGGTTCTCGTTAACTAATGGTGCGTTTAGCAGTGCGCCATTTACTGATGAAACAGCGCGTTACTATAAACTGCTTCAAGGTTATAGCGCTAACCTAGCACTTCTTACTGATGTTTCTATGGGCGTACTTGGCGGTGACCTTAAGCGTCGCGAGCGCTTGTCTGCGCGTTTAGGTGACATTTTAAGTGGTCTATACATGGGCAGCACTACTTTGAAGCGCTTTGACGAAGAAGGTCGTTTGAAAGAAGATCTTCCGCTTCTTCATTGGGCGATGCAAACCACATTGCACGACATTGAAACTGCAATTGATGACTTCTTAGCGAACTTCCCTAACCGCGCAATTGCAGCAGCGCTTCGCGTTATGGTTATTCCTTTTGGTCGTCGTATTGGCAAGCCTTCTGATAAAACAGAGCATGCTATTGCGCAAATGCTTCAAACGCCTTCAACTGCACGTAGCCGTCTAGGCTATGGCCAGTATTTAACTCGTGAGGAAGGCAGTTTGTTTGGCGACCTAGAACAAACACTTGACGATGTATTAGCAAGTGAACCTATCTTCGAGCGCATTTGTAAGCACAAGAAAGCCAAGCTACCGTTCACTCGATTGGACGTACTAGCTGATGAGGCATTAGCTGAAGATATTATTAACGATGAAGAAGCGAACTTGCTACGCAAGACAGAAGCAGGACGACTTCGCACCATCAACGTTGATGATTTCGATCACGAAGAGTTAGTAGCTAAAGTTAACTCAACGTCAGCTACTAAGAAACGAGGTGGTAAAGCTGCTTAGTTCAAACCCTAGAAAAGAAGGCCGCGAAAGCGGCCTTTTTTGTCAAAAATTCTTTATAGCTACGCTAATTGCTTTGACTGCACAAAGTACTAGCTTCGCCAACCCAGTAACCTGCGGTAATACTGAGCAAGCACAAGCTTTGTCTTTACTTATTGCTAACGATAAAGGTCAAAAACGCAATCTGTTGCAGTGCAACCCGACACTCGTTGAATTAGCTGAGGCTAAGGTGAAAGATATGGCCGACAGAGGCTTAGTTTCACATTTTATAGGTGGTAGCCCTAACACTCGCATTCGAAATGCGGGGCTTTCACTACCTGAATATTATGGTAAGGCTATGAGCAACCAAGTTGAAGCGTTAGCGGGCGGGTACACTACGGCTGATGATGTTTGGTATGCATTGAAAAGATCTACCTCTCATCGGCAGCACTTATTAGGCGAAATTCCGTTTTATGAAGAGCAAGATCAAATCGGTATCGCGTTTCATAAAGACTTTTCAACACCGCATGTTGAATACTGGGCGGTTTATGTTACTAAGTTAGCGGACACTGCTACTTCTCTAGAGGACGATAACTCATCAACAACGTTACTCTTGAAACGCCAAAAGCGGTTTGATCATGTACCTGATAAAGGTTTAGACATTGTAACCGAGAGCGGCAATATTACTTTAAAAACAGAACTTTAAAGACAAAAAAACCGGATGAATAATCCGGCTTTTTTTTAAAGCAAATTGCGGTTAGCTTAGCTGAAGCTTATCCATTAATAACACAGCCTGCGTACGAGTATTAATCTCTAGTTTACGCAGTATGGCACTGATATGTGCTTTAATAGTTGCTTCGGTGACATTCATTTCATGAGCAATCTGTTTGTTCATCAGGCCAGCTCTTAAATACGAAAGCACCTGAATTTGTTTTGGCGTTAGCTCACGGAAGCGTTGAAGTAACACTTTCAATTCATCATCAACTTTTTCAAGCTCTTCTTCCATACCTTCTGGAAGCCATTTCTTACCGCCGATAATATCTACGATAGCTTGAGCAATTTCTCGCGTTTGCGATACTTTAGGGATGAAACCCTGTGCGCCTAGGCTCATCACCTGAGCTACTACTTCAACCGTATCACTACCTGAAACTACACCAATAGGGATGTTTGGATACTGTTCACGTAGTGTGATAAGGCCGTTAAAATATTCACCGCCTGGCATGTTAAGATCAAGAAGCACTAGCTCAACGCCGTCGAATTCGTTAAGTTTTGCCAATGCATCGTCCAAACTTCCGGCTTGAATTATTTGTGCATTTTCAAAGTAAGGTTCCAACGCGCCGCTCAATGCCTCGCGAAACAATGGGTGATCGTCTGCTACTAGAATTCTCGTCATTAGCGTTACTGCTTCCTTTTTGTATTATGAGTATAGATTAATACTTTAGACCAGTAACGAAAAGACCTAATACTGAAAAATCCTGTAAAAAACTAACAAATTTAGCGTTTTCCATTGGCATTTACGTATCAGACGGTAAAATTGCGCCCCAAATTGGCTAATAGAAGATTCACAGTGAAGAAACACGACAATATTTATGCAAAGGCACTCAATAAAGTAGATGACTTTAAGTTTGATGAGTCTGTCGTTGATGTGTTTCCTGATATGATTCAGCGTTCAGTTCCCGGGTACGAAACGATTGTTCACACCATAGGCGAATTAGCTAAAACTGCAGTCACTTCAAATTCTGTGGTATACGACCTTGGCTGTAGTTTAGGTGCTGCGAGTCTATCTGTAGCTAGGGCGCTGCCTAGCGAAACATGTAAAATTATAGGTGTAGATGCATCTGAAGCCATGGTTGAACGCTGTAAGCGTGTTGTTCAAACGTTTTCACTTCCAAATCCTATTTCCATACAGCATGGCTTTGCGCAAGATATTGAGATAAATAACGCGTCCATGGTTGTTATGAACTTTACTTTACAGTTTATACCACCAGCTGACCGCGAAGCACTATTAAAAAGCATTTACGATGGGTTAAACCCAGGCGGTATTTTAGTATTGTCAGAGAAAATTCGTCACCCTACCCTCAATGGAAACGAATTACTTGTAGACTTACACCACCAGTTTAAACGCGACAATGGATACAGCGAGCTAGAAGTAAGTCAAAAACGCGCAGCGCTAGAGAAGGTTATGTTAACCGACACCTTCAGTGAACATGAAACTCGCCTGAAAAAAGTAGGGTTTACAGATGTAGTGATGTGGTACAAGTGCTATAACTTTACGTCCATGGTCGCCATTAAAAGTTAGGCACTAGCGTCTTTTAAACTTCGCGTTATTTCGATTTCAATACATATAAAGAAGACTATGAGTAAACTAGAACAGACTTGGTTTAACGATTGCTACAAATCGTTGATAGACAGCCCTCTTTCACATTGGCTGCAAACCCTACCTGCCCAAATGGACGACTGGCAGCGAAACGCAAAGCACGGCGAATTTGATAAATGGTGCCGGATGCTTGGAAAACTGCCATCGACCTATCCAAGCCATGTTGACCTTTCATCGAGCGTTTCGATAGGCACAAAAGACGACGTTGACGAATACACGCAAAAGCAAATAGAAGGTTTGCTGAAACAATTTATGCCATGGCGTAAGGGCCCTTTCCACCTGCATGGCATTCACATAGATACCGAGTGGCGTTCAGACTGGAAATGGGAACGTGTAGCACCTCACATTACCTCTTTAAAAGACCGAAACGTTTTAGACGTAGGTTGCGGTAGTGGCTATCACATGTGGCGTATGCTTGGCGAAGGGGCCGAAAAAGTAGTGGGTATAGATCCTACTCAATTGTTTCTTATTCAGTTTCACGCCATTAAGCAATTTATCAGTAATTCCACAACCCCTTGTGACAACATTCACTTTTTGCCATTAGGCATAGAAGAGATGCAGCCACTGAAAGCCTTTGACACTGTATTTTCGATGGGTGTTCTTTATCATCGCAAAGATCCTATGGCCTTTCTACAGCAGCTTAAAGATCAGCTAAGGAAAGGTGGAGAGTTAATACTTGAGACCCTTGTTGTTGATGGTGACGAAAACACTGTGCTAATGGCCGGTGAGCGCTATGCGCAAATGCGAAATGTTTGGTTTTTACCCAGTACCGCCGCTCTGTCTGTATGGCTAGGTCGCCTGGGATTTGAAAATATCCGCGTTGTGGATGTTAACCACACTACCTTAGACGAACAACGTGCAACGTCATGGATGGAATCACAATCTTTGAAAGATTTTCTCGATCAAGAAGATATTACTCGCACCATAGAAGGTTATCCTGCACCACAACGGGCCGTTATCGTAGCAAATAAGAAGTAATCCTTAGGGTACCTAGCATGTTACCCGATTGGCACAAATGTTGTTATCTTAATCGAGAAGAACGTGCGAATTCTGCATTGATTAAGGTGACAACATGGATATACATAGCTTTTTAACGACGCACCAATTGCCAAGTAGCTATGCAGAAACTGCACAAAAATGGTTCACGCCATTATGCAAGCAGCTGCTTAAGCACCAAGAAGGTGCAACAAAACCTTTCATCGTCGGTATAAATGGAAGTCAGGGTTCAGGTAAATCTACTCTGACCAGTTTTATCGAATCTTTCCTTTCATCAGTACATAATAAACAAGTTGTTTCACTGTCTATTGATGACTTTTATTTCGATCAATCTCAGCGCAACGCGCTAGCAATTAAAGTGCATCCGCTACTAGCAACGCGTGGTGTACCGGGTACACACGACGTTACCTTAGCTTTAAATACGCTTCGTAGTTTAGCTGCAGGCACGCGGACATCCCTACCTCGATTTAACAAGGCGACGGACAACCCATTCCCGCCAGAGCAGTGGCCTGTAATAGAATCTTCACCTGATTTCATCATACTAGAGGGATGGTGTGTGGGTGCGTCACCTCAGGCTTCTGGCGAATTAAAGCGCCCCGTGAATCACCTTGAAGAAGTTGAGGATCCACTAAGCATTTGGCGTTCATTTGTTAATACCGAATTAGCAGGCGATTACCAAACACTCTTCGACAAAATTGACTATCGCATCATGCTTAAAGCGCCAAGTTTCGATTGTGTTTATCAATGGCGGTTAGAACAGGAACACAAACTTGCCCAAAAAGCTTCCATTGATAGCGACGGCGTTATGTCTGATGAAGAAGTGGCAAACTTTGTGCAACACTATCAGCGCATCACTGAACACGCGTTAGCGCATTTGCCTGATAAGTGCGATACCGTATTTTATCTTGATGAAACAAGAACGATAACTAAACAGGACGTAAAACGATGACGAAAACGCTTGTTTTCACCGATATGGACGGCACGCTGTTAGACCACCATACCTACTCTTTCGAGGCGGCGAAACCGGCTTTAACGGCATTAGAAGCAAAAGACATCCCCGTTATTCCCACCACCAGTAAAACCTTTGCTGAATTACAGCCATTACGTGAAAGAATTGGCTTAGACGGGCCGTTTATTATTGAGAATGGTGCCGCTATTTTCATCCCCCATGGCTTTTTTAAACAAAAGCCTAGCGGCACGGTTTGGATAGACGGCTATTGGTGCAAAGCTTTTATCTCCAATAAAAATTATTGGATTAAGCTATTGGAAAAAATTGGCAGCGAATTTGAGGGTAAATATAAGCAGTTCTCAAAAATGTCAAACGCAGAAATTCAGGAGTGTACAGGTCTTGATGAGCGATCTGCGTCACTTGCAGCTAAGCGTCAGTTCGGTGAACCCGTTTTATGGTTGGGCAGTGACGATGAGAAACAGCGATTTTTAAAAGTTGTAAAAGATCGCGGCGCCTTTCCACTGGAGGGTGGCCGTTTTATACATATTTCAGGTAATTGCGATAAAGGCCAAGCGCTTAAGTGGCTGGCTAGTGAATATCAAAAGCAACATACCACCAAAGTAAATACCATTGCCCTTGGCGATGGTAAAAACGACGTAGCAATGCTTGAAGCGGCGCACGTCCCAATTCGCATTTTATCACCGGTAAACCCTCCGCCTGCTGTAAAAAAAGAAGAGGTCTATACCAGCACCCTAGCCGGCCCTGAAGGCTGGAACGAAATGCTTACTCAATTATTATCCCTATGATCAGGAGGACACATGGCTGATTTTTATCAAAATGGTGTGGTTACTACGTTACATAATTTGGCTCGTCGTCCTACCGAAGAGCTAGAAACAGAGCTTTTACAGTTTTCACAAAAGCGCCCTATGGCACTTATTCTTCCCTCGCTGTTTTCAGAACTAGAAGGTGATGCACTTCCGCATATTGTTAACGAACTCACTGGCGTTCCCTATTTATCAGAAATTGTAATTGGCCTAGACCGAGCCAATGAAGAACAGTACAAACACGCGCTTAAGTTCTTTGGAAAGCTACCTCAGCACCACAGAGTACTTTGGAACGATGGTCCGCGTCTTAAAGCGCTTGACGAAGAACTTCAGTCTCAGGGTCTAGCACCTAAAGAGTTAGGTAAAGGCCGTAATGTGTGGTACTGCATGGGCTATGTATTAGCGTCTAACAGAGCAGAATCTGTAGCATTACACGATTGCGACATTGTTACTTACAACAAAGACTTGCTTGCCAAGCTTATTTACCCTGTCGCTAACCCTATGTTCAACTATGAATTTTGTAAGGGGTACTATGCTCGTGTAGCTAACGGCAAAATTAATGGTCGTGTTTCACGTCTTCTGGTCACTCCCCTACTTCGCGCACTAAAACGCATTATGGGTGATAACGAGTACCTGGAGTTTATGGACAGCTTCCGCTACCCACTTGCAGGTGAATTTTCGTTTAGAAGGGATGTATTAAATGATATTCGTATACCAAGCGACTGGGGCTTAGAGATTGGCGTGTTGTCGGAAATGCACCGCAACTATTCACACAATCGTCTGTGCCAAGCAGATATATGCGATATTTATGACCATAAACACCAAGACCTTTCGCTTAATAATGACCAAGGTGGTTTGTCTAAAATGTCTATCGACATTACAAAGGCAATTTTCAGAAAGCTAGCTACGCAAGGCTACACGTTTAGCAATGAGATGTTCCGTTCGATTAAAGCGACCTATTTCAGAATTGCGCTAGACTTTATAGAGACTTATCACAATGATGCGGTAATGAATGGACTGAACTTAGACATTCATAGTGAAGAAAAAGCGGTAGAGATGTTCGCCAGCAATATAATGAAAGCGGGGCAAAACTTCTTAGAAAACCCGATGGAAACACCGTTTATACCAAGCTGGAACCGTGTAACCAGTGCGGTGCCAGATATTTTAGAACGACTATTAGAAGCGGTTGAAGCCGATACTGCAGAATATATGGAGTAAGTAATATGGCATGGGAGCATCTCCATGACAAAGTAAAACACCATTTAGAAAGCATTTATGCTGATGTAGCGCTAGACGTCTCTTACGAGACGCTAGCCACTGAACTAATGAATACAATAGGCATTCAGCAGCAAACCGACATTGCGTCACCTAAGTCACATCACAATTATTGGGATGAAGATGACATCATCATGATTACCTATGGTGATAGCGTTATTGACGACGACGAGCGCCCGCTGGTTACATTGAACAAGTTTCTTCATCGCTACTGTAGGAATACGGTGAACAATGTGCATATCTTGCCATTTTTTCCGTACAGTTCAGACGATGGATTCTCGGTTATCGATTATTCCACTGTGAACGAATCTTTAGGCTCGTGGGACGATATTGAAGCCATAGCCGCTGATTACGGACTAATGACAGATTTAGTGATCAATCATTGCTCTGCAAGAAGCGTGTGGTTCGATAACTTTATCAAAGGCGAAGGTCCGGGATCTGACTTTTTCTTTACAGCCGACCCCAGCGATGACTTATCTATGGTGACGCGCCCTCGTGTGTCGCCACTACTTCGCGAAACAGAAACTGCAAACGGTACTAAACACGTTTGGTGTACCTTTAGTCACGACCAAGTCGATTTTGACTTTAGAAACCCGAAAGTACTGCTGGCCTTTATTGATATTATTAAGCTTTACATCGACAAAGGCGCTAAGATTTTCCGTTTGGATGCCGTTGCATTTCTTTGGAAAATTGTAGGTACAAACTGTATCAACTTATTCCAAACCCATGAGGTTATTCGCTTGATAAGAACCCTTATTGAGCATGTGGACCCATCCATCATAATCATTACCGAGACCAATATTCCTAACAGGGAAAACTTGACGTATTTTGGTAATGCAAACGAAGCTCACGCTATTTACAACTTTTCACTACCGCCTTTGCTTGTAAACACCTTGGTGACTGGTGATTGCTCGTACTTGAAAAGTTGGATGATGAGTATGCCGCCGGCGCAAAACGGCACAGCCTATTTCAACTTTATTGCATCCCACGATGGTATTGGACTTCGCCCAGCAGAAGGCTTACTTTCTGAAGAGGAAATATCTGACTTAGTGCATGCCATGCAGCATTTTGGTGGAAAAGTATCGTGGCGCGCATCTGAGCACGGACAGCAAAAACCTTACGAGATCAATATTACGCTATTTGACGCTCTTCAAGGCACTATCAAAGGTCCGGACAAATATCAGGTTGACCGCTTTATCTGCGCCCACGCCATTATGTTAGGTATGGAGGGTATTCCAGGTATTTACATCCACAGTTTACTTGGTACATCTAACGATTATGAAAAAGTTGCTAATACCGGCCAAAATCGCTCTATAAATAGAAAACGCTGGGACTTTAGCGAACTTGAGGCGCTGTTAGACTCGCCTTTCTCTCAACATCATAAAGTACTAACGCGGATCTCGCAGCTTATACGCATACGTAAAGCACAGCCTGCATTCCACCCCAACGCCACGCAGTTTACACTACAACTAAATAATCAACTGTTTGGCTATTGGCGTCAAAGCTTGGACAGAAAACAAAGTATTTTCTGTATTAGTAATATTTCAGATGAAGAACAAACTATTCTGCTGTCGGACATTAACCTTATTGGTACCGATAACTGGATTGACCTTATCACCCGTGATGAAATAGCACTATCCAGCGGTTTCTTACAAATGAAGCCTTATCAAGTACTTTGGATCAGCAACCAAGATTTTGAGTAAATAGTTTACAAAATTTAGGTGGCTAATAAATCTTCCGCGGTACGGATACTGCGGTGTTATGATTATCACATTCGTTAGTTAATCAAGTTTGTAATGCAAGAAATTAATACCTTTCTTTTCGACTTAGACGGCACGCTGGTCGATTCTGTGCCAGATTTGGCTACAGCCCTTAATAAGATGCTAAGTGATTATCGACTACCAACTTATGACGAGCACGTTATACGACACTGGGTGGGAAATGGCGCCCGGGTTTTAGTGGAACGCGGGTTAAGTGGGGATACGAAAATAAACCACAACCGTAATCAATTAGAGGTTGATACTGCGTTAGATAAATTTCTTTTCTATTATCGAACGTTAGAAACTAAAAGTACTGTGCTTTACGATGGTGTTTTTGACACGCTACATGCGTTAAAACAGCGTGGTTATACGCTAGTATTGATAACTAACAAGCCTTCAGAGTTTATTGAGCCTATTTTGTCTTCATTCTCGTTGTCGTCTCTGTTTTCACTTACTATCGGCGGTGACAGTTTAGCGGAGAAAAAGCCGTCTGCCCTGCCCCTTTTATACGCCTGCGAACAGTTTACGATTTCACCTTCACAGTGTGTAATGGTAGGCGATTCCAAAAATGATATTCTTGCTGCAAAGGCAGCCAACATAAAAAGTATTGGCCTTACCTATGGGTACAATTACGGCGAAAGTATTGCGACCTATCAGCCTGACTGGGTGTTCGACAATTTTAATGACATACTAACGACGCTTAGCTAACTTGTTTATTTAAATAAACTAATTGATTTTTAACAGAAGACTGATGATACTCTCCGAGCTATTGAGAAAGGGACTTCCGTAGACAGTTAGGATGAAACCAACACTGTTTCATCAAACTCAATTGCGTTCTGGTTATCAATGTATAACTTCCCTTTCTTGCAGCCTCAATGCTTATGCATTTTGAAAATCATCAGAATAATAAAAGTTAATTGAAAAGGAATAATTATGTTTAAAAAGGCACTTTTAGCTGCAGCGTTAGTATCTGTTTCTATGTCCGCATCAGCGAACTGGGTTTTGGGAGTGAGTTATAGCAATTTATCAGACAGCGACGGTGATATTGATATTAGCCTTGGTGGTATCGTAGCGTCAGCAGGTTACAAATACGCGGTTAACCAAACGTTTTCACTCGTTCCTGAGCTAAGATACGGCATTGGCGTTAGCGACGACGAGATCTTTGGTGTAGATCTGGAATTAGATTCGTTTTACGCACTTTCACTTAGAGGTGAGTTTGACGTAACTGAAAATGTTTACGCTTATATCGCTCCTTCTTACGGTAAACTTGAAGTAACAGCCAGCGCGGGGGGATTTTCTGAATCTGACACATCAGATTGGGAATTTGGGATTGGTGGCGGCTTAGGCTATAAGTTTAATCCAACCACATCAGCTGAGGTTTCTTACGAGTCATTTGATGGTACAGACGTACTTAGCATCGGCGCCAAATTCGCATTCTAATTCTCTAATCGGTGAGTGGTGGAGTAAATAGATTCTTCGTCACTCACGGATAACGACGTAAATCAGCTTCAACATTCTTCTTCGCATCCTTCATTTCATTTTTGCCAACATTCTCTTATTTCACGCTTTAACCTTTGGTATAAGGGTGTTTTTTCTGTAATATCCGCCTGTTAAATAATTAATTGGAGTTGTTGGTATGTCATCTAAATGGCTTTCACTTGAAGAAGCCCTTACTAAAGCGCTTAACGCAGCAAAAGCGATAAACGACATTGAACAAGTGAGTATTTTTGACGCCAACAACCGCATCTTGGCCGAAGATGTTGTTGCACACATCAATGTTCCACCTTGGGACAACTCGGCGATGGACGGCTACGCCGTTAACGTTGAGGACCTTTCTAATAGCGCTGAGCTTGAAGTACAAGGTGTTATTACCGCAGGTATGAGCGCTGACGAGCCGCTTGTAAATGGCAAAGCGTTTAAAATAATGACTGGCGCACCTATTCCGGATAATGCCAATGCCGTCGTGATGGTAGAAAATACTGAAAATCGCGACGAAGTTGTAGTCATAAACAAACTTCCTTCTGCGAAAGAGAATATTCGCAAAAAAGCCAATGATATTGCCTGTGGCGATACGCTAATCAGCGAGGGCACCCGCCTTCACGCCGAGCACCTTATGTTGCTTTCCTCTCAAGGAAAAAGCACCGTAGCCGTTTACCGAAAGCTTCGCGTTGGGGTGGTAGCAACCGGTTCGGAACTTGCCGCCCCTGGTGACGCCCTTAAACCAACGCAAATTTTCGAGTCGAACCGCGTTGGCGTGAGCAGTATATTACGCAATGAAAACGTAGAACTTGTAGATTTCGGAATTGTGGAAGATGACGAAGCTTCCTTGCGTACGCTATTTATTGAAGCCAGCGAGCGTGTTGACGTGATGGTAAGTAGCGGTGGTGTTTCAGTTGGTGACGCAGACTACGTAAAAGATATCATCGCTGAACTAGGCACTATCGATTTTTGGAAAGTCGCGGTTAAACCGGGCAAACCTTTCGCTTTAGGCAAAATTAATAATACCTTGTTTTGTGGTTTACCGGGCAACCCCGTATCTTCATTTGTCACTGCTAAGTTACTGGTTGTACCCGTTATCAAGAAAATGCAAGGCCAAGCACAAAGCCACGAGCCGTTTTTTGTGAACGCGACTATTACCACATCACTTAAGCGCCGAGCGGGTCGACGAGATTTCCAGCGTGCAACTATGGTGAGAAACAACCAAGGAGAATGGGAAGTCACACCGTTTAAATCACAAAGTTCTGGTGTGATGACGTCAATCACCTCTGCCAACTGCCTTATGGTAGTGCATGAGGATATCAGCGAGCTGAAACCTGGTGACACGGTTCCCGTTATGCCACTGCATTTTTAAAACGGCTGTTGTTTAAACGCTTTACGTTAGATAACTTTTTTCGCGATTCGGTTTTGCTTCTGTATTTACCAAGAAACAATTATCAAAGCACTACGCGAAACAATTAGCCATTATCCTCGTCGCTCTTGGCGACTTATATAGAGACACATTACCGTGAATAAGAAACGCTTTCTTGTAGAAGGAAGAGATATTTTAAAGCTTGCGTGGCCATTGCTAGTTGCGCAAATTACACAGATGCTAATGGGCGTAAGCGATACCATTATGGCGGGGCGTTATAGCGCTACCGACATGGCAGCAGTGGCCCTTGGGTTTAGCATAACCGTACCACTTCTGTGTTTTATACAAGGTATAGCCCTTGCGCTTCCCCCTATTATTTCACGGTTACAGGGTAACAAAAGTATTAGCAGCATTGCTGATGCCAGCCAGCAAGCAGGCTACCTGATCTTCTTTGTAGGACTGGTAATAGCAGGGTTAATTCCCTTCAATGAAAATATGGTAGCGCTTTTTCCCATGGCGCCTGAACTGCACAGCATAACCGTAGACTACGTGCTTTACGTGCTATTTGCCATGCCGGGTTTTGCTTTGTACCAATGGCTTAGAAATTATTGTGAAGGCTTAGGTAAAACCAAGCCAACGATGATCATTACCGTAATTGGCTTGATGGCTAACATTGTTGGAAACTACCTATTTATTTACGGTGTTGGCCCACTGCCTGCCATGGGCGGCGCTGGTTGTGGTATTGCTACTGGCATCGTTATTTACACTATGCTGATTGCAACCTTCATCTATGTGCGCTTCGCCCCTGCTCTGCAAAAATACAATTTGTTTAGTCAGCTGTACACGCCAAACATGGTAACCATAAGCCGAACTTTTAAAATGGGCTTGCCTATTGCCATGACGATTTTGTTCGAAGTAACGCTGTTTTCAGTAGTTGCATTGTTATTAGCACCATTTGGTGCCACCACGGTAGCTGCCCACCAAGTAGCCCTGAATTTCTCGGCGCTTATGTTTATGTTTCCTATGAGTATTGGGATGGCTGCCGCCATCCGCATTGGGTATCGCATTGGGCAAAGAAATCAGCGTCAGGCTAAAATAGCAGCCCGTACTGCTATTCTTATCGGCTTTTTCACCTCAGCATGTACGGCGAGCTTCACTCTGCTGGCTAAAGGTTTCATTATTGGGCTATATACCAGCGACGATGCTGTTTACACGTTAGCTAACGCGCTACTCATATATGCTGCCCTGTTTCAGCTATCAGACGCCGTTCAGGTTATCTCTGCCAATGCATTACGCGGATACAAAGACACTACAGCGATGTTTATCATTACCTTTGTGTCGTACTGGTTAATAGGTCTTCCTACGGGTGTCGTGTTGGGAAGAACAGACTGGATAACGGCTGAGCCGATGGCTGCAGCAGGGTTCTGGATTGGATTTATCGTAGGCTTAAGTGCGGCAGCAGTAATGCTAGGCGCGCGCCTTCTTCATATTCAAAGGCCAAGTGCAGCTCACCGCTTAGCGAGTGCTTAAACAGACTTATTAGCGAAGGCTACCTAAAAAGCACTGGAAACTGGAAACTGTAAAAAGGGCTAGTCTGGCTTTTTGACATTTTCCCAATCTTGCGGGGTGTCTATATCAAATTGTGCATTGGGTATAGACACGGCCTTTACTTTCCCTAACTTCGCATACTTTTTAATAATTGGCTTAGCGCCAGTATCTCCCTGTAGCGCTAATAATTCGCTAAACATTTCCTCTGGGAAAATGGCAGGCACTGTTAACCGGCTATTAGGTTTTCCATCCTTCTGCCCATCGCTCTGCCCGTCCTTCTCCCCATGCTTCTGCCACTCGCTACACACTATGTGGTTTGGATAAGCTTTAGAAGCATCAATAAGGCGGATAAGGTCTTGAGTGTTAAGGCTTGGTAAGTCAGCGAGGGTAAAAAGCACATGTGAAGGCTTGGTGGCCAAAGACTCTGCTTCTGGTAGAGACGAATTTGGAAGCGAAGATGGTGAAAGCGACGTTTCTGGCCGCAATGCTAGGCTCAATAGATGTGAAAGCCCACTGCGAATGCTTGATGCTATCCCCTCTTCCCACTGCCTATTGTGTATCACCTCAATAGGAGTTTCAGTTAGACCACAAAAAGCTTCAGCTAATTGCGAACTCACGCTGTCGTGCCATTTACCTACCACCACCGTGACTGGATGTTTACTCGTTGACCGTATTGCATCGCGAGCGCGAATAACTTCGGTAGCACTGTGCTGAACAAGCGGTAATTTTGTAACAGGATGCTCTGATAAGAGCTTGTTACCGGCATAGCGGGAACTTTGCCCGCCTGCGAGTAAAACAAAAGCTAAGCGATAAACATCCGAACTCAATGTAACACCTATTGGTTAAAGCGCGTAATCAAAACAGACGCAAAATAACTAACGTCGCAATAAAACGCACTTTTTTGTTAACGCGCTTGTGCCAAGGCAGTATACGGGTGTGCATAATAGCCTTGCTCCCTTAAATGACTCAACGGCTTCGACTAAGCCCTTTAATCGCTTCCGTCAACCCTTCAAGGGTCAGCCCATACATTCTGTCTTCCATTATTTCGCGAATAATTTTTATAGACGAATAATACGGCCAATAATTTTCAGGCTGAGGGTTAAGCCACACCGCGTTATTAAAGTGGTTTAACAAACGCTGCATCCATACACTACCAGGCTCTTCATTCCAATGCTCTACACTGCCCCCTGGGTAGGTAATTTCATACGGCCCCATGGTAGCGTCACCTACAAAGATAACCTTATAGTCTTTACCGTAGCGATGAATGATATCCCAGATTGGGATACGCTCTTTATTGCGGCGAAGATTATCTTTCCACACTTCTTCATACACGCAATTATGAAAGTAAAAGTACTCAAGGTACTTAAACTCGGTCTGCACTGCTGAAAAAAGCTCTTGGGTGCTTTTTACGTGAGGGTCCATAGAGCCCCCCACATCAAAGAACATCAACACTTTTACCGCATTATGACGCTCTGGCGCCATATGAATATCAAGCAAGCCACCTTTTTTTGCGGTTTCGCCTATCGTCGTAGGCACATCTAGGTGCTCGCTGGCACCCGTGCGAGCAAACTTGCGCAGCTTTCTTAGCGCCACTTTAATGTTACGCGTACCCAGCTCAACATCTGAACTTAAGTTTTTGAACTCACGCTTATCCCACACTTTAGCCGCCGAGAACTTTCTATTCCCTTTTTGCCCTATTCGCACGCCTTCTGGGTTGTCGCCATAGGCTCCAAATGGCGAGGTACCGCCCGTGCCAACCCACTTGTTTCCACCTTGGTGACGTTTTTCTTGTTCTTCTAAACGCTTCTTCAAGGTTTCCATCAGTTCGTCGAGGCCGCCTGCCTTACGCAGCGCCTCGCGCTCTTCCGGGCTTAAGTTTTTCTCGATTTCCTTACGAAGCCACTCTTCAGGAATGTCTTTACCGAACAAGTCGATAGACTCTACGCCTTCGAAATACTCAGCAAACGCCCTATCGAACTTATCGTATTGGGTTTCGTCTTTCACCATAATGGTACGAGACAAGCTGTAGAAAGCTTCGATGTCGGCGTACACCACGTGATGCTCTAACGCTTTAAGCAAATCAAGCAACTCGCGCAACGTGGTTTTGACCTGATATTTTCGCAGCGTATAAAAAAACTGAATAAGCATTAGCGACGCGCCATAAAGACCAGTTTTTCAAACAAATGAATGTCTTGCTCATTCTTAAGCAATGCGCCGTATAATGGCGGTATTGCTGCTTTACCGTCTTTTGAATGCAGCGCTTCTGGTGGAATATCTTCAGCAACCAAAAGCTTCAGCCAGTCGATAAGTTCAGACGTAGAAGGTTTTTTCTTAAGCCCTGGTACATCGCGAATTTCAAAGAAGGCTTTCAATGCTTCATCAAGCAACTTTTTCTTTAAATCTGGGAAATGTACATTAACGATTTCTTGCATTTCCTCTGGATTCGGGAACTGAATGTAGTGGAAAAAACAGCGGCGCAAGAAAGCGTCTGGCAGCTCTTTTTCATTGTTTGAAGTAATGATTACAATAGGACGCTGTTTCGCGACTACACGCTCTTGTGTTTCATAAACGAAGAACTCCATTTTATCGAGCTCTAGTAATAAATCGTTAGGAAACTCAATGTCAGCTTTATCAATTTCGTCAATCAAAAGTACCGGGCGCTTTTCTGCGCTAAACGCCTCCCACAACTTGCCTTTTACAATGTAATTGCTGATATCGTGCACGCGATCATCGCCAAGTTGAGAGTCGCGAAGACGCGATACTGCATCATATTCGTACAATCCTTGCTGCGCTTTGGTGGTTGATTTAATGTGCCATTGAATTAACTCGGTACTTAAACTCTCTGCCAACTCTTCAGCTAGCATGGTTTTACCTGTGCCCGGCTCACCCTTGATCAAAAGCGGACGCTCTAGCGTAATGGCAGCATTAACCGCCAGCTGTAAGTCTTTGGTTGCGATATAATTAGACGTGCCACTAAAAGCCATTATTGTTGTACTCCGTATAATTTTTCGTCTTTGCAATTTTAACTATAATATCAAGGCCTTCTCATGATTGCCCATAGATATAACATATAGCTAAAAAGCACTTTGCATTTTACTGATTGGGACCAATGATATAGGGGTATGACGAAATCCCCTAATTCAGGCTGTGAATTATTAACTATCACACGCGTTGAATTATTAACTATTAAAAAGGTCGTACAGATCACGACAGACGGGGTTTCCTATAAAATAAGGAACGAGGTAAGGATTTATAATGAACGTATTTGACGACAATTCCCTATCTATTGGCCGCACGCCACTAGTTAAGCTAAATCGCGTAACATCAGGTAATGTATACGCAAAAATTGAATCGCGTAACCCAAGCTTCAGCGTTAAGTGCCGCATTGGCGCAAACATGATTTGGGATGCTGAAAAGCGCGGTGTCCTTACCGAAGGTAAAGAAATTGTAGAGCCTACCAGTGGTAACACAGGTATTGCATTAGCTTTTGTTGCAGCGTCTCGCGGTTACAAGCTAACGCTAACCATGCCTAGCAGCATGAGCCTTGAGCGTCGTAAACTTTTAAAAGCACTGGGCGCAAACCTTGTTCTTACTGAAGCGCCTAAGGGCATGAAAGGTGCCGTTGCCGCTGCACAAGAAATTGTGGCATCAGATCCAGACAAATACGTGTTGCTTCAACAATTCGACAACCCTGCTAACCCAGCTATTCACGAAAAAACGACAGGGCCTGAAATTTGGGAAGATACCGACGGTAAAGTTGATGCCTTCGTAGCAGGTGTAGGTACGGGTGGTACTATTACGGGTGTAAGTCGCTACCTTAAGAACACAAAAGGTAAAGCGATTACTTCTATTGCCGTTGAGCCAACAGACTCACCAGTAATTACCCAAGCGCTTGCGGGTGAAGAACTAACCCCTGGACCACACAAAATTCAGGGTATCGGCGCAGGTTTCATTCCAGGTAACCTGGATTTAGACCTAATCGATGAAGTTGAACAAGTTACCAACGACGAATGTATGGAAATGGCGCGCAAGCTAATGACCGACGAAGGTATTCTTGCGGGTATTTCTTCTGGTGCTGCCGTTGTTGCCGCTAAGCGTTTTGCTGAACGCCCAGAAAATAAAGATAAAGTAGTTGTAGTGCTTCTAGCAAGTGGTACAGAACGTTACTTAAGCAGCCCACTATTTGCTGGTGCGTTCGACGAGCAAGAAGAAGTGCAATAACTGCCTTTCAATTTCAATAATGCTAAAACGAGGCCCGGTGCCTCGTTTTTTTATGCTTCAAATAAAACCTTGTTTTAACAACAATTTGTAAAACCCTATCGTCACTTTGCTTTTATACAGTTTTTTGTGAATAATCCGCTTAGCAAACTTCTTGGCAGTCGTTATATTGACTTAGCTAAGATATGAAACTATCAATAAGAAACGGACCTCTTTATATTAAGGTAACCCAAATGAAAACGCGTATGTGGTACGCCCTATTAGGGCTTTTTACAGTTTTGATTTTATCGGCTTGTGGTGAGAAAAAAGAAGGAATTGGGCGGTATGGCATGCTTGACGAAAGCACACCTGAATACACCACAGTTATGTTCCTAAAAAGTGTTTACGAAGACGATAATCTTGACACAGCAATACGCCTATCCAGTGAAAAAATGTCGCGCATACTAACGCGATACCACACCAATAGTAACGTTCAACGACATTTGCTTAATTTAAAGTACGACACTGTAACCGTAACCCCGCAAAGTGCAGGTAAGATTGGTAGAAACGAATTTTCAGAGAAATCCACTATTACCGTATTTTTGAGCGGAAACTATAATGGCGACAAAGTAGAAGACCTTCGAAGCCTAGATTTGATAAAAGAAGATGGCGAATGGAAGGTAAACAAAATTCACCCTGACGCCTATTTATAACAAATAAAGTAAATACTGTACTTATATACAGCACCCACTATTTTTACGATAAGTAAAAATAAAAAGGATGTTTTCCGGCTTTTAAGCTCAGATACATTTATTTTTTGTTTAATGTGTTGTTTTAGGGTGATAACTTAAAGCAACACAATACTGATATACGGATATTTTCCACTTTGCATAAAGGATTTTTTCCGGACACTAAATTGTTATATGCCAAAGGAATACGGACATTATCTGGTTTAAAAAACTCAAAAGCCCTCACGTGCCTTTAGGCATTCCAATAGAAGATGGATTGGCTATATTAAAAAAGATTGGCAGCCCCGTCTTTTTTGAGTCCGAAGAGGAAAGGCAATATAAAGTTTCAAATGCAGCTTACAATGTAGCTATTTATGAAACGGATGGCATTGTTTCAAGTTCTTGGTACGACGATCCCATTGGAAGGTCTTGGAACCTTGGGAGACAGAAAAAAGTAAATCTATACCTTTCTCGCTACGACAATATCAGTAACTGGGAAGCTAGGCTCAATAATGGATATATTCAGTTCTATTTTAACGATACGCTTGGATTGAGCATGTCTTATGGATTACACAAAGATGTCATCAGGTTTAATAAACAAGGCATATAACAACCCAATAAACTCACTCACTACGTTCGCTGGGACGCATACACGTGGGGCGGCTACGCCATTATGCCCCCACATGTTTGCGCCCGTTATTGGAAAGTTAGCTGCAAAATGGAAACTCGATACAAAGTCAGAATAAAAACCAAAGTCAAAGTAAGGCTTATTGCAACAATGACGTTGATAGTATTGCCTTTAGCTTTATTCGGGCTTTATCTCTTCGAGTATAAAACTCCGCAAGTTGAAATAAGAAACCACTTTCCAGCAGAAGTCATCGAATTTCCGAAATGGAGTGCGCCGAGAATAGGAAAAGGAATATACTCGAAATATGTAGGTTATCCATATTATGCAGCAGTAAACTACAAAGGCGAGACGTATGGCGTTGGCAGCTTCAAGCCGCTATATCCCGGCACAAAAGTTTGTATTGGAGCTGTTGTTAAAGGAGATTCAAACGAAGTTATCAACTATGTTAATGTCGATTTGAGCAATTGCAGCTAACAAACGCATAAACTCGCTCGCGGGCTCGCTGGGACAAAAACACGTAGGCTCCCTTCGCTTCGCTCAGTATTATAGCCTACGTATTTTTGCCCGTTATGCGGGCCGTTAGGTGCTAAAAGGAAAAATAATGAAATCATGGAATGAATTAACTAATCTACAACGCGCAGTTATCGGTATCGCAATGGTTGTTGCGGCGGCAGTTTTGCCAGAGATAGCCTTCTTAGTCCAATTAGGCGGTGTGGAAATCGCATTTGCTCTCGTTTTTGCTAGCCTAGCTCCCATCATTTCTTGGTTCTCAACAAAATACCAAGCAATTAAAGAATGTTTACAAACTTCAGTAGTAGCTTTTAGGCATAGTGCATCTGCTAAACCTTCCGTATTCTTCGTTCAAGCTTCTTTTTGTGCCGTCGCACTTCTATTTACAAGTTCGGGCTTTTTGGCTTTTTACTTTTTTATGCCTAGTATGCTGCTAAATGGGGTCTTGGCGTGAGCGCACCTAACAAACCAATCAACTCACTCACTTCGTTCGCTGGGACGCATACACGCGGGGCGGCTTCGCCATTATGCCCCACATGTCTGCGCCCGTTATTGGAAAGTTATGTGGCAATTGAGAATGACTAGATGTATTAACATTTTGCTTGCAGTTGTTTTGTGCGGTTGCACGGCGACCAAGCCTAAAGAAGTAGAATTAAGCTTCTCGTATCAGGATAACTACGACTATTTTGGGTACGTTACTCATTGGGTTAGAAACACTGAAATTCCCCCTGTCGATGACAATATAGTCGGAGCTAAAAAGGACTTTGCACTCTGTAAAAGTGAAATGAAAGATCATTTAGTTGATAATCAATTACCTAGTCAAAATGTCCAATATGCGTTTATCGTAGAATGCATGTACAAAAAGGACTGGTTCTTATTTGCCGAGACTTATATGGTTACGCAGTAGACCACATAACAAACCAAGTAAGCGGGACAATAACACGTGGGCTCCCGTCACTTCGTTCCGTATTATAGCCCACATGTTATTGCCCCTTCTTGGGGTGTTATGTAGCTTGAAGGATATGGACATTCACAATGCAGAATAAACTAGTCATAGGTACTCTTCCTCGATACCTAGCATTTCAGTTGTTTTTTCTCACGTATGTACTCTCAATCTTTACCCATGCATCTGAGCCATCTCCTAAAATTTATCAACCCGGGATGTTTTTTTACCTTCTCCCTTTAGTTATGGCTATGGTTGTAACACACTTTGGCTACATGTCTGCTAGAAGTGGTAGCGTAAGCAAAACACAGTATTTTCAAATATTCGGGATTTTTGTGCTCTACGGATTTATCTGGCATGCTCTTTTTTAAAACGCTACATAACAAACAAATTATGTCACTCGCTGCCGCTCGCTGGGACGCAAACTCGTGCGCGGCTTCGCCATTATTGCACACGTGTTTGCGCCCCATATTTAGAAGTTATGTGCCGCTAGACTATGCCAGATTTTAAAATTAAAACTGAATTCGCAGCAAGAGAGAAAAAGTTCTTAGGGGGTTTGCTTGTTTTCGCGCTCCCTTTTGCCGTTGTAGTCGTTATTAATTCTTTTTCGTCCGTATACATAAATCCCGGTTTTCCTTTCGTCATCATGGTGCTAGGTTTTATGTTTGCTACTTTTACATGGTATCGATGCCCTAAATGCAACTCGATACCGCGTGCTTCAGGAAACCCTGGGGTGCAGCTGTTTGCTAAAAAGTGCGGAAAGTGTGGAGCTCAACTAAGGTGAAAGCACATAACAACCCAATCAACTCACTCACTTCGTTCGCTGGGACGCATACACGCGGGGCGGCTGCGCCATTATGCCCCACATGTTTGCGCCCGTTATTGGAAAGTTATACACAATGCGCAACATCAGGAAGATTAAAGTGAATAAAACCAAAACGTCTCTTCTATTTTTTGCTTTTATAGGCACTTGTTTAGTAACGATGAGTGCATTTGCTTCATCAACGATAGAAGGCGTTTGGAAACAGGCAACAAAACCAGCTCTAATCGAATTCAATTTAACAACTGGTGTAGCAAGTGTTAAAGAACACCAGACTCATAAACAAAACTCTGGCCTCACGATCATCAAAAATATTGTTCAATCAACAGAAACTGAGTGGGTCGGGGAAATGTACAATGGCTACGAAGACAAATATATTTTCGTTACAATCAAGTTAAATAGCACATCGCTATCTGTCTTCGACTCAGAAAACAGTGAAGTGCTTAAGCTTGTTAAGGAATAGCCTTGTGTATAACAAAAAAATCAAGCTCGCCCGCTGCGCGGGCTGGGACGCATACATGCGGGGCGGCTTCGCCATTATGCCCCACATGCCTGCGCCCCTTATTTAAAAGTTATGTGCCACTGATTTGCAACATAGCGTCATGTAGTTTTAACTATACATTTTATAATCTCAAACAGTCTCAATTCACAAGGAAATGGTAATGTCAGATGGAATTGCAAATAGCAGCCAGTATTTTGTCGGGTGGGGAACACTGGCTTTGATCAATGCTGGTTTAGCACAGTCCAAATGCCGCAGCGGTCTAATTTGGTTTCTAATCTCTATTTTTCTAGGACCTGTGGCTACTTTTTTACTTGTTGTCTTACCCAAGGGTGATGTTTAGGGAATGTCACCTAACAAAAAAATTAAGTCACTCACTGCGTTCGCTGGGACGCATACATGCGGGGCGGCTTCGCCATTATGCCCCACATGCCTGCGCCCCTTATTTAAAAGTTATGCACTACAAGGAAAAGTAAATAGTGAACCTCAAAAAAGCCCTCGGGTATTCATTCGGTGCTTTAGTTCTCATTTGTGGGATATATCTATATGACTCTCCCCGAATTCAAGAAACAGTTAAAGGCAGGATCATATCGACTAACTCAAACGGAATAGAAATAGAGAATTCAGCAGGTGTTTCAAGGTTTTTACCAATACCAAACAAATTTAAAGAAGGCGAAATTGTGGAAATTCTGATTTATGAAACACCGTTAACTAAGCAAGTTTCATATAGCTGGTTTGAAGTTTCGCTAGCGGTATGATGTATTGGTGCGTGCATAACAAACCACTCAAGGCTCTCGCTTCGCTCGCTGGGATAGTAACACGTAGGCTCTGTCGCTTCGCTCCTAATTTTAGCCTACGTGTTACTGCCCCTTAGTGGGGTGTTATAAGGCGTCAGCCTAAACTGCGTTTGGCTTCATAAAAATCCCAGTACAACTACCCTCACCTGTTTTCATTAGCACCGCTCTGGCTTGTGGCAGGTTTAAATCCGCCGCTTTCAATTCAAAGGTTGCGCATTAGGCGCTTTATCGCCAAGGTATTATTCTACGTTTACAAGCGCCAATGCGTTTGACAGTTCAAATGGCGGCTAGCTTCAGTCAAATAAAAAACATCAATGCACAGTCGTTTTTCTTGTCTGTGTTAACAATCAATCGTATGCTGGCTTCAACAGTTTTTAAAAAGACCAAAGGAACTGGCTCTGCTTATAACAAGGCGCTTAAGACCACTCCCTTCGGTCGCTCGGACGCATTTACGCGGGGCGGCTTCGCCATAATGCCCCACGCAACTGCGCCGCTTTGCTTAATGTTAGCCATCACAAGGATGTTTTAAATGAAGATAGTTTGTTTTTTAATGGTTTTTATTCTTGGTGGATGTGCGAGTATCCCGCTGAGTACAATGTTAGAATTCAGTTCTTTTCAAAAGAGTGATTTTGTTGCCCTTGAACCCGCAGACATCAAAGCAAAGGTCATAATCGATCAGCCTGTCGAAATTGATATTGAGAAAGTTGATTTAGGGCTTGAACTAGAAACTGACCTAGGAAATAGAATTTATAAATTTCCATTGTCGTTAATTGAAAGACGCTCTATTCCAGCCAAAGAAGGCTGGCTTAGTGTTGACGAGGCCAAAATAGAATATACTTTCAATTTGAACGCAGAATCTGTTAAAAGTTTTCAAGAAGTCCAGCAATTGCTGACGAATAGTAGTGGCGGAAAATTTGCTTTCTCTGTCAACTCGGGGTTTGAAAAACTACCGCCCGATCTCGAAAGTGTTAACTTATCAATACTTTTAAAGCTAAAAAATACCGAAGATTTCGTACCGATTTTCGAGGATGCTACAATCGAATTCGAGACTGATAGCTAACAAAAAAATTATGTCGCCCGCAGGCGGGCTGGGACACAAACAGCCAGGCGGCTTCGCCATTATAGCCTGCCTTTTTGTGCCCCATATTTAAGCGTTGGTATGACTCCCTTTGTCAACCCTGAACGAGCGCTTCCCTGACACTCTTTCAGCCCTCAATTAGTATTCTTTATTACTCAAAATAAATGAGCTAACGCACCGGATGAGGCAGTAATGTCGTCGGTTATTATGCTGGTATTCGTAGGTTACTTATTCAATAAATAAGCAGAGCTGACCTTACATGTTCCGCCGTAGCACCTTCTCATCAGTCTAGGTTCGTGGTTCAACAACCGTTAGGTTGTTGCCATCATAACGCCCTCGTAGGTTGTGCCACATCCCGCGGCCTGATCCAAATGTGTTAGCTCAAACTCGTTTTTCATGCAGGTACTCGGCTTAGTCTTAATTTTGGGTTTACCGGCGTGAGTACCACTTCCTTTGCAATAGCCCAGATGTATGCCGCCATTTCTCTGGCTATCGCGGTGATGATTAAATTGTAGTGTTTACCCTTTTTACTCATGCGCTGATAGCGTTTGCACAGACGCAGCTGTGCTTTCCAAGCAATATCGACGATGTCTTTAGGTAAGCCTTCCTGCCTTAACTGTAATTCAGTAGAGACGTTAGCCGGATAACGGTAGCTGTGCGCCCCCTCAATCAGTAAACGCCTTGCTCGGCCATTTCCCGCTTTAGTAATAGCACCTAAGTGCCGCTTTCCGCCTGATGACTGTTCGCTGGGGACTAAACCTAAATATGCCATGAGTTTTCTTGGATGGTCGAAGCGGTTTAAATCGCCAAGCTCTGCTACCACGCCAACAGCAACGAGCAATCGAACACCGCGCATCGCCTGAACGGCTTTCACCACCGGATAATAACGCCATTGGTGCACATGGTGGGTTAACTCATTGTCGAGCCTTTCCAGTCGCCGGATACGCTCTTCTATAGTTTGTAGTTGCTCCTGCAAGACGATTTGCTGGGCCGGATGAGGCAATATTAATTCAGTGAGCCAGCGAAGGTGTTTCTTCGACCAGTTGGCTGTACCCTCATAACGAATGTTGTTGCGCAGCAGTAGGGCTTTAAGCTGGTACTTTGCTTCTTTTAAATCCTTCATTGCCGCTTCACGAGCACGTGATAAATCACGAACCGCTTCATCTTCCGGCTCGGGCACATAGATGGGTGTAAGGTCTTCAGACTTTAGTGACCTAACGAGCTTAAGCGCATCTCGGCGGTCGGTTTTAATTCGCTCTCCTGGCTTTTTGGGAATAAGAGATGGAGCCACGACGTAGCAACGATGTCCCAAGCTCGTAATCAGCCGATAAATCCAGTAACCACACGGTCCAGCTTCATAAACAACGTGAAGTGTTGCGCCAGGATACTTCGATTCAAATTGGCGAATTAGCTTTTTGACACTGACCTTAGACGAGGGAATACGCCCATAATGAACGGGCGTCGCGCCACGCTGCTCTTCACAATAAGCAACCTCATGAAACTCTTTATGCGTATCCAACCCGATAAAAATCATGCTATGTTTGTTCATGCTAGCCTCCAAATTGATTTAGTATTGAACAAACTAATTATGGCTCTGGCTGAAAAGTTAACCCACGAAAATGCGGGGGCTAGCACTTTTACAGGGAGTCATTGTGTCTAGTAGCCAAGTCTAGGAACTCAAAATTAGTACGATGTTAGAACCTTCAAGTAGCACCTACTTCCTAAGTAACGTGGAGTCTATCAGCGCTAGTTTCAATTCAATTGGTTTGTTAATCGCTGCCGCAGTCCTTGTTGCGACTTTCAAATTCACGACTCTGTTACAGTCGCTCTCAACTTTAACCAAGTTAAAGCCTAAACACATCGTAGTTATTGCATTTAGCATATTTTTAGTTGCCTTTACCACATCACTACTAAACGGCTTAAGAGTTCATAACGTCCAAAATGCTATTTTGACCAACCAGACTCAGATCATATCGGGGTGTATAACCGACCATAAAATAATACGAGGTAACAGCAGGGAAGAAATGTTCGTTATTTCAAATGTAAAATTTAAATATAACGATTACGCTACGGAACAATACTTTTTTGCTAATCGGAATCACAACACCTTTATAAAAAACGGACAGTGTGTGACTATTGTTTTCCTGCCTAAACAGGAAAACGGAATTTTAAAGATCGACAAGGTTTGAGTTGCATTGGCTGCTAACAAACAACTGTTGGCGCTCACTGCGTTCGCTGGGACACAAACACGTAGGCTCCCGTCGCTTCGCTCCTTATTTTAGCCTACGTATTTGTGCCCCAAAGTTGGGCGTTATGTGTATTTAAAATATGAAGTTATTTTTAGTCATTCTTTCAACTATGCTCCTTTTGGGATGCGCAAAAGGTAGAGTAGACATCCTGAGTAAAGAAGGTGAATTGTTAGACTCCTGCACAGCTGAATTCAATTGGCATTTGCATGGCGTACAAGACTCCGTTGACTACATTTTATATCTTTGTGCTAAAGGGCACCTTGAAAACGGAAAGGTCATATCCGACCCAACTATATTAGAAAACGATTATAGCTTACCTTCTCCACCCAATAGTCAAACATGGAACAAACGGAGTGCGTATGAAAGCTATAAATCAGGCCATCTCTCCGAGCAGAAGTATGGTTATATCTTAGCTGCTATAGAATACGAATATATATTAAGTGCGGAAAAAGCTCGAAAACAATTGGATTCAGGTGTTATAACCAAAAAACAATATGAACAACTGGTCTACGAAGCGGCGGTTTTGTTTAATGGCAAGTAAGGTATATAACAAGGCGCTCAACTCTTACCCTGCGGTCACTGGGACAATAACACTGCGGTGCTGCGCACTTTACCGCAGTATTATTGCCCGTTAGCCTTGCGTTAGCTTCTGAGAGGTAAGTTCATCTTTAGCCACACTAAATTCACAAAGCTTGCATACTGGGTCATGGCTATTAATACGGTGGTCGGTTTATTCAGCGTGATTGCTCTTTTTTTCGCTATTCAACCGGATAAATTAACAAGTAATTTCGCTTTTCTTCCCTTGATTTTTATCTTATTGGTGAACGCTCTTATTTGCATTCTCGTCTACAAAAACAGCTTTAAAGCATTACGGTTTTCTACTTGGTTTTATGTTTTTCAGATTTTCAGTTTTGAAACTGAGCGCCTGTCATTCTATTTCAATACTGGACTTCAATTTACTCTATCTTGGTCAATTGGAGATAGTTCGTTTTCTACCAACTTTGCAGTAATTGCTATTTGGGTATTACTATACGTGGCATTGCGCAGTGTCAAAGAACAAAGCTAACAAAACGCTGTTGGCACTCCCTTCGGTCGCTAGGACGCTCACTCGCAGGGTTGCTTCGCTATTATGCCCTAAGTATTATCACCCCTTATTTAAAAGTTAGCTAAACAAGGAAGTTATGAGTCGTTTTCTATTATTGGTATTAAATATCCTAGCTTTTAAGGCTGCAGCATGTTCCTTTGCTCCAGCGTTTGATGATTTCGTAATATCCGAAAATTCTTCAGATGAAGTTACTACACCAACTTTTAAAGTTGATTCAATCCACAGAGGAACAGATGATGGAAATCATGGTTCATGTTCTGATGCGGGCTTTATCAATTTAAAACTAGAGACTTTACCCTCTCATGAACAAGGTTATATTTTTAAAATTGTTGAAGGTGAATTTGAAGATCAGCTTTTTTACGAATCCCCTGTCGTACCATCGAAGTTTATGGAAAATGAAAAGCTATTTAGTTTTCTTTGGTTAGACGGGAGTTATGAGGAACAAGAACCCATAAATATTTTGGTTCAGATTATTGCTGTATCTCGATCTGGGAATAAAAGTGAACCTCAACTATTAAAAATAACTCACCCAGGTATACAAAAACCTTGGTGGAAGGTTTGGTAACAAAGTATGGCTAACAAGCCACTTAAGACGGGACGTTATATGCCCATCACTTCATTTGCAAAAAAAGGAATTATGATGTTTTATTTTGAAGTTATTCTTTTTATCTTTTTTGTTTGTTTTATCAGTTTCGGGTACAGGAAAAATAACCGGAATATGATGTTACTTGGCTCATTTTGTCTTTTTCTATCTCTATCCGCAGGGCCATTTGTTGAAGGTGTTAACAAGGGGTTCGCTGAAAAGTCTCACGAACTTAAACAAAACAAAGTTACTGGGTAAGCAATCAAGAGCATATAACAAGCCGCTGTAGTCGGTCGCAAGCTCCCTGGGGCGGCTTTGCTATTATGCCCTACGCGTTATCGCCCTTATATAAAAGTTAAGTGCTTTGTTTGCCAAATCAAAATATGGAGTAATAAATGGAATTTAGACACACTAAGCGTTTTCATATTGTATCGCTTCTGATACTGAGCATTTCATTGCTCTCAAAAGCTAGTGCCAATGACATATATGATGCAGCGATCAATAACCCTGCAAGGCTAAAAGCAGACTTCGCATACGATCAAAAGCGGAAACCGTTAGATATTCTTCCTTTTACTCAGATAAAAAAGGGCGACAAAGTTCTCGAGCTTGGTGCAGGTGGTGGTTACACAACAGAATTGCTATCGTGGCTAGTTGGCGAATCTGGCAAAGTATATGCGCACTTTCTTTATAACAAAGAACGTCTTGAAAACAATAGACTGTCAAATGTTATTTCACTTCGTAAGCACTCTTTAAATGAACATGCGCAAGTGCTTGCTGAAAACGAAATTCAATCCAATAAATTGGATGCAATCATCATTTTTTTTGTTCTGCATGACATCTATCTAAATAATGAGATGAGTGATGAATTATTGACTAGTTTAATGGATGCATTAAAGCCAGGTGGAAGCTTGATTATATTAGACAACGCAGCTAAGCCGGATTCGGGTTTGACTAATATAAGCGATCTTCACCGGATTGGAGAGCATTTCGTCAAATCAGAACTGGAGCAAGCGGGTTTTGTATTTGATGGCCAAACATCTGTGCTCAGAAACAAGCAAGATGATCACACTAAACCGTGGGGTGATTATGAAGGTTTGCAAGATCGTTTTGCTTATAGATTTAAAAAGACCGAAATATAATTTTAAAACGCACTTAAGAAAAATATTATGTGGGAATTTTACTCGCTGAAAAGCGCTCCTAAAATCCCTAAATGTTAAGCGTTAGACACTTGTCATGGATATCACATTAACAGATCCTGCTATACCTCTCTTCCATTTTGAGGTCATCAGAAATGTCTCCATTGTAGCGGCATTTTTAAGTGTTGTTGTTGGCCTAATTTATAAGGTTAAATACGATACAGCCTTGAGCTTATATAAAATCATATTGTTTTCTCCTGTGGTACCAATATTGTGTACATACTATGGTTACAAACAATATCTTGACGTTTTTTACGCTTTTCATAACAAAGGGAGTGGGACTATCGAATTACACTTTGTTTACCCTGCAAATAAGCGGATAGTATTGGATAATCCAAAATCAACTTTCGATCCAGATGGAAGAAGCCAAACCTGTCGGCTAGTTTTCAGAAAGAATGGCGAAAAATATAGTAGCGCTAGCGCTAATGACGTATCTATGTGCAAACAAATTTCGAGATCGCTTTAGGTACGTGTTTAACAAACAACTGTTGGCACTCACGGCGTTAGCTGGGACGCATATACGCAGGGCGGCTTCGCCATTATGCCCTACATGCCTGCGCCCCCTATTTAAAAGTTAGGAGACCAAGGTATGTATCAGGTTAAAAGGATTTTTTGGTTTATACCGCTGAATGTTTTGATTCCCTCGTTTTGTGCCGCAGGGATCTACCTCTTATTGGCACGACTAGAGATTAATTCTTTTGATACTGCCTATTTGATATTTTCTTATCCAGTGGTTGGCATTAGCTCATTTTTAACCTACTGGTCTTTTGCTAGAGGTTTGAATTCGAAACCATATAGCCATGGATTTATCGTTTATATATTCAGTGCGATGATTCTGAATGTTTTTTTATCCGTGGCAATGAAGCAAATATATACTTCTCCGACACTATATTTTGATTTTATTATTTCTGTTTCGGTGATGCTCATTGCAATAAAAGTTGGTTATCGAAAAAAGGATGTTTCAGGTGAGGTCTCCTAACAAGAGCATATTGGCGTTCACTGGCGCTCTTTGGGACATTTTTTATATGCTGGCATTAGGTACTGTGAGGTTAATTGACATATGGAGCATGAATTGATTAGGCAAGTTCAACCTGAAGATTATGAAAGTATCGAAAAAATATATAACCATTATGTTTCAAATACCTCTGTTACGTTTGAAGAAACTACCGTTTCAAGCACCGACATTCAAAATAGAGTAGAAAAATCACGTAGTTCCAATCTTCCGTGGCTTGTTATGGAAATCAGTGGTTCTATCGTCGGTTATGCGTACGCGACCAAATGGAAAGAGAGAGCTGCATACAGATTTTCTGTAGAGTCTTCAGTTTACGTCTCCGAAAAGCATCACGGTAAAGGTTATGGAACTCTTCTATACACCGAATTACTTAAGAATTTGAATTTACTTGACGTAAACTCCGTAATCGGAGGCATTACGCTACCAAATCTTGCAAGTGTCGCATTGCACGAGAAACTGGGTATGAAAAAAGTTGCTCACTTTAGCAATGTCGGTTTTAAGTTTGATAAGTGGTTGGACGTCGGCTATTGGCAGTTGAAACTGCGTACCTAACAAAAAACAAGCCACTCACTTCGTAAAGGTTATGTGACCAAAGGAAATCAAAAATAAGGTGAAGTTTTCAAGTATAGCTTTTTCTCTTTTGTTACTAGCGGGTTGCACGACTGGTCGCTTAGAGTATATGACTCCAGAAGGAGAGACCAAATTCGCTTGTGAAGTGGAATATACTTGGGAACCTAGCGTAGACAAATATGCCGTCGAGTACATTTTAAGTTATTGTGCAAAACAGGCAGCCGAAAAAGGTAATACTGTAATTCGAAGAGAACTACTCGAATTAGACTTATCCATTCCGAAGCCACCTAAAGGTAAGCAATGGAGCTTCGAATTAGCAAAATCGCTACATGAGCAAGAGAAAATCACCGATAAGCAATACGGCTACATAGTTGCGCACTTGGATTTAGGCCATGACAAAAGTTGATGTATTGGAAATATTACATAACAAAAAATATGCCCTACGTGCTATCGCCTTTTATTTAAAAGTTACGTTTCTCAATGGTAGTTTTGGAATTTTAGTACAATGTTAAATATCGGACTTGTTTATTTTACTAACACAGACGTAACCGGCCAATTAATGCTAGCTGTAATAACAGAGCTTGAAGCTTATGGTTGTCAACTCATCATCCACAAGATTGAAGGCAATCAGATTATAGATGGCCGGTTTCAAAACCCCGACCTCTTTTCACAATTACATAAATGCCATGCGATCGTTTTTGGCTCACCAACCTACATGGGCAGTGTATCCGCTCAATTCAAAGCTTTTGCCGACGCCACAAGTGATTTCTGGGCTGAACAAAAGTGGGCGGGTAAGCTAGCCGCGGGTGTTACGTCAGGCACTGGGCTCAATGGAGATCAGTCATCCTCACTTGCATACATGCAGGTATTGGCCAGTCAACACGGAATGCTTTGGGTTAATCTGGACGCCACTTATCACGACACAGCAAAAGGCGTAAATAGGCTAGGTTGTCATTCAGGTGTTACAGCGCAAAGCTTGGACGGTTCAGTTAACGAAATAGATTTAAAAACCGCGACTTATCTTGCTAGAAAAGTTATTGATTATGCAGAAAAGTTTAACAATGAAATCTAAAGAACGCGCAAGACGCTCTTCGCTTCGCGGGGCGCGGGGACACATATACGCAGGGCGGCTTCGCTACTTTCGACTTACGTTTCCCCCCTTAGCTTAGTGCTATAACGATAAGGAACATCACTATGCTTCTTACACCGAAAAATATAAAATCAGCAACTATAATGTCAGTTGTAATGGCATTAACGCTTTTTTTCATGCGTGGCTTTTATTCAGAAGTCGAGATAACCCCTATCAACTTAATGCCTTATTTGCTATCAGCTTTTTGCGGCGTTGTTTTAGCTTTTTTGTACTTAACACTGTTCCCAAGCCAAAGGAAAAATAGTTTTCTCACATTTTTTATACCTGGTATTGCCTTAATAATTGTATTGCTTCTAACGGGATTAGCTAATTTATGGCTATTAGATGAGTTAACGTTTATGTTAGCTTTTATATTTGGCGGACAGGAAATTTCAAAGCCTATTGAAAAGTCATTATAACAAGCTGCTCAAGCGGAAGTGCTAGAGAATGTTTAAATGGAACTATTTTTTGCAAACTTGGTAACAATTGTATTCTTCATTACGGGGTATAAGCTCATTGAAAAAGCAATTTTTCCAATGCCCTCCACTCTGCTTAAAATTGCACTCTATTCACTTTTGATCTTCAGCTGTTTAGGCATTACTTCGTTTCTTTTTGCTATCGCTATCGGACTATGTTTACCAAATACATACCCAGTCACTTTTTCATACAAAGCGCTGTTTATTTGCCCTTTTATTACTATCTACTTTTCATATAAGATGATACAAAACAAAAAACTGCTTTCTACACGCACATCACAAGCACATTAACGCTTGCTGCGCTTGCCAAGGACAAAATCACCTGGGCTCCCTACACTTCGTTTGGTGTTGTAGCCGCGTATTTTTCCCTTTGTTCGAGCCGTTAGCAGCCAGGAAAATAGAGTCGTATGAAAGTAACTCAAATTTTCGGATTAATCATATCAATTTTAGCTTTTACCTATTACATGTCTTTTGCGCAGCGACTAGACTCACCTGATGCGCAAGGCTCAGTGGCGCTTGGGATTGGTCTTCTTTCTGTCTTTTTTTTAGCATTAATCTCTGCAATTTTGTTAATCCCAACCTCGATTATTCTTTTAAGAAAAAAAGCTAGAGAGCGTCATAATTTTAATGGCTTAATTTGGAATACTGTTCTCGGGTTTAACACCGCGCTGGCGTTTTTTTATACGTTCATTGGTCTATGGTCGGTGGGGACATTTATTGTTATATGGGCCGGCCGTTAACGATGCGCTATTGTCATTCCCTGCAGTCACTAAGACACTACCTGGGTACTTCGCGGTTCTCGCCTTCGTCTGCGCGCCAAAGCTCAGCATTCGGTGCTTCACGGATATGAGCTTCGAAAGATTTCAAAAACATCGACACATCGTAGCTGATAATATGGTTTGCGTATCTTATGACCGCTTTACCACAAAGTTTGAAGTGAAGATCGGTGGCACTATTGCTTACTCTAAGTATTTTTGTTTCTGGCCTAGGCATAACGCTACCGTTCAAATCGGTTCTAGTTCTTATGCGCTCAGTGTATATTGGTTTTTTATCTGGGGAGCGTCTTTAAAAAAGGACGATACAGTTGTTGTAAAAGAGCTACTGCCTAAACGCCGTAGGCGTTCTATTTCGCTTCTAGGCTATGGTGTTTTTATTATTTTACTTAGGGCTGCTTTTGTTGTTTTTGCTCCATAGTACCTAACAACAAAGTTATGTCGCCCGCAGGCGGTTTGGGGCACAAATTCATGCGCGGTTTCGCCATTATGCCTTACGTGCCTACGCCCCTTATTTTAAAGTTATGCCCAAGTTCAGATTATGTCTTTGAAAAGCAATTTCAAATTAATGGCTGAGTACAATAAATGGATAAATGAGTCCATTTACTCGGCTGCGTCACATTTAAGTAGAGATTCACTTTCAGAAAACAAAGGCGCTTTCTTTGGTTCCATTATCGGAACCCTTAATCATATATTAGTCGCCGATGTCATTTGGCTAAAACGATTTGCGTCTCATCCCTCAAATTTTAGTTCATTGCATAGCCTCGCAATGACGCCATTACCAGAAAATCTCGATTCAATACTGTTTAGCGACTTTGCAAAGCTAAAAAATGAAAGAAACCGATTAGATGACGTAATTCTGGAGTTTGTTAATCAGCTCAGCGATGAGCTTTTGGACAGTGATTTATCCTATCAAAATTCAAATGGCGTCCCTTTCAAAAAGCCTTTTTCGCACCTCATACAACACTTTTTTAACCATCAAACTCATCATCGAGGTCAAATTTCTACATTGCTTTTTCAGTCTGGTATAGATTTAGGTGTCACAGATTTGTTGGCGAAAATACCCAATGCGTATGAAGTATAATAAGGCTCGCGAAGGGACACATACATGCAGCGGTTTTGCCGATATTCCACAAACATTCGCTCTTATCATTTAAAAGTTAGGTACTCATAAACAGAAATCAGCTCCACTGATGTTCTGATGTTGCCTTAGTAGAGACTTATTTATGAGTACTCTATTAAAACAAACAAGCGTCTACTTCGAGTCTGCGCTTAGTTTTTTAGTTTGCTAGCTGTCATTTGTGTCTTGTAATCTGTAAGCTGGTTACTAAGATTTTTTCTTCATGAAACAGGAGGTTTTATGCCACATAGGAAGTTCTCAGTTCTCACTCGCGGGGAACACGGCATTATCGCAGGTGTATGCTCAGGTCTTTCTCAATATTATGGACTCCGTAAAGCGGGGCTTCGGATAGCGTTTCTTATATCTTCCTTTTTCTTTGTTTTACCAGTTTTTTTATATATTGTTTTGTGGCTAATTTTACCTAAGTACCCAACAACTCAGGCGATGGCTCGACAGCTACGAAGACAAAGTGGTCGTTAAGGAAAAAGCAGTTAGCAAGAATTATGTCGTCAGCGAGCTAGCTGGGACAAAATATGGCGTCCTTGTCAGCCCATATGAATACGAAGTGACATGCACTTAACAGGGATGTTTATTTTTAGTGTGTAAGAACAATACTAAAAGGATTTCAAAAAATGCGTATATCTCTATTAATTATATTCTTGTCATTTAACTGCTTAGCTGCTTCAAATATAGAGCTACAAAAAGAACTAGTATCTATGGCTAAAGCAGATCAAGAAGTCAGAAATGAGATAAGTACAGCCGGATGGAAAAAAGCGCCAGCTGATTTGCTCGAAAAAATTAAGCGTATTGATATAGAAAACACCAATAGGCTAAAAGAAATCGTTAAACAACATTCATGGGTTACTCAAGATTTAGTTGGTAGTGAAGGCGTTTCAGCCGCGTTTTTAATTGTTCAACATTCGCCAGACTACCAATTCAAGCAAAGCATGCTTCCACTTTTAAAACAATCCTTCTTGAATGGCGAAGGCGTCACGGGTCAAGAGTTTGCCTTACTAACAGACAGGGTTTTAATCTATCAGAATAAACCACAACTATATGGCACCCAACTAAGTATTGTAGGTGGCGAATTAGTTTTCGAACCAATTTTAGACCAAGAGAATGTAAATCACAGAAGAGCAGAAGTTGGACTGCCATCATTGGAGAAATACAAGAAAGTAGTTGCAGAGGCTTATGGATTGCCAGTGAAGTGAATAGCTACGGGACTGCTAGAGCTTGGCTCAGTTCCACGTTGCTACACAGTTTAGCCAGGCATTAATAGCGCCTTAACTCAGGCGTCATATACACATGGAGGTACTATGAATACTGCCACACTATTAAATTGCCTGATTATTATGGTTGTTTGCGCTTACGGAATAGCTTTCTTTGGTGGTTATTTAAAACAAGCTAAAACATCACCTGCGTTTGTATGGGTTAAAAACAAACATTCAAAGGCTCCTAAAATATTAGAGTTAATTTTCATTTTTGTCTTTGCATACAAAGCGGCAGAGTTATTAAAAAACTTACTGTTTTAGTTTGTAGTTCGCCTGCAAATAACATGCTAATTTACAATAGCATTGTTTGCTAGGGCGCATACACTCGTGGCGGATTCGCTATTGTGCTCCATCATTATAAAGTTATACGAATAAATGTGAAAAATAAGAAAATCATTGGTAACCTAAAAGCTCTATTCAAATAAGGAAGTTCTATGAAAAGCCGTACAAAAATAGTTTTATCAGCCGTTGCTTTTACATCTGTAATAAGCTTGCAGTCCTTTATCCTGTATCAGCAAAATCAAGCAAATAGTACTTTACATGGCAAAGTAGACAAGCTTCAGAGTCAAATTGAGCAAACAAGCAAAGCTAATCAAGATCTTCTCTTAAAAATAGAAAGCTTGGAGAGTAATTTAGAGCTTAAACCTCGTAGCCTTCTTTCTATGAATTAATTGGCTCTTTGAATAACAACCTAGTCAACCTACTGTTTTCTTGAGCTAGGTTGTTATATGCCAACAATTTTTACGAGTCGCACAGTCAAAGGGAAATATTTGATTTATCTATTCGCGTTTGTGTTGTTAGAGGCCGCAATTGCTTGGAATATAGCACGCGAAAGGCGCTCGCTATTAGAAAGTTATATACGTTGACAGTAAGGAGGTCATTATGAAGAAGGGTTTATTACTATTATTGCTTATTTTCTCAAACAGCTCTTGGAGTCAGACATACGAAGAGAAAATTGCTGCATCTAAAGCGTTTATTGGAAAGCCTGTTCAAGAACACACTTTTTATACTTTAGATAAACAACCAATTACCTTCCAAAACCTAAAAGGCGAAGCTGTAGTCGCTTACTTTTTCGCATCTTGGTGTTCTCCGTGTTATGAAGCGCTAGAGAACTTAAACAAAGCAATCGAAACTACCCCACCAACTGTGCACGTTGTTGCAATATCTTTAGACGAGGATTGGGCTAGTCTAGAAAGAATGTTAGAAAGAACTGGCTACACTGGAGAGGTATGGAAATCTGCTGACGCAGAGTTAGCATTTCAAGAGCGCTTATTCGCTAATTTTACCAGCTCTCTGCCTCATATTATTCGGATAGATGCACAAGGAATACTTATTGAAGGCGGTTCAAGAGTAAAATCCTTTGACCAATGGACAGCGCTCATCAATCAAAACGCTTCTATAAGTAAAGCCAGTGGTATTTAACAAGTAGGCAAGTTCGTCCACTCGAATAAGTCCCCTTTGGTCGTCTTCGCCTTTATGCCCACGAACGGGCGCCCAGAATTTGAAACTTATTGGCTATACTGGGAAATTTAATAACGAAACATAACGTGCCAAGTAAATGTAACGCGAATTCAACTTCGAAGTGCAAAACAAAGAACTAACTATGTAACTTTCTCAGCCTTGAAAAACTATCAGCAGACCACACTGATATTTAAACGATTAATTCAAGGATGAAGAAATGCCACAAATAAATAGTTTGTTTAAAGAAAAATCGATAGTAGCGGTTCTAGCTTTGTGCGTTTTTTCATTTGGAACTTACGTTGTTTATCGCCTGTGGCAGTTATCCGAAATACTGAATTCAACATCGGAAAGTCACATTTCAAAGGCATTTACATCCAGTGCAATTTCGATTCACATACTTTCGTTACTAGGGCTTGCTTACTATTTTCTGTTCCCTGCACCAGCAGCGTTACTAGTAACGGCTAAGGTTCTTCATCTAATATCCGCAGTTTTCCATATTGTATGGATTATCAAAGTTAGAAATAGAATTAATAGGGTAAATAAAGCGTCAAAAGGCAATTATTTGTGGCTAGACCCATTTCTGAGCAGCTTTTTTCATGTCATTTACTTTCAATACAAAATAAACCAATCTATAAGTTGTAGTATCTCTCGAAAAACTGCGTTATAAAAATTTAAGTAAGTTTCTCGCAGTATCACAGGGACACGAAAGCGGCGGCTCTAATGCATCGCTTTGATTAAAGACAGAATTAATATATGCGCCCTTTATTTAAGCGTCGTGCGCACAGGAGGTTACAATCACATGGAAAGTTTCATCCCTTTAGTTCTAATATCTATACTTATTTTTCTTCAAATAAAAAAATTTAGAGATATGTGTAAATATTTATCTTTCACCTACCCAGAAGAATGGGGGAAATTATCCCGTAACTCTTTAGGTGGGTCTCAGTGGTCAGTGACAAATGCAAATTTGAGTGAATCATTCAAAACAGGTTTTTTTTCGACTGTGGCCGATGAAAAAATAAGACAGTTTAAAAGGTTTAGATTATTGAATATGTTCTTGATGGGAGCAGTGATATTGCTACATTTTATCTTCTTTTGATGGCAGCAATGCACGCGTAGCAGCCTATTAACAAAGACAGACGCATGAATAACGGCTTCACTGAATTTGATGATATGCCGCACTGCCTCAGTCGTTTACTGAAAGCGATAGCGCACAACAAGTTAATGTAAAAGACTTATGATGAAACTGATACCTTACTCTAATTTAAAGCCCAGGAACCTAGGCATAATTCTATTTGTTGCGCGTTTGTTAGCTTATGCCGGTTATTTCTTTATAGGTGTAGCCCTTTTAGCTTTTTCTTCCGAAATTTATAATTATATATTTCCAATTGTACCGGTTGGCGGTCAAGGAGAAACCTATCATGGGGACACGTACATATTGGGAGTGATTACTCTTGTTTTTGCTATAGTTATATTGACCGTATCTGCTCTATTTGCTGCGCTCGTTTCTTGGGAGGCTTCACTCAAAAGCCCGAATGACCGGGAAATATAAAAGTGCTGGTTACTTATAGTTTTATATTGTCGTATAACACATCGTTAGGAACTGCTGTTAAAACTGTAGATATAAATGATGACAGAATTTATTTACTCGTCATCGACGCTATTAAGGCTTAGCAGCTGAAACAAAGCTCAACGCCTGCTTGGTTATAGCATTACGGTGAAGCACAGTGTTCATACCAACACAAGGAAGTATTATGATAAAAAATGAAATACCGGCTAGGATTATCCTAACTTTCTTCGCAATAGCTCCAATCTATTTAGCTGCTGGCTATTTTCAAGCAGACAAGCCATTCGCTGCTATATCTATGCTTCTTATCTCAATGCTGTTTTTGATTACTCAGGTGAACATCAAACAATTTTTGGTGCCGGAAAAGAAGCCAAAACCTAAATTAGTTTTTTTACAAATATTTATTGCTGTAATATCGTTGGCACTACTGGCAGCAAAGCTATTAGGTGTAACCTGATGCCATTTAATATGTACGTGATTTGAAAAACAGTTTGTTTAAGCAAGTTTAGAAGCACAATAACCACTAGTCAGCTTCTTCAATAAATAGAATGATATGACCCTTGATGAATTCAATCTCTTTTGCAAAGCGCTACCCCATACTACCCATGTTGTTCAATGGGGAAATTCAGATGTATGGAAGATAGGTGGGAAAGTTTTTGCTATAGGGAACATTGGCAAAGACGGGCACCCTGCTTTTACCTTTAAAACGTCAGAGCAAAACTATTATTTTCTGGAAGAAAAGCCTGGCTATAGGCCAGCGCCCTATCTTGCTAGTCGTGGTATGAAGTGGATACAGCAATACAACTGTGAGAACGATGAAGATGAAGCGTTAGAGTATTATCTAAGCGCATCATATAAGCTAGTATCGTTAGGGTTAACCAAAAAGATGCAAAAAGCCCTTGGTTTAAATCAATCTCAGTAAAAGGTACCTACCCTATGTTCAAAGCAAAAGGCTTTACGCGCAATATTCGCCCATATGTAGAAGCAGAACTAGCGCACGCTCATAAAATGCAAAACCAAAACAACCAAAAGTGTGCTTTTTCACACTTAGAAAATGCCCACGTTCTTGGTCAAGCCTCTACAAGACTGCACGTAGCGGTACACGTTCAAGTGCTTTTATGGGCAGTGAAACAAGGCAATATTGGTGAGTTTTTTGGTCAGCTTTTAAGAATTGCGGGTGCTGCCACAAAAACTGTTTTTGGGCTTGTACCTCATGGAAATACAGGTGGCGCTAACGTTAGCCCATTTAAGGCAATGCCAATTAAACCAAACTTAAATACGATCATAAAAAAAGCGCGTTCGAATGAAAATTAAAATTAACGTTGTCGATGCATTTACTAGTGTAAGGTTTAAAGGCAACCCTGCAGCTGTAGTTATAACGGGTAAATGGCTTAGCGATGAAAAAATGCAAGAAATCGCTGCTGAAAATAACCTTTCAGAAACCGCATTTTTAGTAGAAGACGATAACGGTGTATTTGGTATACGTTGGTTTTCCCCGATAACAGAAATCGACTTTTGCGGTCATGCAACGCTGGCTTCTGCATTTGTTATTTTTAGCGAAAATTATCAACTACCGCACATTTCGTTTTTCGCTAAATCGGTGGGGATGATGAAAGTCGTTAAGAAAGAAAACGGTTTCATTCAAATGGACTTCCCTAATAGAATGCCTCACCCTGTTGATGACGTGCCTGAAGCGTTACTACAAGGGCTTTCAATAAAACCCAAAAGCATTTTGAAAAATGATCAAGCGTATTTTGCTGTTTATTCCGACGAAGACGACGTTTTAAGTGTAATTCAAGACAGCGAACAACTGAAAACACTTGCGCCCTATGATGTGGTAGTGACAGCACCGGGTACTCAATTTGACTTCGTATCCCGTTATTTTTGGCCTGCGAACGGCGGTGATGAAGACCCGGTAACCGGTTCAATTCACACTGGGCTGGCGCCTTATTGGGCAAAAGTGCTTGGGCGGTCAAAGCTTATGGCTTATCAAGCATCTAAACGAGGTGGTACAGTAAAATGTGAAGTGACAGGCGACCGCGTGCTTATTTCAGGCCAAGCGGTGTCTTACCTTGAAGGTTATATTACTATTTAACAATTTAAAGAATAAAGCTGTAGAAGGAACTATATAAATGCAAAAAGTCGTTGAATTTAAAACTCGTAACTTTTGGTCTAGCCAACTTAATTTAGACACCCTTAACGAAGAAGTTACCAAATACAACAATCAGGGCTGGCGTGTTATTCAAGTAACACCAGTGTCGTCTTTTTCTGCACATGTTCGTTCGGTATTACTCCTTCTTGAAAGATCGAATAGTTAAAAGTAAAAACTAGAAAGAGCCAAACATTCTATGCTCGCTCCCTATCGAAAACAAAAAAGCGGAAGATATTTAACCTTCCGCTTTCACTCACGCAACAGCGCATTGCTGCCTCTAGTTTTAACTAGGCAAACGCCAAATTAGCGCCCTACTGCAATGCCTTCTCTGCGAGGATCTGCACCGCCAATTAGTTTACCTGACTTAAACTGAATTCCGTGAAGACCGCTGTTTAAATCGACGACTTTAACCTTGTGGCCAAGCGCTTTTAATGGCTCTTCGAGCTCGGCTATCGGCGTGCCCTTCTCTAACGCCGTATAGTCGTTTCTATTAGTTATTTTAGGTAAGTTGATAGCCTGTTGAATATCCAAGCCGAAGTCTAAAACACCAATTAGGGTTTGAGCGACATAGCTTACAATTCGAGAGCCGCCAGGCGAGCCTACAACAACCTCAAGGTTGCCTTCTTTGTCGAACACCATTGTAGGGCTCATCGCGCTTCTAGGGCGTTTACCAGGCTCTACGCGATTTGGTACAGGAAAACGGTTTTTAGTTGGCGAAAATGAAAAGTCGGTAAGCTGATTATTAAGCAGGAAGCCTTCTACCATAATCCCAGAACCAAACATAAATTCAATGCTGGTTGTCATTGATACTGCGTTACCTTCTTTGTCTACGATAGAGACGTGGGAGGTGTTTGGCAGTTCCATTGACGTACCAAGCGCAACATTCGCATCAGCGTACGGATTACCCGCGCGCTTGCGACGCCACTCTTTATCAACAGCAATATTCTCAGCCCGGCGCTCAAGATAAGCCGTATTGATCATGGCCGCAAACGGCAGGTTAGTAAAATCGCTATCCGCTATAAACTTCTCGCGATCGGCATACGAAAGCGCACTTGCCTGCGTGTACAAGTTCGCAAACTCTACTGAATCTGGCGCATACTGGCTAAGGTTAAAACCCTCTAACATTTTAAGAATTTGATAAACGTTCACACCACCAGAGCTAGGCGGTGCCATACCGCAAATACGCTTTTCGTGATATAACCCACAAACAGGTTCACGCTTTACAGGCTCGTAGCTTGCTAAGTCTTCTAATGTCATCTGACCTGGATTGATTTCAGCGCTGTTTACCGCTTTTACTATTTTTTCGGCAACTTCGCCTTTCAATAAATAGTCGCTGCCCTTTTCCGCAATACCTCTTAGGGTTTTAGCTAACTTTTTGTTTTTCTTAACCGTGCCTTCTTTTAACGGCAGGCCTGCAGGGAAGAAATAAGTAGAGCTTGCAGGAAACGTTTTAAGACCAGGGTGATAGTCCAATGCAACAAGTTTGGCTAAACGCGGCGATACTTTAAAGCCGTCTTCAGCTGTTTTGATTGTATCGTCAAACAGCGTATTCCAAGGTAGCTTACCAAACTCACCCTGCGCCATTTCTAACGCTTTCACTGCACCGGGCACGCCTACTGACTTACCGCCAACTACGGCATCTAACCAGCGCATTGGCTTATTACCTTCAATAAACCAATGAGAATTGACAGCTTTCGGCGCTGTTTCACGGCCATCGAAGGTGTGAAGTACTTTGTTCTTATTATCCCAATAAAGGATAAATGCACCACCACCGATGCCCGACGATTGCGGCTCAACCAGAGAAAGCATTGATTGAACAGCCACGGCAGCGTCTATGGCGCTGCCGCCTTTTTCTAAAACATTTTTCCCCGCCCATGACGCATAGGGGTTTGCCGCCACAACCATATAGTCTTTGGCTTCAAAGGCCTTTTTCTCTATGTAGCCTGTTGCCGCTTCAGGCTCACCAACTTCGCGAGCTTGTTTAGCGTTCGCTCCAAAAATGAAGCAACTAGATAATGCAAGTGTAACTACTGAAGCTCTGAACAAAGCACTGCGTCTCAAAATAATACTTCCTCTTATTTAAATTTTTCGGGGTTAATTGGCCGTTTTTTTAGAAACGCATCAAACGCTTCTTGGGCTGCGGTTGTGCCCAACGCTTCTAAAAATATATCGAACTCTTCATTCATTTGTTGGTTCGTTCGCTCCCCATCGCCTTTTAATAACGCTTTAGTTTGTCTAAGCGAGAATGAAGGCTTGGCAACGAGTTTGTCTACCGTTGATTGAACAGTTTGCTCTATTTCTTTCGCGTCGATTATTTTAGTTAAGATACCAAATTGATAAGCATCGGCAGACGTAAAGGGTTCACCTAGCATTAACCATTCTGCCGCTTTGATATGACCCGCAACCTTAGGCAAAAGATAACTTGATGCATACTCGGGAACAAGCCCTAAGTTGATGAACGGTAGAACAAATCGGGTATCTGGTGTGGCGTATACAAAATCGCAGTGCAGTAAAAGCGTTGTGCCTATCCCTACCGCCAAGCCGTGAACTTGTGCAATAACCGGTAAGTGGCAGGCGGCAAGTGCGCGCATAAAGGCAGCGGTCTCAGGCACTTGGGCGTGATCTTGTTGCTGCGCAAAGTCGCCAATATCATTCCCCGCGGTAAAACAATCACCGGCACCTTTTATCACCACCACTTTCGTTAAGCCATCATTCTTAACACCTAATATGGCATTCGCCATTTCTTGGTACATATCGCGCGTTAACGCATTTTTCTTGTCGGTGCGGTTGAGCGTAATGGTTAAGCATTGCTGATTATTTTCGGTAATGATGTAGGACATGATCACTCCTTTTCTGTCGTCTTTTTTATTTCGGGTGTACTTCAGTTTTCACCCAGTAGGCAATTTCTGTATCATAGCCAGCAAATTCTGAATTCAAAAATAACTAACACTGATGATGTCACTGCCGTTTTCGCTTAAGTATAGCGCTGGTCCTTTATTTATAGCGCTATGCTCCGTTGTCGCGTTTTTCTTTGAGCCTATGTCTGGCAATTATTTGGCTTACGACAGATATGCCATTCAAGGCCTAGAGACTTGGCGTATAGTCAGCGGCAATATCGTGCACACCAATGGCTACCACCTACTTTTAAATTTAGCAGGTCTGGCGCTGTTGTGGGCCTTGCATGGTGAACATTATCGCATTGGCTTGTACTTAAAAGTTTTCGTGTGGTGCTGCTTAGGAACCAGTGTCGGTCTTTATTTCTTCTCTCCAGATCTGATTTGGTACGCCGGTTTGTCAGGCGCACTACACGGTATTTTCGCATGGGGTGCTTGTGTGGATATTAAAGAAAAGATGAAGTCGGGTTGGTTGTTACTTCTTGGCTTAGCCTTGAAAGTAGGATACGAACAAATTGACGGTAGCAGCAAACAAGTTGCTAACCTAATTGACGCAAAAGTTGCCGTAGATGCGCATTTATTCGGCGCGCTTACCGGTATCGCAATCTTTTTACTTATGTTTATTACGGCGAAAAGAAAATAGAAACTAGAGCGATATAGCGTCACTCTTTTTGCGCATTTTGATTTGTTAAAACAGATTAACGTGCTGAAGCAAAAAAAAGAAGATTTAAAAAAAGGCCCGAATTCATTGAATTTGGGCCTTTTTTGTAAGCTTTTTTTTCCGTCCTTAATAGCTACCGCGCTGTGAGCAACTCAGTGGCTCTTAATCACTGGGTTGCACTCGCATTTCTGCCTATAAGTTTTCTTCGAATAGCTTGTATATACGACGGTATTCATCAAGCCAAGAGCTTGGTTGTACGAAGCCATGTGGCTCTACCGGATAAATTGCCGTTTCAAAATCTTCCTTTTCGAGCTCGATAAGGCGCTGTACCAATCGCACGGTGTCGTGGAAAAACACATTGTCATCAACCATAGGCGCATTGATAAGCAATGGCTTTTCTAGCCCATCTGCGAAATAAATTGGCGAGCTACGCTCAAACGCAATGGGGTCGATATCAGGCGTATTCAGAATATTAGCCGTATATGGCGTGTTGTAATGGGCCCAATCAGTTACCGGACGAAGTGCTGCACCTGCCGCAAACAGATCTGGCGCGGTAAACATAGACATAAAGGTTAAGAAGCCGCCGTATGAACCGCCGTATGTGCCAATACGCTCACGATCTACATTTGCATTTTCGACAAGCCAGTTCACACCATCACGCAAATCTTGCACTTCAGGCGTACCCATTTGACGATAAATAGCGGTTCGCCAATCACGTCCGTAGCCAGCACTAGCGCGATAATCCATATCTAGTACGACATAGCCTTGCTGCACTAGCATGCTATGGAACATGTATTCTCTAAAGTAACCAGACCACCCCATGTGGGCGTTTTGCAAATAGCCTGCACCGTGATTAAACACTACCGCTTTATTTGGTGCCGACTTATCGTAATTTTCCGGTAGATACACTCGTGCGTAGATAGGTGCATCGGTATGCGACGATTCAATAGCAACGATGTTAGGCACCGCCCAAGGAAGTGCGTTGAAAGTAGCGCTGGTGCTTTGTGTAATTTGCTTTGCTGCAGTTGTTTCATCTGCAGGCTTAATGTAAAGCTCTTGTGGCTGATTAACTTTACTATGGCTTAGCAGCAAATTTTTACCATCAGGGCTAAGTGAGTAATCTGTCATACCATTCAAATCAGTCATGGTATCGATGGTGTTGTCACTTAAATCAGCACGATAAACTTCGTAAAGCCCCGGATGCTCCATGTTTGCTTTAAAGTAGATATAGTTGTCATCGCCAGAAAGGGTTAGATCGTCAACAATAAAACGGCCACTGGTTAGCGCGACAGGTTTCTCGCCTGGTTTTTGAATGTATAAATGCGAATAACCGGTATGCTCAGACTGATAGTAAAGCGTCTCGCTGTCATTTAGCCAATCAAACGCGTTGAAACGGTAGTTTACCCACGCATCGTCATGAAGCCTGTGTTGATTTTCTAGCGTTTTATTTGCTAGGTCGACCGTTGCAATCCAGCGGTCTTTATTGTCCCACGCTTCTAGCATAACAGCAACGGCGTTACCGTTTTTGTGCCAGCGAATCGAAGGTTTGGTCCAGTACCAGCTCTGCAGTAAGGTAATGTCGCGCGGCAAACGATTAACTTCATAGGTCTCGCCTTTTGCTTTCGCGTTTTCAGCTTTTACGTCAGCAAGAACATCGTCGTTGTAGCCAGGCAAATTAAAGTATTTAAGTTCACTCTTCTCGCCAGTTTTTAAATTAAGCAGCCACAGTTCATGATTTACCGACTCTGCATCTGCCACACGTTGGCGTACCGGCTTCGCAGCAATTCGACTGTCTTCTTGAATGTAGTGCGGCATGATATCGCTATCATCGCGAGTCGGCTTACTTTCAGTGGTTGCTACTACTGCGAAGTTACCCGCAGGTGATACGCTGATACCCGCTAACCGATGCGACTTATCAAAGTAAAATGGCGTGGGCGCTACACTGCTGTTTTCTTTGGCCAACGCTTTATGCGCGTCATCTTTTTCTTGCCTGTTTTTGCGCTGTAGTTTGATATATTCCACCAGCGACTGCTGCTGCTCGGCAATATAATCTTTAGGCGGCTCAACCGCTTTGGGCTCGTCGCTGAACTCCCAGCTCAACAATTCTTCGCGGGTGCCGTTAGACAGGTCTATAGCTATGAATTTGTTACCGCTTAACGCCATTAAACGACCATCGGTCATAAATGAAAGCGTAGATAGCGTATTACCGCCACGCGCGATACGCACGGTTTCACCGTTGGTAAACTGCACATAAACACTGTCTTCAAATGAATAAGCAATCACACCATCTTTTCTTACTACGCGTTCGTCAAAACGGTACTTGTGTAAATCTGATAGCGGTGCTTTTACGGCATTTGCAGGGTTAGAAAGCTCTGCAATATAGACATCTGTCAGTGCACTATTCTGTCTTTCTTTTTCAAAAACAATTTTATCGCCATTGACCGACCAACCCATAGCCTCTGGCAACGCGCCAATCCATTGAGGATCTGACATAATTTGCTTCAGTGTGATTTCACCTTTTTGCGTGCTGTTCTGAGGCGCGACATCTGGTGTGACGGTTTGCTGAACTGTGGCAGCAGGAAGCGATGTAGACGTTGTTTGACTCGATGGTTCGTTAGTAGTGCTTGCACATCCGCCTAGCGCAAAGGTAACACTAGCCGCAATGAGTAAAGAAGAGTATTTTTTCATTATTTTAAGTCGTTGTTATGTAAAAATCGTTAACATTATACGCAGAGCCGCTGCTAAAGCGCTAACGTTCATCGATTGAGATAGTGAACCAAACGTAAACCATCCTCGTTTATGGTTTTGGAATAAGGTCCGTTGTACTTTGACAAAATAACAAAAATTAACTGATGAGGTAAAACACTATGAAAGCCAGAGGTTTTATACCAGCACTGCTTGTACTCAGCTCTTTCACGTCAGCTAGCTTTGCGAACGAGTGCCCTAGCGTACTTAAATTTATGAAGCGTAAGCTCAATTCACAAGAAACGGTGAATTTGTGTAGTGAATATGGGGGAAAGACACTACTTGTCGTTAACACTGCCAGCTATTGTGGTTTTACGCCACAATTTGAAGGGTTAGAAGCGCTATACAGTGACTATAAAGATAAGGACTTTGTCGTACTTGGTTTCCCTTCACACGATTTCAATCAAGAAGACAGCGATGAGGGCAAAACGGCAGAATTATGCGAACTAACCTACGGCGTTAAATTTCCTATGTTTGAACCTATATCGGTGAAAGGTGACGACGCAGACCCAATGTATCGAATGCTAAAAACCGCCACCGGCAAAGCACCGTCTTGGAACTTTAATAAGTACCTTATTGACAGCACAGGTAAACAAATCACTCACTACCCTAGCTCGACTAAACCTACAGACCCTGACTTCATTGCCGATGTTGAAGCACTTATCAAGGGTGAATAGGTTTTCGCTTGTTCATTTTCGTTTAATCAAAAAGAATATTCGCAAAAAGTTTTGGTCATAAAAAAGCCCCGCGTAATACGCGGGGCAAACAAGCACACTCAACTTGGAACACACTTTTAGCTGAAAACATACTTCCTACGTTTTAGCTAACTGCATTAATTTAGTGTGCTTAGTCGTTAGTTAGTTCAATAATTTTTTCACTTGCATCGGCAAAAGCCTTGTTTGCTTGCTCTTCACCCATGTTAAGTCCTTCAGCATAAACGAATTGTACATCGCTAATACCTATGAAATTTAAAAAGTGTTTTAAGTATGGCGTTTGTGTATCGAAGTCCGACCCAGCATAAACTCCACCGCGAGCAGCAAAAACCGTAGCTGATTTATTTTCCAGCAAACCAACAGGGCCAGTCTCGGTATATTTAAACGTTATGCCCGCTCGTGCAATGCGATCGAAGTAGGCTTTCAAACTAGATGGAATACCAAAGTTGTACATTGGCACTGCCAATACAATTTCATCAGCGGCTTTTACTGCTTCAACAATATCGTCCGAGATCTTCGCTAGTGCTTGTTGAGACTCATCTCGCTCTGCTGCATCAGTCATCCACGCTTGCATCTCTACGCCCGTTAAGTGAGGTAGCGCCAGTGAGGCTACATCCACGCGGTTAATATGTACTGAGCCATCACTTTCAATTTTTGAAAGATATTCGTCTGCTATTTTTGAAGAATTGCCTTGTTCGCCACTAAGGCTGGAAAATATAGCTAAAACTGTTTTCATGCCGCACTCCAATGTTCGTTGTTTGGTTAATACACAACTATGTTAGCGGATTAAGGTTGGATGAAAATCTCAAAAATATGAGGTAACCATTCTAATTTTCAGAACGAAAGTAGGCAAAATGAAACCTTTGTAAATTACTTGAAAACATTACATTACGTTAATGTTGCAAGGAGGATGATCTTCTCTTATTTGCCTCGCGTAATCGAGTTTGCCACAACACAATAAAGAGGATACAAAAAATGAGAAGGACCAAAACGCTCCTTGCATGCTCAATCTTACCACTATTTTTAATCGGCTGCTCTGACGATGACGACGATGACGTTGTTGAAGTCCCCGCCCCCGTTATCGAATATTCAAATGTGCGCGTTGTGCATGCCGCATCTGACGCCCCTATGGTTAATGTTACCGCTAATGATGCGATCCTTAACGGATTAGAGAATGTTGACTACCAAGTTGCTTCATCTCGCTTTGAAGTAGAAACAGGTACCTACGACATTGGCGTTACCGGTATTCTGCCAGGTGAAAATGCTGAAGTGCTTCAGGCCGACGTAACGCTAGAAGCAGATATGAACTACGATGTATTTGCCGTGGGGAATGTAAGCGATGAAACGCTAGCGTTATTAACGGTAACCAGCATGGAAACCACCGTTGAAGCCGGTAATGCACAAGTGCAGATTGTACACGCAGCATCTATGGCACCAACGGTCGACATTTACGTCACTGCGCCAGATACCGACATCACTGCGGAACAACCACTAGTCACCGCTGAATTTACTGATTCGACAGATTTGATTCAAGTACCTGCGGGCGATTATCAAATTCGCATTACACCGGCAGGTGAAACAACGGTTGTATACGACTCGGGTACGGTTAACTTAGCTGACGGTGCTGATTTGCTTATTGCCGCAACTAATAACGTCGGTACCGGAGATTCACCTGTTACGCTCTTAGCTGCAGACGGTGACAGCAGCTTCAAGATATGGGATGCAGAAGCAGGTGCCGAAATTCGCGTAGTGCACGGTATCAGCGACGCACCAGCGGTAGATGTTTTAGCGAATAACGAGATTGTGCTGGTAGACGGAATACAGTTCCCTCGTACGACAGACTACTTGTCTGTTGCAGCAGGTGACTACCTTATTGACGTGGTAGCAGATAGCGACAACAGTGTTGTGGCAATTGACGATGCTGAGTTGACACTAGAAGTAGGTATGTCTTATACCGCTATAGCAAATAACGTTTTAGCTGCACCAGAACTTGATGTACTTGTTGATATGCCTCGCTCAGTAGCGACAGAAGCTAAAGTGCGTATTGTACATGCTTCACCTTCAGCAGGTAACGTCGATATCTACGTAACCGCAGATGGCGAAATTGATGCGGTTGACCCGGCATTTGCCGACATTGCCTATGAAACTGGTGAGCTAGTTGAAACAGGTTACGTTAGCTTAGCGGAAGGTGACTACGTGGTGACGGTTACACCAACAGGCACTAAAACAGCGGCCATCGAAACAGGCGTTTTGACGCTTGAGAATGGTGAGATTTACACCGCTATCGCACTAGATGGAGCAATGGACGGCGACCTACCTCAATTAGCACTGCTTGATGGACTTGCGCCACCTCCACCTGCTTTTAATGCTGACATGACTTACAACGTTAATTTAAGCGGATCTCAAGAAGTGCCTGCTGTTGATACTATGTCTACTGCAACGGCAGTGGTTGAAATTGACGAAGATTTACCTGCATTTAGTGTAAGCGTTGATGTTTCAGGCCTAACTGACGTTACTGGTGTGCACGTGCATGATGGCGGCATTGGTATGAACGGCCCAGTTGCTTTCCCACTGACTGATGCTGGTAATGGTACTTATGTTCTCGCTGAAACTAATATTTCACCAAGTAACTTAGATGCGCTGACTAGCGGTGAGTGGTATTTAAATGTTCACACTACCGCTAACCCTAACGGTGAAGTGCGTGGTCAGATTGTTCCCGACACAACTGCGGTAGTAACATTCTCACTAAGCGGCAGCCAAGAGGTACCAGCAGTAGATACTATGGCAATGGGCTCTGGCTATGCGCTCTTCGACACCACAAACAACAATGTTTCTCTTGTGGCGGTAACCACTATCGAAAATGCAACCATGGCACACATTCACACAGGCTTCGCTGGTGTAAATGGAGACGTTCTTGTAGGGCTTGTGGAAAGCGAAGGTACAGCTGGTGTTTGGATGACCGACGGAAGTGTAATACTAGATGAAGCCACAGCTACGCTATTACTATCAGGTGGTCACTATGTAAACGTACATACAGCGGCATTCACTGGTGGTGAAATTCGCGGTCAGATCACGCCTGACAACATTGAAGTATACGGCATCGTTGCCGATGGCTTACAAGAAGTGCCTGCAGTAACAACAACAGCAAGCGGTGCGGGCGCATTTACGCTCAACACATCCACAGGCGCATTATCTGGTAGCGTAACTATAACTGGTATGACAGCCAATATGGCGCACATTCACGAAGGTGCAGCGGGTGTTAATGGTGGTGTATTACTAGGGCTTACTGACGGTTCAGATGGAATTTGGTCGGTGCCTGCTAATACAACGCTAACGGCTGAACAAATGGGCGTGATGGCTGACGGAGGTCTTTACACAAACTTCCATTCAGACGCATTTCCGAGTGGTGAAATTCGCGGTCAAATCACGCTAGGTTTTGACTAACAGATTTCAGTCAAACATATTGCTTTCATCATATTGAACGCAATTAGAACAAAATAAAAAAGGGGCGAAAGCCCCTTTTTCTGTACTTTACCCTAGCAAAACATTGTCTAAATCGTGTTTAGCGCTGCTTCAAAATCCGCGATCAGATCCTGAGTGTCTTCAATACCTACCGAAATACGTAGCATGGTATCGGAAATCCCCATAAGCTCACGTTCTTCTGCCGTGTTCTCGAAATAAATAGTAGGTGCCACAGGTAGTGCAAGGGTGCGATTATCGCCTAAATGGGTGGCACAGATTACCAGCTCCATCTCGTTTAAAAACGCAACCGGATCAGCACCATCAATTAGATCAAAGCTTAAAATTGCTCCGTAGCCACCGTTTAGGTATTCCCGTGCCATGAAATGCTGAGGATGATCGGCAAGACCTGGATAAAACACTTTAGATACTTTTGGATGATTGTCTAAAAACGTTGCTAGCTGCATAGCATTGTGCTGGCTTCGTGCTAAACGCAAATCAAGGGTTTCCATGCCCAATGCAATAGCCGTAGCTGACTGTGGTGCCAATGTAGCACCTAGGTCGCGAAGACCTTTCTTTTTAATTTGAGTGATGCCCCATTGCGCAATATCTGCAACCTGATAAGCAGGCTTGAGGTTGTCAAACTTTGTCCAGTCGAAGTTGCCTGTGTCAACCACTGCTCCACCTAATACATTGCCGTGACCTGCGATGTATTTGGTTAAAGAGCAAAACACCAGTGATGCCTTAACGTCTTTTGCGTAGAAAACTGGTGGCGGTGTCATGGTGTTATCAACCATAAACAGCATGTGCTTCTCTTCACAGAATTGACCAATGGCATGAAGATCAGCAACCTGAGTTACAGGGTTGGCGACGGTTTCCGTGTAGACACCTTTTGTGTTTGGCTGATACGCTTCTTTAACTTGTTGAATATCGGTCACGTCAGTGTAGGTAACCTGCACTCCGAAATCTTTAATCGTTTCGAAAAAGCTTCTTGTGTTGCCGAAAAGGTATTGGCTTACAATTAAATGATCGCCCGCCTTTAACAAGGCAAATAAAGAACTGCTTATGGCCGCCATACCGGTTGAGTAACATAACGCGCCTACACCGGCCTCTAAGTCATTTAGCATATTTTGTAATGCAGCCACCGAAGGCGAAGAAGAACGAGAGTAGACGTGAGCGGCGCGCTTGCCTTGAAACGCATCTATGATGCCTTGCGCATCTTTAAACTCAAAAAGAACCGAATTAGATGTGCTGCTGTGAACACCACCATGTTCCGGGGTGTTTAGCATGCGATCAGAATGTACCTGACGGGTTGTGAATCCCAATTTTGTCACGGGTGAAGCTCCGAAAATAGATGTTTGCGACCTAGCCAAATACGCACCCTATTAGTCTATGTTAAACAGATGCGTACAAACCACTTACAAAAATGGTTATGGCTTTATAATGCAGTTTTTAGGATATTTTGCGCAAACATTATCATAAAACGTATAAATAGTTTGCATTTGTTCATCTATATTAGTCACTTTCTGAATAATTGGCCCCAATACAATTCTTTTTCTAGCGTAGTCCAGCCCTATGACTTGAATAGGAATTTCGGCTTGCTGTGCGATGTGCATAAACCCTGTTTTCCATGGATAAATGGGGCTACGTGTACCTTCAGGCGCTAATGCAAGAATAAGCTGATCAGCGTCTTTAATTTTATTTGCAATGGAGGTGACCACGCCGTGGGCTTTGCTTCTTTCAATGGGAATGCCCCCTAACTTCCTTACAATGGCACCTAGTGGTGGCTTGAAGATGGTGTGTTTGCCAAAAAAGTTAATATTCAGCTTGAATGAAAAAACCACGAACAAGCCAATGAAAAAGTCCCAGTTTGATGTATGCGGTGCTACCGCTAGTATGGCTTTTTTCTGATTAATCAGTTCGCCTTCTACTTGCCAGCCTCTTTTTGTGAGTACCCATGCGGCAAACGACGACAGCCAATTTGGCCACTTACGAGGTATACTGCTCCCTACGATGACTTTACTGGCTGGTTGAGAATGGTTATTAGGGTGCGAGGGTTTTGTCATTATTATTATGCTCTGCTTTTGTCCTATATTGGGTTTTATTTAAGGCTTGCTTTAGGGCTTTATATTCCGGTGAGCTACATCGGCATGGCACTATTGGCAGTTTGCTTTAAATACTTCATAGGCCTTAGTGCTTTCTTTTTCTGTTTTGTACCCGCATATTCCTTTATTACGTAACACACTATACTGCACGTAACACATCATACTGCGCGTACATTGACGAAGAGTAATCAAAATGGAAATGTAACGCAATTGTTAACACAAGCAATTGAGCGATGTGTGGTGAACAAGTTAAGAAAAGGACACTAGTACGCAATGTGTATTTTATTTATCGCAAACAAAATGCGAGATGACTACCCTCTTATAATTGCGGCAAATCGAGATGAGTTTTACGCAAGACCAACTGCACCATCAACATTTTGGGAAAGCCACCCGCACTTGCTTGCTGGGCAGGATTTAGAAGCTAATGGAACTTGGATGGGTGTTACGCGTAACGGAAAAATTGCAGCACTTACCAATGTGAGAGACCCACACAACATCAATAAAAATGCTGTATCCCGCGGCGAATTAGTTGCTAATTGGCTAAAACAAAACCCGGCCCAAAAAGATTATGCCGAACAGTCAGCATATTTAGCTACCCTTGAAGAAACTCGTCACCAGTACAACGGATATAACTTACTATTTGGCGATGTAACTGCACTTCGCGTTTACAACAACGTAAACAATTCGACCCACTCAATTGATACCGGTGTGTATGGGCTGTCAAATGCTGATATTGCTACTCCATGGCCAAAAGTCACTCAAGGGGTTACTGCTTTAAATGACTATGTGCAGCAGCAAAGCACAATCAATGCTGAAGATTTATTTAATATTTTGCGCCACGAAAACAAAGCAGAGGATGCCCTGCTACCCGACACGGGTATAGGTTATGAGTGGGAAAAGGCGTTATCTTCCATTTTCATTCAAACAGAAAAATACGGCACGCGTACATCGACTTTGTTATTGGTGGATAAAAACAATATGCTCACTTGGAAAGAACGTCGGTTCTCAGACAAAGGAAAAACAGTGGAAACTCGTGCCTTTTCTTTTTCAATTTAAGGTATTTTTGAAATGAAACTTTCGTTTACGCTTTATAAAGCAAGTTAATTGAAATATTTTCAACCTTTAGGGGTCGTTTTTTCTACCATCGGTGGCATAATGCCTGCCTGCTAATTATTGCACACCAACGTAACGTGAGGACATATCGTGTTTGAAGTATTACCCCATCTCGCCCCAGATCCAATTCTTGGCCTGTCAGCTGCTTTTCGTGAAGACACCAACCCAAATAAAATCGATTTAGGTGTTGGCGTTTATAAAGATGAGCAAGGTAATACCCCTATTCTTTCAAGTGTCGCTAAAGCGCAAAAAGTGCTTTTAGACAAAGAAACCAGCAAAACCTACATTACGCCTCAGGGCAACCAAGGTTTTATTGACGGTATGTTGTCTTTGCTTTTAGGTAAGAATAGCCCAGTACTTCTTGCTGACCGCGTTGCAGCGGTTCAAGCTCCGGGTGGTTGTGGCGCGCTGCGTATTCTTTCAGAATTGCTAGTGCGTTGTAATGAAAATGGCAAAGTATGGGTAAGTGACCCAACATGGGCTAACCATATTCCACTTATCGGCTCTGCGGGCCTTAAAATTGAAACCTACCCGTACTTCGATAAAGCATCAGCGAGCATTCGTTTCGACGCTATGATGGAAACCCTTCGCAAAACTGAAAAAGGCGACATCGTTCTTCTTCACGGGTGCTGTCACAACCCAACAGGTGCTGACCTTACTAATGCACAATGGGATGAAGTACTAGAAGTAGCGAAAGAGCGTGAATTCTTGCCTTTCATCGATGTGGCTTACCTTGGTTTCGGTGAAGGTTTAGACGAAGATGCGTACGGCATGCGTTTGTTGGTTGAAAATCTTCCAGAAGTAATTGTAGCGGCATCTTGCTCTAAAAACTTCGGCCTTTATCGTGAGCGTGTTGGCCTTGCAGCTATCATCACTGAAGATTCAGCAACCCGTAAAATTGCGCAGGGTCAAATTCAGTCAATCGCACGTGGCATCTACTCTATGCCGCCAAGCTACGGTGGTGCACTAGTAGACATCATTCTTGCTGACGAAGCACTTAATAACGAGTGGGTATCTGAAGTGAACGAAATGCGCGACCGTATGAAGTCTCTACGTGCCATGCTTGTCCAAAACCTTCACGATAATGGTTCACCAAAAGACTTTAGCTTCGTGAACGACCAAAAAGGTATGTTCTCTTTCTTGTGTATTACACCTGAGCAAGTGCGCGAAGTACGTGAAAAGCACAGTGTCTACTTTGTTGATTCTAGCCGCGTAAACATTGCGGGCATCAACCAAGAAAACGTAGAAACGCTAGCAAAAGCATTGGTGTCAGTGCTTTAAGCGAAAATTAGCGGTTTTAAAATTTCAAAAGGCAGAGTTGATACTCTGCCTTTTTTGTTTTCAAGTTATTCGTCTTTCCTTTCACCTTTTCTTTTCGTGCGACAAGCGTATTCATACATGCTTTCAATTGCAGTTAGTCACACTTCCTAACAAATTTACGTCGTGCTTTATACACTTTTTCATAGGGCGCATAGAATATTATCGTTACACTATAACAATGTTGACGTAGACGTTAACTTTGTATTTATTAATACTGACGTATAACAATGAGATTAACGACAAGAACAAGGATCACTGATGTCTAAAGTAAGTGTATTTTGTATTTCTGCCGCATTGCTAGGCAGTGCTATGCAGGTAGATGCTAAGGAAGGCATGTTCACGCCAGAACAGCTCCCTTCAATTGCTGGCGATTTAAAAGAAACCGGTTTGGAAATTCCTGCAAGTAGTATTAACGACTTAACCGCGTTTCCAATGGGCGCTATTGTTTCTCTTGGTGGGTGTTCAGCATCGTTTGTGTCTGACAAAGGCTTGGCAGTAACCAATCACCACTGCGCACGCGGTTCAGTACAATACAACAGTACCCCAGAAAATAACTACTTAAAAGACGGTTTTCTAGCAAAAGAAATTGGTGACGAACTGCCCGCCGCACCGGGTACTCGCATGTTTGTTACTGTGGATTTTTCTGACGTAACCGACAAAGTTATTGGCGGTATCGATGATGATGTTCAAGGACGTGAGCGCTACGATCTTATCGAAGCTAATCGCAAAGCTCTCATTGCAGAATGTGAATCTGAAGCAGGCTTCCGCTGCTCTGTACCTTCATTTTTCCAAGGCCTTGAATACAAGCTTATTAAGCAGATGGAAATCCGTGACGTGCGTATTGCCTATGCACCTGCTGACTCTATCGGGAAATACGGCGGTGACGTAGATAACTGGATGTGGCCTCGTCACACCGGTGATTTTTCTTTCTATCGTGCTTATGTTGGCAAAGACGGTAAACCAGCTGATTACAGTGAAGACAACGTGCCGTATAAACCTGATCATTTCCTGAAAGTATCGGCTGCGGGTCTTGAAGATGGTGATTTTGTTATGGCAGCGGGCTACCCTGGTTCTACAAACCGCTATGCCCGGTTGTCGCAAGTTTCGTACATGTTTGATTGGCTGTACCCTACTTACCTTGAACTGGTAGACGAATGGATCAAGACCATTGAAAGCTCGTCTGAAGAAGGAAGCGATGCCCGCATTAAATATGAAGCAACGCTTGCAGGTCTGAATAACTTTCACAAAAATACTTTAGGCCAGCTTTCTGGTGCTAAGCGTGTCGGACTTGTTCCTCGCCGCGCCGAGCGTGAAGAGCAACTAGCAGCATGGCTAGATAAAAATGGTAAGAGTGAACTGAAGCAATCATTGGCCGCTCTTGATGCGGTTAGCGCTGAACAAATGCAGATGAACAAGCAAAACTTCTGGTACAACAACCTAAGTCGCGCACAGCTTTTATCTTCTGCTCAAACCCTTTATCGCAATGCAATTGAAAGAGAAAAGCCAGATGCAGAGCGCGAACGTGGGTATCAAGAGCGCGATCAAATTCGCCTTAAAGAAAGCGCAGAACGTATAGAACGCCGCTTTGATGCGGTTGTTGATCAAGCAGTGTGGCAAAAGATGATTAGCATGTACCTAGAACAGCCTGAAGAGAACCGAGTTGCGGCTTTCGATAAAGCAGTAGGCATTGATGGTAATACTGACAGCAAAACACTTCATAAAAAGTTAAAAGCATTTTATGACAACACGTCACTTAACAATACTGAAGAGCGCTTGAAGTGGTTAACAGCGAGCCGTGCTGATTTCGAAAACAGCAGCGACCCATTCATTAAACTTGCCGTTGCGCTATTTGATACCGAAATGGCGATTGAAGATAAGAGCAAAACGCTTAGCGGTAAAGCTGCTGCACTTCGCCCTAAATATATGAGTGCGATTATCGAGTGGCAAAAATCTTTAGGCAGCCTTGCTTACCCAGATGCCAACAGCACGCTTCGTGTGACTTACGGTAATGTGATGGGCGGCTCTCCAAAAGATGGCCTTATATACGAACCCTTTACCCGTCTTGAAGGCATTACGGAAAAAGATACCGGCGAAACACCGTTTGATTCACCGAAAAAGCAGCTTGAGCTTATTAAAGACAAGCAATACGGTCCGTACAAACTTGAAGACATCAATAGCGTGCCGGTTAATTTCCTTACCGATTTAGACTCAACAGGCGGTAACTCAGGCTCAGCAACGCTTAACGCAAAAGCAGAACTGATCGGTTTGTTATTTGATGGTACATTTGAAAGCGTTAATTCAGATTGGGATTTCGACCCGAAAACAACCCGCACCATTCACGTAGACTCGCGCTACATGCTATGGGTAATGGAGTACGTTGACGGTGCAACAAACCTCATCGAAGAGATGACAATCGTTAAATAAAGCCAAATTATGGGGTCAGAGCCTTAACTCTGACCCCATAATTTATTTGAGGTTGCGGAGGCCTTGGGTTAAGAGGCGGTCTAGCGCATTGGCAAAGTTTTGTTTGTCGCGCTGGGAGAAGGCCTTTGGGCCGCCTGTGTGTTCGCCGCTTGAACGCATGGTGTCCATGAAATCTCGCATGCCTAAAATTTGCTTGATAGACGACTTGTCGTATTCCTCACCACGGTTGTTTAATGCAAGGGCATTTTTTGCCAGTACATCAGCGGCCAATGGAATGTCATTGGTAATGACTAAGTCACCGGCTTCGCACTTATCTACTATATAGTCGTCAGCAGCATCAAAGCCTGAAGGTACTTGCGTTAAAGTTATGTGTTTGTCTGGTGGGACAGACATAAAATGGTTAGCCACCAAAGACAAAGGCAGCTTTGTACGTCTAGCTGCCTTAAAAAGAATGTCTTTGATCACTGCAGGGCACGCGTCGGCGTCAACCCATATATGCATGGTCGTATCTCGTAATTGAAACTAATTACGCTAGCATACCACCATCTACTACTACTGTCGTGCCTGTGGTGTAGCTTGAAGCGTCGGATACTAAGTACAATACTGTCCCCGCCATTTCATCTGGATCTGCTACGCGGCCCAGCGGAATAACTTTCAGCGCGTGTTTTAAGATTTGCTCGTTGGTTGTTAACGCTGACGCAAATTTAGTGTCGGTCAAACCTGGCAGTAATGCATTTACGCGAATGTTTAAGCTACCGCACTCTTTTGCGAACGACTTAGTCATGCTGATAACGGCCGCTTTAGTAATAGAGTAGATACCCTGCATATCACCTGGCGTTACGCCATTTACAGAAGCGGTATTGAGTATGACGCCACCGCCCTGCTCTTTCATCATTTTGCCAGCTTCAATCGACATGAAGAAGTAGCCACGAATGTTTACATCTACAGTTTTGTTATAAGCGCCTAAGTCAGTATCTAAAATGTGTCCAAAGTAGGGATTGGCTGCCGCGTTGTTTACAAGAATGTCCAGCTTGCCGAAATCGCGCTTAATGACGTTAAATGCTTCTGTGATTTGTTCCATTTCACCCACATGACACGCCAGCGCTGTCGCCTTCCCCCCCGCATCGCGAATTGAAGAGGCTACGGCTTCACAGCCGTCAATTTTGCGGCTTGATACAATAACGTGGGCGCCATATTGCGCGAGTAACCGAGCAATAGATTCGCCGATACCACGACTAGCACCTGTAACCAGCGCCACTTTTCCTGTTAAATCAAATAGGTTGTTCATTAAACATTCCTTCTCTTGCCGTTTTTACGCAAACTACGTATTTCAGTGTCCTATCTACGATAGCTGCATTTGTCGTGTAATAAGTCTTTTAAAGGCTCTAAAATACGCTCCCCTAAAAGCTTATCGTTTTATCTTCATCACACTTGGCGCTTATGCCAACATACCGCCATCAAGTACCACAGACTGCCCCGTCATAAATGACGATTCATCACTACACAGCCATGCAATAGCATTTGCAATTTCTTCAGGCTTACCCAAGCGTTTCATTGGGTTGGCAGCAATTAACCCTTTTTGACCGCGTTCATCTAGTTTAGATAACACACCTTGAACCATAGGCGTATCAACAAAACTCGGACATACCGCGTTAATACGAATGTTCGCTCGCGCGTATTCCACCGCCGCCGATTTAGTTAGCCCTATTACCCCGTGCTTTGACGCACTATAGGCACTTATCATTGGCGCTGAACGTAACCCTGCTACGGAAGCTATATTGATTATGTGACCGCCACCAGTCGTGGTCATGTGCTTCAGCGCGTTTTTCATGCAGTACCAAACGCCAGCTAAGTTGACTTGAATGTTTTTCATAAACATAGCGTCGTCGACTTCGGTAAGTGGCGCAGGAAAATGATCGATGCCCGCGTTATTGATGATCACATCTATCTTTTCAAGATGAGAAAACGCTGTTTCAAACATAGCTTTGACCTGAGCAGGCTCGGTAACATCCACAGTCACTGCATAGGCTTTGCCGCCAGCAGCAATGATTTCTTGAGCCAATGCATTCGCGTTGTCTTCATTTAAATCGGCAATTCCTACTATTGCGCCACGCTGTGCTAACACGCGAGCCGATGCAGCACCGATACCTGACCCACCGCCAGTGATAAGAATATGTTTGCCTTCAACATTTGCAGCTACATTCATTAGCCGTACTCCAGTTTAATTTTTGTGCGCTGTACTTTTCTTTGCAGTGTCCTAATGCGCAAATGGGAATATCAAAAAGTTAGAAATAGCTTGCCTTTACATTGTTGCAAGATGCTTCTCGTGAGGTCAGTACTTCTATATCGCGACTGACTAGCGGCAATTCCCAATTTAGGAAATATTCTGCTGCCGCCAGTTTTCCTTCGTAGAAGTCAACATCCTGATCGCCTGCACCATTACTTAACGCTTGCTCGGCAACGTTAGCTTGGCGCAGCCAAATCCAACTCACTACACAGCTTGAAAATATATTTAAGAAGCAGCATGCGTTGGTTAGCAACACAGACTGTTTATCAGAGCGTAGGTCTGCTGCCGCTTGTTGTATAAGTGCGCCAAGCTGGTCCAAATAAGGTTTAAGTTTTGCCGCCAACGCCTGCGCCCTAGGCGTTTCTGCACGCTTCATATCGCGCGTGACACGAGAAAGTAGCACTTGAAGGCCTTTTCCGTCGTGCTGCCACAGCTTTCTTCCTAGCAGGTCTAACGCCTGAATGCCGTTAGTCCCCTCATGAATTGGGTTTAGGCGGTTATCGCGCCAGCACTGTTCAACTGGGTATTCGCGGGTGTAGCCAGCGCCGCCTAGAATCTGAATAGCCAAGTCGTTAGCTTTAGGGCCAAACTCTGACGGCCACGCCTTGAATACAGGGGTTAAGAGATCAAGAAGTTGAGAAAGCTCGGTACGTTTTTCACTGTCTGCTTCGGTTTCCATTTCATCAATGAGCATGCTGCCGTATAAGCAAAGGGACATACCGCCTTCACAATACGCTTTCTGCGCTAGCAGCATACGGCGAACGTCGCCGTGATTAATAATTGGCGTTGGATCGTCTTCAGGTGCTAAGTTTGGTGCGGCGCGCCCTTGTGTACGGTCTTTTGCGTACTCCAATGAATATCGATAGCCGCGATACCCTATCATTGCCGCACCGTAACCTACACCGATACGTGCTTCGTTCATCATCATGAACATATAGCGCAAACCTTGGTGAGGTTGACCTATAAGGTAGCCATGACAATCGCCATTTTCTCCAAACGTTAGCGCCGTTGAAGTGGTGCCTCGATAACCCATTTTATGAATAAGGCCGGCAAGAGTTACATCGTTGCGTACATCTGGGTTGCCGTCTGCATCTAGTCGGTATTTAGGTACGGCAAATAATGAAATGCCTTTAACACCTGCAGGACCGCCAGGAATTTTTGCTAATACCAGATGAACAATGTTATCGGAAAGCTCATGCTCACCACCTGATATATAAATTTTGCTACCTTTAATGCGGTACGTACCATCGTCCTGAGGCTTCGCAGAAGTGCGTATATCAGCTAGAGCCGAACCCGCATGAGGCTCGGTAAGCGCCATCGTTCCGGTAAAATCGCCTGCCAGCATTTTTGATAAAAATGCGTCTTTGATATCGTCTGAGGCAAAGTGTTTGATTACATTGGCGGCAGCCGCTGTTAAAAAGGGATAAGCAGTAGACGACGGGTTTGCCGCTAAAAAATATCCAGCACAGGCATTCATTACGGTGACGGGTAGCTGCATACCACCATCTTCAAAATCGAAGTGACCCGCAATAAAGCCTGATTCCCTGTACGTATCGAAAGCGACTTTCACTTCGTCGATCATCGACACTTTAGTGCCATCAAACGTAGGCTCGTTTTTGTCAGCTACTGCGTTATGAGGAAGAAACAACTCTTCTGCCATTTTTTCTGCCATATCTATAACGGCGTTAAAGGTTTCAACATTGTGTTCTTCAAAGCGTGGCTTTTCGCACAGTACTGCTGTGTTCAATACCTCGTACAGCTGAAATTGCATTTCACGGCGGGGAATAAGTTGATCGGCCATGTTGTCCTGTCCTCTACGAATATTTGTTAACGCATTGTGTCATATTCGTTATCGTGCCATTATTGTCATTTATGACACAATAATGGCTAATACCGCCAACAATCACTGTGTTTTATTTTCTTTTATAAATTTAATTATTTTTATGAATAGCACTAAATTCACTGTTACTGTACTTGGGTTCGATCAAGCCTTGGCGTCTGCCATTACAGGCGCACTTGATGTATTTGCTTTTGCTGGTATTAGTTGGCAGCGAATTCACAATCTTCCCACTGCACCACAATTTAAAGTGCAACTGGCGAGTCATCACGGGCAATCTATTCTGTGCTCTAATCAAGTTGTGCTACAGCCCAATATTGCTATTGAAGATGTATCTCACACTGATGTTTTGCTGATTCCAACTATCGGTGGCGATATTGATGAGGTACTGAATGATACACAACCGCTACTGGTTCATATAAAGCGCCTTCAAAAAATGGGAGCGGATATAGCAGCTAATTGCACGGGTAACTTTTTATTAGCGCTGACAGGTTTACTTAACAATAAAACCGCAACGACTCACTGGGGTTATGCTGATAAATTCGAAACCATGTTTCCAAGTGTAAATCTGCAGCCAGAAAAAATGGTGACAGAGGACGATACTGTCTATTGCGCGGGCGGCGGTATGGCATGGATTGATCTATCCATACTTTTGATAGAGCGCTACTGTGGTCACCAAATTGCCAGCGATACCGCAAAGTCTCATGTGTTAGATGTGTCAAGAACGAGTCAGACTGTGTATGCAAGCAGCCGCCAACGGCGCTTTCACACCGACCAAGATATTAAAGCGGTTCAGTCCTTTTTGGAAAGAAACTTACAGCGCAAATGCAAGCTAAGTGAATTAGCACATCAACACAATATGACTGAGCGCACGCTTATTAGACGTTTTAAAAATGCTTGTGACACCACGCCTGGCCAATATTTGCAGTCATTGCGCATTGAACACGCAAGGAAACTCCTCGAAACGTCCAGCATGCCGCTTGAGAGTTTGATAAGTGCGGTAGGATACGAAGACCTCAGTTCTTTCACTCGCCTTTTTAAAAAAACGACAGGATTGTCGCCTTCTCAGTATCGCGCGAAATTTAAACGAAGTTGATCACTTACCGAACATGGCTATATAAAGCGCACCATTGAGTATCTTTATTTGCTTCCAATATGTTTCATGCCTGTGCATTAAGGCGTTTCGAGCACATGCAATCTAACTAATATTGTGCATTTATGATGAGAATGCGCGTTCTGTTGCACAAATTTGAAGTTTTTGTGTCAAAGTTTGTGTAAAATACAGCGCCAAGCATGAATCGATTATTTTTGTGCTAAAAACACTACAAAAGTATAATTTTAAAATCATCTTGGTGGAAACATGAGAACACATAAAATCGCCACACTAGCGTTAGCTGTTAGTGCTGCGTTCAGCTCTTCAGTTCTTGCTCAAGAGGCCGCATCGACAGAAAAAAAAGAAGCCTCACTTGAACAAATTACCGTTACTGCACAAAAGCGTACCCAGTCTATTCAGGAAGTCCCTATTTCTGTTGCAACATTAAGCGGTGAGAAATTCGAAAGCCTATTCTCAGGCGGTGAAGATATTCTTGCTTTAGCGGTTCGCGTTCCAGGCCTTTACGCTGAGTCTTCAAACGGTCGTGTTGCACCACGCTTCTACATTCGCGGTTTGGGTAATACCGATTTCGACCTAGCTGCATCACAGCCTGTTTCTATTATCATGGATGAAGTGGTAATGGAAAACGTGGTACTGAAAAGTTTCCCGCTTTTCGACGTTCAACAAGTTGAGGTACTTCGCGGTCCACAAGGCACACTATTTGGTCGTAACACCACCGCTGGTATCATCAAATTTGATACAGTAAAACCAACTCAAGATGTAGAAGGTTACGCGAAAGCTGGTTTCGGTTCATACGGTACTATGAATTTTGAAGGCGCCATCAGCGGCGGCCTAACTGACGACCTTTCTGCGCGTTTATCATTGCTATCACAAGAACGTGATGACTACATTGATAACGCCTTCACCGGCGAAAACGATGCAATCGGTGGCTACGACGAAAAAGCCTATCGTCTTCAGCTTCTTTGGGAGCCATCAGCTGACTTCTCTGCCTTACTAAACGTACACGGTCGTGAACTTGAAGGTACAGCCTCTATTTTCCGTGCTAACGTCTTCGACAAAGGCAGCAATGAACTTAACGCGAATTACGATCGTGAAACCGTATACTACGATGGCGATCTACAAGGCGACGGTATTGATAACAACCCACAAGAATACGACGGTTTTGGTGCGTCACTTAAACTAGAGTACGACATGGATGAGGTTACATTCACGTCAATCTCAGCAATTGAGACTGCTGACGGCTCAAGCCTAGGTGATGTTGATGGTGGCTTTAACCGCGCAGATGGCACTTCAGGTCCAGGGTTTATTCCTTTCTCTGCGGTAACGCAAGATAACTTGGACGATTTAGAGCAATACACGCAAGAGTTTAGATTTGCTAGCAACACTACTGATGCCCTGAACTGGCAGCTAGGTGCTTTCTACTACGATGCATCGTTTAATGTTACCAGTATCGATGGCCTGTTTGGTGCAACCACAGTTTTCCATGAAAACCAAACGTGGGCAGTTTTCGGTCAGACGTCTTATCAAGTAAACGAAAAGCTAAACGTCACCGCAGGTATTCGTTACACTCACGACTCAAAAAGCCTAATTGTGGGAGAACAAAATACAAATGGTGATTGTTTAACACTAGATTTCAACAACGATGGGATTATGGAATGCGAGATTCAAGACTATGACGATATTGATGTAGACGATGGTCAAACTAGCTTTGAATTAAGTGCAAACTATCGCGTTACTGATGATATGTCTGTTTTTGCTCGCTATGCTAACGGCTTCCGTGCTCAAACAATTCAAGGCCGTGACGTTGCATTTGAAGGCTCACCTTCCGTAGCAGACGCTGAAACCATCAACTCTTTTGAACTTGGTATCAAGTCTGACTTGTTCGACGATTCACTACGGCTAAACGCTGCCGCGTTCTACTACACGGTAGATGACATGCAGTTCTCGGCAATTGGTGGTGGCAACAACTTTACTGCGCTTGTAAACGCAGACAAAGGTGAAGCCTACGGTTTTGAAGTAGACGCACAGTGGCTTGCTACTGATGAGCTTACGTTTACAGCAGGTTACAGCTACAACCACACTGAAATTAAAGATGATTCATTGACTGTTTCTCCGTGTGGTACCAACCCTAACTTTGGTTCTACAGGTAACTGTACAGTTACTGACCCTCGTCCAGACGGCTTCGTGGCTTCTATCGATGGTAACCCATTCCCACAGGCGCCAGAGTCTATCTTTAACTTCACAGCACGCTACACCATTCCTATGGGTGATGATGGCGAGTTCTTCGTATTTACTGATTGGGCGTTCCAAGGTGAAACAAACATCTTCCTATACGAAGCAGTTGAGTTCACTACTGACGATAACTTTGAAGGCGGCCTACGTATTGGTTACGAAAACTTCGCGCACAATTACACTGTAGCGCTATTTGGTCGCAACATTACTGACGAAGATAACGTTAAAGGTGCAATCGACTTCAACAACCTCACGGGTATCGTAAATGAGCCTCGCGTTTGGGGTGTTGAGTTCAAGTACACCTACTATTAAGCAAAGATAAGTAGCAACTTTATTTACAGTAGCTACATTATTTATCAAAAAGCGGTGACGTTAAAAAACGGCACCGCTTTTTTTATGTCTTTTATGCCGCCATGTGAACATCTGAGGTTGGCACTTGCACCAGCTGCTGTAACTTTCTGCACACCTGTACCCAGCGGGCGACTTTTTGATAGTAGACCTGTTCTATTAATTGCCCTTTTTCATCAAACAAAAAGCTCGCTAACTTCCCTTTATTACCCGGCATATAAAAATGGTGCACGGTAAATTGCTTTGATAAAGGGGCGTGTGTCACTTTTTGATACATACAAAAAGGCAGTGCGTTTGCGCGCTCATCGCCACCGGTAAGGCGAGTGCGGCGTTGAAACGTATCTGCACCTAAATCAGCCATAATGCCGTGTTTTGAAATAAGTTGATCTACCGCTTTGATGCCTGTTTGCATAATTTTCTCCTAAAGGTTGTGCCACGTAGCTCAACCTAATAAGACTCAAAATAAACCATACTGATATTTATACAGTATATGATCATTTGTTTAAAATGCAAACAAAAAAGCCGCTTTTTACAGCGGCTTGTTTTCTTTCGAAATAATGAGAAGTTAATTAAGCGCTGATTCTAAAAACGCCCACTGGTCGGCATACCCCTCAATTCGCATCCACGTAGGCGTGCCTGCGCCGTGACCCGCGCGGGTTTCTACACGAAGAAGTACTGGGTTATCACATCCTTGATCTGCCTGTAATTGCGCGGCGAACTTATAGCTATGCCACGGTACTACTCTGTCGTCGTGATCACCTGTTGTTACCAATGTGGCCGGATAGCAGGTGCCAGGTTTAGTGTTATGAAGTGGCGAATAGGCATAAAGCGCATCAAACTCGTCTTTGTTTTCACTTAGGCCATAATCGGAAGACCAAGCGCGGGCATTCGCGCTCGGTGTATGATAGCGAAGCATATCTAACACGCCCACTGCAGGTAGTGCTGCAGAGAAGAGATCAGGTCGCTGGGTAAGTGTTGCGCCCACAAGTAAGCCTCCATTCGAGCCACCTTGAATACCCATTTTGTCTGGGTTGGTATAGCCACTTTCAACTAAATACTCACCTGCCGCAATAAAGTCATCAAAAACGTTTTGCTTGTTAAGCTTAGTACCAGCTTTGTGCCACTGCTGTCCATATTCACCACCACCTCGTAAGTTTGCGATAGCCAGCACGTTGCCCTGCTCTACCCAAACCATGCGTGACACTGAATACCGTGGAAGTAATGAAATATTAAAACCACCATAACCGTACAATAGGGTTTTGTTGTTTCCGTCTAGCTTCAAGCCTTTCTTGTGCACTATAAACATGGGAATTTTAGTGCCGTCTTTACTGGTATAAAACACCTGCTTGGTTTCATAGTCGTCGTAGTTAATACCCGTGTTGATAGTTTTAAATAGTGACGACTCACCACTTTCAACGTTATAGGCATAGACCTGACCCGGGTTAGTAAACCCAGTAAGTTTATAAAAAGTGGTATCTGCATTTTTACCACCATAAAAGCCGCTCACGCTACCGATATCGGAAAACGCAATTTCATCAACTTTTTTGCCGCTTAAATCAAAGACACTCACTTGCCCTTTTACGTCTTTTAGGTACTGAGCAAAAAGCTTTTCTCCTAAAAGTGAGACACTCGATAAGGTATCTGCGGTACTTTCAATTACAGTGCCTGTTTCTTTAACACCACCATCATATTTGACTTTGATAACTTTGCCAGTTGGCGCGCCCGCCGTAGACTTAAAAAATAGCGCATCTTTGTGTTCGCCGATTAAATCGTATCGTCCATCCCATTTATCGAAAACGGGAACTAGCTCACTGTTTTCTGTTTCAAGAGGTTTAGCATAAACCCCATTAGCCTGATATCCCTCAAATACGGATATAAGCAAGGTATCTCCATCTTGCACAACTGATGGATATGGGTTCCAAGTGGGTTTATTCTCAAATGCAAAGACCTTTTTATCTGCACTTTGCTCTGTACCTATAGCGTGAAAATAGATAGATACAGTTTGGCTATCATCGTATTTACCCGCCTCATTTTGTGGGTAACGAGAATAGAAAAAACCACTTTCATCGGGCAGCCATGCAATATTTGAAAACTTAATGCCTTCAATGGTATCGGTTAAGTCTGTTTTACTGCTGGTGTTACGAACGTGGATGGTTTTCCAGTCGGTGCCGCCATCAGACAGCATATAGGCAAGATAAGACGCTTTAGGGCTGAGTTCAGTCGACGCCATTGACACGGTGCCGTCATCGCTCAAGGTATTCGGATCGATAAGTACTTCAGGTTCACCGTTCACGCCGTCGGACATATAAAGTACGTATTGATTTTGCAGGCCGTCGTTATAAGAATAAAACAGCTTGCCGTTCACCATGTAAGGTGTCGAATACTTTTCATAATCCCACAAGGCAGTTAAGCGCTCTTTGTAAAGCTCTCTAGAGGGTAAATTTGCTAGATAAGGGCGAGCCAAAGTGTTTTGTGAATCGACCCAAGCTTTAACTTCTTCGCTTTTTTCGTCTTCTAACCAACGATAAGGGTCGCTTACCATAGTGCCGTGATAGTTATCTTGCTGCGCAACGGTTTTGGTTGCTGGGTAGCCAGGTACTTTCGGCATAGCAAGGCTTTGGGTTTCATTTTCAACCAAATTAGTATTAGCGGTATTTGAACTTGTGCAGGCAAAGGTTAAGCCTGCAGATGCTGCAACCACCGCAGCATAAATTAGCTTTTTCTTCATTTTGTCATTCCTTAAAAGAAAATGCCGGTGTTACCCGGCATCGTCTATTTAACTTTCTGTCGTAATTTCTGCGTGTTTTCGACCTTTAAACACATTTTTAATGTCGTTTAGAATTAAGTACAGCGCAGGAACCAGCAGCAAAGTGATTACCGTGGCAAATAAGATACCGAAGGCCAGAGAAACCGCCATTGGTATAACAACCTGAGCCTGTAGGCTGCGTTCAAATACTATCGGCATAAGGCCCATAAAGGTTGTTAGTGACGTCAGGATGATAGCTCTAAAACGCTGCGTACCAGCACTAATAGCCGCATCCATAAGCGCCATACCTTCTTTACGCGCGCGATTCACAAAGTCCACCATAATCAAGCTATCGTTCACCACAACACCCGACAAAGCGATGATGCCGCAGACAGACAAAACGCTAACCGCCATGCCCAATACCAAGTGACCGATTATGGCGCCAACAATACCAAAAGGGATCACTGACATGATAATCAAGGGTTGGCTGTATGATTTAAGCGGTATAGCGAGTAAGGCATAAATAGCAAATAACGCAAACAACAGCCCCTGCATTAAACTAAACATAGCATCAGCCTGCTCCTTTGAGTTTCCTTGAAGCTGAAATTCAACACTCGGATAGCGGGCTAGTAGGTCTGGCATTAAGTTTTCAATTACATCGTTAGTCACTTCTGATGGGTCAAGCAATGCTTTATCCACGACACCCGTTACGGTGACTGACCGTTTACCATCAACACGAATAATTGAATCGAACCCTTGCCCAACGGTGAATGTAGCCACCTGTTCGAACGGGATCTCTTGACCGTTTGGCGCACGAATACGCATATTTTCAAGGTGCTCTATAGAGCTGCGTTCCGCCTTCGGGTAGCGCACCATGACTTTTATTTCTTCATCATCACGCTGAATACGCTGCACTTCTGCGCCGTAAAAACCAAAGCGCACTTGCTGACCTAAATCGCGAAGTGAAATGCCCAACGCATCGGCCTGAGGTTTCAGCGCTAGCTGAATTTCTTCGCTACCGCCAGAGAAGGTATCGTTAATATCTGTAACGCCTTCGTATTTATCCAAAGCCTTCTTTATGTCGTCACTAATAGCTCGCAATGCTTTAATATCGCTTGAGCTAAATTCAAAGCTAAGGTCAGCGCCGCCTCCAGGACCACCCGGTGAGCTAATATTAAATGACTTCACGCCAGGAATTTCAGGAACCTCTTGACGCCACATATCCTGAATTTCAAAGTCAGTAAGCGCGCGGGTTTCACCTTTCGTAAGCTCAGCGAAAATTTCTCCACCTAAATTACCATTGTCAAAAGCAATAGCGTGCTTAATGACATTTTCGCCCGACTCTTCTGCAACTTTGTCATCCATGCGGTGCATAGCTTCGCGAAGTGTAGTTAGTACCTTGTCGCGCTGCTCTAGTGACGAACCGGGCTCTAACTCAAAGCTGGCCATCATAAAATCACTAGGAATATTCGGGAAGAATACAAAGCGCACTATGCCGCCACCGAATAGCCCCACTGTAAGGATCAGCATCGCCAAAAACACGGCCACTGTTGTATAGCGATTGCGTATTGCTTTTGCTAAAAACGGCGCGTACTTATTATTAATAAATGTCTTTATGCCTTCACTGAAGAAGTCTCGGAACTTTTGGAACGCATTGGCTTTTTCCGGATCATAAGGCTTAAGCTTCATGTGCACTAAGTGAGCCGGCAGGATTAACTTCGATTCAATAAGCGAGAAAATAAGACAAACAATCACCACCATACCGATGGTTTTCCAAATAATGCCGAACGGCCCCGATACCATAAGCATGGGTGAAAAGGCGGCAATAGTGGTTAAAACGCCAAAAGTTGCAGGCATAGCAACTTTCTTAACGCCCACAATAACGTTATCAGCACTGTGTCCTTTTTTATCTATTTCAGAGTAAGCCGATTCACCCATAATAATTGCGTCATCTACCACAATCCCCAATACAAGAATGAATGCAAATAGACTAAGCATGTTGATGGACACGCCAACCATATCTAACGGCATTACAAGCAAGGTGCCAAGGAAGCAGACTGGCAAGCCCACGATGACCCAAAACGCGAGCTTAATTTTCAAAAACAGTGAAAGTACTAAAAATACAAGCAGCGCACCGAAGAACATGTTCTCAAGCATCATGTTAAGTCGGTCAGCTAGATAGAATGAGCTATCGCCCCACGTATCGGCAGTAATATGTGCGGGAAACTCAGACTTTTGACTATCAACGTAATTGTTAACCTGCTCAGAAATTTCCAATGCGTTTTGGTCGCCGACAGCTTGCACACGCAAGCTAACCGCTGGTTTATCATCAAACAGCGCATATTGATTGTTTTCGATAAAGCCGTCGTTGATATAGGCAACATCGCCCAACGTAACGCGGGTACCGTTTGAATTTGTGACTAATACTATCTGGGAAAAGTCCCAACCGGTATAGGCCTGCCCCTTTGTTCTAAGTAGTATGTCGCCGTTTTCCGTGCGGATTGAACCACCTGGTAAGTCAACACTGGTTTGGCTCAAACGCGCCACCACATCAGCAAACGTAAGGTTATACTTTTGCAAATCAACTTCAGAAAGTTCTACAGAAATTTCATAATCTCTTGCACCCACAACCTGAACACTTGATATACCCGGCAAGTTAGCAATGTCATCGCGTAAGTCTTTAGCAAACTCCTTTAACTCCCTTTCAGAAGCATCACCGTAAACCGATAGCCATATCACGTCCTGTTGGATTTTTTGGCGATATATAACGGGCTTTTCAGTATCCGCTGGAAAACTTGGAATGGCATCAACTTGAACCTTTACTTCATCAAGTAGAGACTGAACATCGTAGTCTTCCTCAACTTGAATACTTACCGTACCCATGCCTTCTACGGCAGTTGAGTTTAGCTGTTTAATGCCCTCTAAATCTTTTATGGCCTCTTCAATTTTAAGAAGCACACCTTCTTCTACTTCCTGAGGTGCAGCACCTAAATAAGGAACGCGCACGCTTATAACGTCAATTTCGAAGCTAGGAAACACTTGCTTTTGTATACTGAACGCACTGAACAGCCCGCCAACGATAAGCAAGATCATTAATAAGTTTGCCGCTACATTATTACGCGCAAACCAAGCAATTAAGCCTTTGTTGGTATCGATGCGACTCATTAGTTGTCACCTTCCGATGATTCGCTTTCAACGATGTCCGCGCTCTCGGTAGTATCTGCTTCAGCAGTGTCAGCAAGCACGGGCTCGTCACCTGGCAGGCGCACTTTCATTCCGTCGTATGGGTTTGGCACAGCACTGGTTACCACCAAACTTCCTTCCGCAATACCTGAGCGAATAAACACATCTTGCGCTGTGGTGCGGGCTACTTCGACAGGCATAATTTCAATTTCGCGATTATCGTTTACAGTAAGTACGGTATTGTCTAAACGCAAAATACTGCGAGGTAATACAACAAGCTCTTCGTTTTGACGGGAGGTAATTTCCGCTTCAACGAATTGACCAAAACGCAACGGTGACTTGTGTGAAGACTGTAAATTGTAAGGGTCTTGCACCTCAACAATGGCATACACCACTCTGCTTCCTGTATCCAAAATACCTTCTGAACGAACCAGCTGACCTTCCCAAACGCGTTTAACACCACCAACAGTCGCTGTTAATGTAACAGGCGCCCCTTCGCTAGACTGCCCAGCAATGTTAATAAACATTAAGTCGCTGTCGGTAATAGGTAGTCTAACTTCCGCGGTATCGGTAGAGTAAATGGTGCCAAGTACAGATCCCATGGCAACAAACTGACCAAGATCTATATTACGCTCAACCACTATTCCATTATAGGGCGCAGTTATTTGCGTTCTAGCTAGGTTTCGCTTTGCGCGTTCCAACTTAGCTTCTGCCGCTTTTACGTTGGCTTGTTCTTTTGCCAGTTGAGGCTTTCTTAAGCCTAACTCAGGCGGGGCTACGTTTCTGACTGAACGCCATTCTTGTTCGGCTACTTTACCGCGAGCTATTTCTTCTTGAAGGGCAGCTTTAGCTTGAGCCAATTCAGCTTCGGCTAGTTTGAGGTCAGTGCGGTAATCATCTTGTTCTAACGTGGCAAGTACGTCGCCTTTTTTAAAAGTTCCACCAGCAACAAAAACTTTCGACAGGCTTATCACTTGACCACTGACCTGTGCACTTAACGATGTTTTATTTTGTGGTACTACATTGCCTTGAGATTTAACAACAAAATTTACGGGTTCTGCTGTTACTTCCTTAGCATCAACAAGAAAAGCGGGGATTTCTACGGGCACCTGTTCCGGCGGCTTACGTGACTTGATCATAACCGTCGCGGCGATAAATGCGACTAGCACGATGACTAATGGAAGACCACTTTTCATTAACATGGAGTTTTTCATTTACTATCCCTGGAAGAGAAGGCATCCGAGTTAGTGAAATTTCAACAGTAAATTACTGCGCTACTCACTTACCACCTGATTACCCACTAAATTCTATTATTATTGTTTCAACACTAGTGTACTGATTTTGCGTTTTTTATGCTCAGTTAGATTGTTAAATTTTGTGTCTGATTATTGTTTTTAATATGCACTCAAAAATCCGAAGCTCTAATATAGAAAATTCTTAAAAGAATACAAAGTAAGATTGATAATTATCAGGTTTTCGTTGATTATTTAAACACTCATTGGTTATGAGTTAACCGATGGCTGTTGTTCAAGCTAAGTCTTTAATAGGAAATAGCCTCGGGAATGATTTCGCTACGTTGAAGGGAAACCACATTATGAGTCTTAAGAAACAATACCTTAAATCAAAACCTCTGTGCAAAGTGACATTTCGACTGAATGCGGAAGCAGCAAAAGATGCGAAAGAAGCTGCATTATGCGGAGATTTCACCGATTGGAAAACACAGCCACTGACGATGAAAAAGCTTAAAAGCGGCGATTTCACCTTAACCGTGGACTTGGAAAAAGATCACGAATACCAGTTTCGTTACCTTATTGATGGCGAAAAATGGGAAAATGACTGGGAAGCCGACGCTTATATCCCCTCACCTGTTAGCATAGAAGATAATTCGGTTGTGCGTGTTTAAAAAGTTAGTCCGATACCAAGCGAAATAATGATTCGCTTTGAGTATGTATACTACAAAAAAGGCTGCAAACTGCAGCCTTCGTCTTATTTAGCTTTAAAGCGCTAATTAAAGAGAGCCTTCCAACTCTGGTAGTACATCAAATAAGTCACCTACTAACCCGTAGTCAGCAACCTGGAAGATTGGCGCTTCTTCATCTTTGTTGATAGCAACAATGACTTTAGAATCTTTCATACCTGCAAGGTGCTGAATAGCGCCCGAGATACCTACAGCAATATATAGCTGAGGCGCAACAATTTTACCTGTTTGACCTACCTGCATATCATTCGGAACGAACCCAGCATCTACTGCGGCGCGTGATGCACCAATAGCAGCACCTAGCTTGTCAGCAATGCCCTCAAGAAGCTTGAAGTTGTCACCGTTTTGCATACCACGGCCACCTGAAATTACCACTTCTGCTGCAGTTAATTCAGGTCGCTCAGACTCAGTCAGCTCTGCCGATACAAAATCAGACTTATCACTGCCTTTTACAACGTCCACTGCTGCAACTTCTGCGCTACCGCCTGTTGAAGCTGCATCGAACGATGCGGCACGAACTGTAATTACCTTCTTCGCATCAGATGATTGAACAGTAGCAATGGCATTACCTGCATAGATTGGACGAACAAAGGTATCTTCGCTTTCTACGCCGATAATGTCAGAGATTTGCGCTACGTCTAATAATGCCGCTACGCGAGGCATGAAGTTCTTACCTGTCGTAGTTGCAGCAGCAACAACATGGCTGTAGTCGCCAGCAAGCTCTACTACTAAGTCAGCCGTATTCTCAGCAAGCTGGTTTTTATAAGCAGCATTGTCAGCAACAAGTACTTTTGCTACGCCTTCAATTTGCGCCGCAGCTTCAGCAACCGCCTGGCAACCTTCACCTGCTACTAGTATATGGATATCGCCACCCATTTTTTGTGCGGCATTAACAAGCTTATGCGTTTCCGTCTTTAAGCTTGCATTGTCGTGTTCTGCATATACGAGTACGCTCATGAGATCACCTTTGCTTCATTCTTTAACTTGTCTACCAACTCAGCAACGTCTGCTACTTTAATTCCACCCTCACGCTGAGGCGGAGGCGTGACTTTAAGTACCTTAACGTTTGATTCAAGCGCAACACCGAAATCTGTCGCAGCTTTAACATCAAGAGGCTTACGCTTTGCTTTCATTATATTTGGAAGCGATGCATAACGCGGTTCATTCAAACGGAGATCTGTCGTTACAACAGCTGGAAGCGAAAGCGCTACCGTTTGAAGGCCACCGTCGATTTCACGTGTTACATTCACTTTCTCGCCATCTACAACAACTTCTGAAGCGAAAGTACCTTGAGGCATACCTGTTAGCGCTGCCAGCATTTGGCCAGTTTGGTTGTTGTCAGAGTCAATGCTCTGCTTTCCAAGAATAACGAGCTGAGGCTGTTCTTCCTCAACCACTTTCGCTAAAAGCTTTGCCACTTGAAGTGAATCAAGATTTTGGTCTGTATCAATTTGGATACCACGATCAGCGCCTAGGGCTAGTGCTGTACGTATTTGTTCTTGGCAGCTTTTGTCACCAATTGAAACAACAACGATTTCAGTGGCCACGCCTTTTTCTTTTAATCGAACGGCTTCTTCAACAGCAATTTCGCAAAAAGGATTAATAGCCATTTTCGCGTTTGTAAGATCTACGCCTGATTCATCAGCCTTCACTCTTACCTTAACGTTGTAGTCGATCGCGCGTTTGACCGGTACGAGTATTTTCATATTTACCTCAATTGTTGAGTTCGTCAGTGCTAATTACGTTTCATTAATAATTAACTATTAATAATTAAAAACGTATTACTTCACCACGCTTTTTGAAACTTTAACAATGCTTATACGTTAAAAAAGAAACTGTGGAACGTACGTTTTTTAAAGGCTAGCCTTAAAACGACGTTAACACCACGTTTACGAGCAGGTATAATGCGCTGCCAGTTAACGTTAACGTAAACTGCTTTGCAATGTACTTACTGTTGACGTAAACGTCAACCTGCATTACCTTGCAAAACGACAATTAATTTACATGTTTTTGACACAAAGCATTATTTGTTTCATCAATAGTGCACTATAAAAATACAAACATAAGGAGCCTCCCGTGGAACGAGAATCGATGGAGTTTGACGTAGTCATCGTCGGTGCCGGCCCAGCTGGATTATCAACTGCTTGTAAGCTGATGCAGCTTGCGAATGAAAAAGACCAAGAACTTATGGTTTGTGTGGTCGAAAAGGGCTCCGAGGTAGGTGCACATATTCTCTCAGGCGCAGTGTTTGAGCCACGTTCGCTAAACGAACTATTCCCTGATTGGAAAGAAAAAGGAGCACCACTTAACACGCCGGTGACCGAAGACCACATCTACTTGCTTAATGATGAAACGTTAGCGAAGAAGTTGCCTAACGGCATTACGCCCAAAACTATGCACAACGATGGCAACTATATAGTGTCTATGGGTAATGTTAGCCGTTGGCTAGCAGAACAGGCTGAGCAGCTAGGCGTTGAGGTATTCCCCGGCTTTGCAGCTTCTGAGGTTATTTATAATGAAGATGGTAGTGTTGGCGGCGTGCTTACCGGCGACATGGGTGTGGGTGAAGACGGAGAGCCAAAAGACGGTTACATGCCGGGCATGGAACTACGTGCTAAATACACCGTGTTTGCAGAAGGCTGTCGTGGTCACTTAGGTAAAGAGCTCATTTCTCACTTCAATCTAGATGAAGACAGCTCACCGCAACATTACGCTATTGGCTTTAAAGAGATTTGGGATATAGACCCAGCGAAGCACCAGCCGGGTTTAGTAGTCCACAGTGCAGGCTGGCCACTTGATGACGCCACAGGCGGTAGCTATTTATATCACGCTGAAGATAATCAGGTGTTTGTTGGCTTAATTGTCGACCTTAACTACGACAACCCTTATTTGAGCCCGTTTGACGAATTCCAACGCTTGAAACACCACCCTGTATTTAAACAATACCTTGAAGGCGGTAAACGTGTATCTTATGGCGCGCGTGCAATTGCCAAAGGTGGGTTTAACTCTTTACCTAAGATGACTTTCCCAGGTGGCTTACTGGTAGGCTGTGAAGCGGGCACCCTAAATTTTGCCAAAATTAAAGGTAACCACACAGCCATGAAGTCGGGCATGCTTGCAGCCGAGAGCATTTTCGAGGCTTTATCTGAAAACGCAGAAGCACCAGTAAAAGAACTAACGAGCTATACAGATAAATTTAAATCGTCTTGGCTGTATGACGAGCTATTCCGTTCTCGTAACTTCGGCCCTGCTATTCATAAGCTAGGTAATTTCTGGGGTGGTGCATTTAACACGGTAGAACAAAACTTCTTTAACGGTAATTTGTTCTTCACTATGAAAGACGAACACAAAGATTACGCGCAGCTTAAAGAAGCGAAAGATGCTACTGAGATTTCATATCCGAAGCCTGATGGCGTGCTCAGCTTTGATAAACTATCGTCCGTATTTTTGTCGAATACGAATCACGAAGAAGACCAGCCGTGTCATTTAAAATTAAAAGACCCGTCTATTCCTTTACAGGTTAATTTACCAAAATTCGCAGAACCCGCACAACGCTATTGCCCTGCTGGCGTTTATGAAGTTATTGAAAAAGAAGGTGAAAAACGTTTCCAAATTAATGCGCAAAACTGTGTTCACTGTAAAACTTGTGACATTAAAGATCCTAGTCAGAATATTAAGTGGCTTGTACCAGAGGGTGCTGGAGGCCCTAATTACCCGAATATGTAATTTAATGCGTTATTTGGTTATTTAACTGATATTTTTTAAAAGCGAGCTTAGCTCGCTTTTTTTTTGTGCTACTTTTAATTATTATCTTATAGAAATTTAGTACAACGTATTAAGGTTAATTAATGAGCGAATTTTTAGATATTTTAACCCATGGAAGACGTTTACAAGGTGCTGTTAAGGAATTAAGCATAGAAGAACTTGAACAAGTTCAGGAAAAACTTAGCGGTATAATAGAGAAAAGAAAAGAAAAATTACTAGAACAAGAAAAACTAAAAAAAGAAAAGTTAGAAAAACTTGCTGCTATTAAACAGCAAATGGAAGAAGCTGGTCTAAACGTAGAAGATTTACAAGCTTTGGATACCGGTACAAATAAAAACGTAGGTAAGAAGCGTCCTGTCAAATACAAACTTGTGGATGACAGTGGTGAAGAGCACTTATGGACTGGCATTGGGCGTATGCCACGTGTTTACAAAGACGCACTAGATAGCGGCAAATCACTTAACGATTACGCTATTAATTAATATCACTATTTAACCTGCTAATAAGGTCTGTTTTTACAGGCCTTATTTTGTTTTTAAGACTAAAGCAATGTCTAGCAGACAATTATTCATGGGTAAATAAGTCGTGAAGTTAAATTATAAACTTTCAAAGCGAGATTCATCATCACCATGGTTAATTTTAATCCATGGGCTTTTCGGCAATGCGGATAATTTAGCCGTGATTAAACGGCATTTTGAATCAGCTTTTAATATTATAAGTGTAGACCTACCGGATCACGGTGAGTCTCCGTGGACTGATAGTTTTTCTATGACAGCTGCCGCAGATGCAATTTACGACATTATGCAATCTTTAAATATTGAAAAAAGCGCTGTATTGGGTCATTCCCTTGGTGGAAAGGTTGCAATGAAGCTGGCCTTAAATCACAACGAAAATATCACACATTTAATTGTAGCTGATATTGCCCCAGTAAGTTATGACCACAGCCACCAAGCTGTCTTTGATGGGTTGAATTCTGTTTCTTTAGATACCATTGAAAGTAGAAAGGACGCTGAAAAACAAATGGCTGCCCACGTTAAGGAAATGGGCGTCAGACAGTTTCTGTTAAAAAGCCTGTATCAAGATGAAAGCGGAGCATGGAAGTGGCGCTTCAACGTGAGCGGACTAATCAAAAGTTACTCGCACATTATTGATTGGGAACAAACAAATCAAACGTTCGATGGCGTAACCTTATTTATTAAGGGCAGCGAGTCCGACTACATTACACCGGCCTATCGCGATGCGATAGCTCACTACTTTCCAAATGCGAAAGCGCATATTATTGAAGGTACGGGGCACTGGTTACACGCAGAAAAACCAGCGATATTTAACGGTATTGTAGAAAGAACGCTCAACAAATCGTCATAAAGTAGAACATTTCTCATCCAACAGGATGAGAATGACTATTATTACATATTTTTGAACGTTTTAGGCTCTTACAGGCGTATATACTGTGATATAGTTGCGCCAGATTTTTTAAGTAACAACACTATGCTTGCAGAAAATTACGAACTCATTGAGTCCATTATGCTGTATGGCGGCTTATCTATTCTTTTTGGATTGATGGGTTTTGCCGTACACGATGTATTACGTAAGAACGATGTTCCTCTTATTGGAAGAGTAGTCACCTATGGCGTGCTGGGTTTAGGCGCGTTAGGATTTCTTGCGAAAGGCATTATTGAATGGTTTTGGCTAAGCACAGGCGTTTAATTAGTAACGATTAATAGAGGTTAGATATGGCAAGCGTTGGCCTATTTTTCGGAAGTGACACGGGTAACACCGAACATGTTGCGAAAATGATCCAGAAGGAATTGGGTAAACAGCTAATTGATGTAAAAGATATTGCCAAGAGCAGTAAAGAAGACATCGCTGAGTTTGATTTGCTTATCTTCGGTATCCCTACGTGGTACTACGGCGAAGCACAGTGTGACTGGGATGACTTCTTTCCTGAATTAGAGCAGATAGACTTTAACGACAAGCTTGTTGCTATTTTTGGTTGTGGCGACCAGGAAGACTATGCGGAATACTTCCTTGACGCAATGGGCATGGTACGCGACATTGTAGAAGCTAAAGGCGCTATTTTAGTAGGTCAATGGTCTACGGAAGGCTATGACTTTGAAGCATCTAAGGGTATGGCAGACGACAACCACTTTGTGGGTCTTGGCATCGACGAAGACCGTCAACCAGAGCTAACAGACTCTCGCGTTAAAGCATGGTGCAAGCAAATTCACGACGAGCTTTGCTTGGCGGAATTGGCGTAGACATAGCTGAATCAGCCATAAATTGGCTATTTAGAAGCTATAAAGTAGCTATCAATTGAAAAAACCGCTCTAATTGAGCGGTTTTTTGTTATATAGAAACACTCCTTGAATTATTAGCTTAGCTGATTGAACTAACTAAAGCTGAAACCGCTCTACCGCCTTTCTTAAGCTCTCTGTTTGCGCGTCTAGCATCATTGTCGATTCGTTCGACTGTCGGGTGCTTTGTGCACTTGAATCTGCCAGCGCTACAATGCGGTTTAAACTTGTGGCCACATCACCGAGCAACACATCTTGCTGCTCTGTATCTTCAACAATATGTTCGTTAATGTCGCTCAGACGCTCAATAATTTCTCTAATGCTTTCTACTTGTTGAGAAACCTGTTGGGTTATTTCTACCCCTGCTTGCGCTTGCTCTCGACCTGCATTAATAGCTTTTACAGCCTGCGCTGCATCTTTTTGTAAGTTGCCAATCATTTGCTCGATTTCTTCCGTGGAATCGTGCGTTCGATTTGCTAATGTTCGCACTTCATCTGCAACAACTGCAAAGCCCCTACCCTGTTCGCCTGCCCGCGCAGCCTCAATAGCAGCGTTTAGGGCTAATAAATTAGTTTGCTCTGCTATGGTTTTGATAACGTCCAAAATACTGCCAATACTCCTAGAGTTATCATCTAGGCGCCCAATAACCTGTGCTGAAGACTCAGCTTGCTCGGCTTGATTGCTAACTTGATCACTACTTTTTTGAACCAGCAACCCAATGTCAGTACTCTGTCTTGTGATAGTACGTAATGCATCCATCGCTTCATTGATTTGCGCAAGATTACTGCGACTTTTGTCTTGAACATTTTTAGTATTGGTGGAGGTAATAGTAACTTGCTCTCGCTGTTTATCCACTTCAGATAAGCTCTTATTGCCAAGCTCAACACTTTCTTTAGTAATTTCAATTAAGCGCTTTTCCTGTTCAAGAATATTACCTACCAGTTCTCGCAGGCTATCGGTTAAGCTGTTTACCTTTGCTGAAAGAGCAGAAAACTCATCGTTGCCTTCTTCTGGTAATTTGGTACTTAAATCACCATGGCTTAACTGGTTTAGCCCTTTGTTTATATGCTTAAGTGGCTTTGAAATGCTGCGTGTTACTATTACCGCTAAAAAAATGGCAGCCGTAAGTCCTAAGATTGCAACGACAGTGTTGCGAACTAAATTTTCTTGTACCGATTCGAGTATAGCGTTTTGCCCTTCGAGGGATTGCGCTTGAACGGTATCAAACAGAGTATTTATATCAGTAAGCGCGGTTTCTAATGCTTGCTTTGCTTGTTTTTGTGCTTGCGCCGCTTTGTCTACTTCAGCAAGTTTTTGTTGTTGCAACGCAATTAGCCCGTTTGAACCGTTTACGGCGTCTATTAATAAATCATATTGTTCATTAAACGCCTCTATTGTGCCACCATCATCCACACTCGTAGCCAAACGGTTCACATAATCCTTATCTACCTGTAAATTGCTTAGCTGGTATTCAAGGTCTTCAATGATATTTGCACTTTGGGTTTCATCGTTAGATTCAGCTAACTCAATAAAAGAGTCGTTCATGGTAAGCAGCTTATTATCAATGGCGGTGCCAGCGCCAATAAGCGTATCTAGACTAGGGTCATTACTTTCCAAATAAGAAAGGTCGAGCATCAATGCGCTTGCTTCGTCTGCCGCCATAAGTACTTTTTCAAGCTGCGTAGCAAGCGCGTTTTCAATATTCATTCTTTCATCAATTGCAATGTACATTTCATTACTGTCGCTCACATAGCTCGAACTTACTTCAACAGCATTTTTAGCTATCGAGTTTTCTGGCATGAGAGATTTCAGTCGCGACAAATCGTTAGAAAAGGTTGATGACAGCGAATCAAATGTTTGCTTATTTTTTTCTAATTCGTCTCTACTTTCTACGTGATAACCATTGGCCGTTATTACTGATAAAGACAATATTTCAGTTTTTACTTTTACCATACTGGTCTGTACTGGCATTTTTTGCTCTACAACGTCTTGTGCAGAGTCTTTAATACTAGTTAAACCGAAATAGGAGAGAATACTTGTAAGCAATAGCAAGCAGCCAAATAAGCCGAAGCCTAAAGTGATTTTATTTATAATTGTTAATCGCATGGACACTTCCACTTAAATACGTGCAAAAAACTACCAAATGAACGCAACTTTTTAAGTTTAGTTTAACAGGATGTTAATTCAATACATCAAAAGTTTTATTTATTTTACTTATTTGTTAGATAAATCGAGCACTTACATTCTGGTCAGGCCACATGTTGCAAGGCCCACACTTAAGTACAATATTTTTTGCAATTAGCGCCTTGGGCAAATTTTCGGCGAGAAGACAAAGATTCCACGGTTTTGCTTTTAAATTGTTTCAACTTACCTATAATAACCACCAAATACTTATTCACTCGTTCTTAGTAGGCTGTAATGGATCAAAATAAAGAATTGAAAAAAGCAGGGCTAAAAGTCACTCTGCCTCGCCTTAAAATTTTACAAATTCTGCAAGAGCCAGAAAACCAACATATCAGCGCTGAAGATGTCTATAAGATCCTAATTGAACAGGGTGAAGAGATAGGTCTTGCGACCGTTTACCGCGTATTAAACCAATTTGATGATGCAGGTATTCTTAACCGCCACCACTTTGAAGGTGGAAAGTCAGTATTTGAAATCAGTCATAAAGATCACCACGACCACCTTGTATGCCTTAAGTGTGGTAAAGTGATCGAATTTGAAGACGAGATTATCGAAGAACGTCAAGAGATGATTGCTAAGCAGCATAAGATGAAGCTTACTCACCACAGCCTTTACCTATATGGCGAATGTACAGACGGTAACTGCGACAACGCTCCTGAATAAGTTGCAATATTAATTAGTAAGAAGCCCGCTTGAGCGGGCTTTTTCAATTTATTAGGCTTTGAATTTGTATGCATGGTAGGCGTTGATTGCCTTTTCCCATACATCGCCCACTTCTCCGGAACCTATCTGCTTGCCCTCTACTTCGACTACCGGGGCAACTTCTTTGCTTGACGACGTTAACCAAACCTCATCAGCCTCTAGCAATTCGCCTTTACTAAACCAGGTTTCCGTCACCACCAGCCCTGCTTGTTTGAATGCCTCAATGGCAATGGCACGAGTAATACCGGGAAGCAGTTCATGGTTTAATGGAGGCGTAAAAATACATCCATTTTTCACCATAAAGACGTTACATGAGCTTGCCTCAGTTATCATACCTTCGCTGTTGTACAAAATAGTTTCATTAACACCTGCGTCAACACCTGCTTGGTAGTGCATTACATTGCCTAACAAGGAAGTAGATTTAATATGGCAGCGTTGCCATCTTTTATCTTGCTGAAGCGCAACTTTAAAAGGCTTAGCATCAGCCTTGGCAGTTGGCTGAGGTGGCGCTATTTCAAAGGCGAACCCAAATACGGTTGGTGCTATATTCTTTGGGTATGCATGAAGTCGTTTTGTATCTGCACCTCGACTTACGTGGAAATAAACACCTATGTTTCCACTTTCAATAAACGCTTTGTTTTTCTCAACCAAACTGGACAAAATGGTTTGCCATTCTTCTACCGTATACGGGTTAGCGATTTCTATCGCTTTAAGGCCTTGCGACATGCGAGACGTGTGCCCTTTAAACCCTACCGCTTTACCTGAATAAGTAGGTATGACTTCATAGATACCGTCGCCAAAAAGAAAGCCTCTGTCCATAGGAGAAATCTTGGCCTCAGAAAGAGGCATATACTCACCATTTAAAAACGCAATTGTCACAATATTTCTCCTTGTAATCGACGACGTCTACTTGTCATTAGTAGCCAATCCGCCCTTGCTTCTTCTTCGTTTTGAAATACGAAATTCACTTTTTCACCTGGCACCGCTTGGGCCAAGCGACTTATATCACAGGGGCTTACACAGCCAAGCTTAGGGTAGCCCCCCAGAGTCTGCCTATCACGCATCATTACAATTGGCTGCCCGTCACCTGGCACTTGAATTGCGCCTAAATGAATTGCCTCAGAGCGCATATTTTCTATATCGGCGGTAACTGATTCGCCGGTAAGCCTAAATCCCATTCGGTCTATAGATGATGAAACTGTGTAGCTACTGGTTTCAAAAGTACGTAACGCAACCTTGCTAAAGCTTGAAAATTGATAACCAGGGATCACACGAATAGACTCTATAAAGCCATAATCATCAATGTGCTGGTGTGGAAGCCTGCGCATTTTAGCCTTGTCTTGGTTTCTGGTGTTAGCTAAAACCTCGATTAAATCGCCGTCTTTTAAGGCGCTGCCTTGACCGTTTAACCCACCTAGCTGCTCACGCACTACTGTACAAGCACTCCCTACGGCTTTTGGTACTTGCCAGTTTCCGCCTATGGCTAAGTAAGCTTTGCTCCCAAGTAACCCACTTGAAAATGTGATAACAGACCCTGCGGTTGCCTTGTGGCTATGATAAGGCTCTCTAGAACTGCCATCTATATCAAGGGTGGGCTCCCTTCCAGTAACGGCAACTATGCAATCTTCATCAACCTGCAATCGCATTTCACCAATGGCTTCAATGCATGGCGTGCCATCTAAATTGAAGGCAAGAAAATTGGCCCAGTCATAGGCATTGCCGTCCATAGGACCAGATTCACAAAAACCATCCCGTTGTCGCCCTACCCGTCCGTTATCAATGATAAGGCTAAACAGTCCTTTACTGAGTACTTCAATTCTCATCGTTCAACCTGCAATCCTGCTCTATATTCCTGTTCAGTAACTGAAACAAACCTAACCTCATCACCTGCTTTTAAACGGGCTTCACTTTGCTCTTTTTTATGAATGAGCATGTCGAATGCCGTAAGCCCCAATAGATTCCATCCACCAGGCGATTCACTGGGGTAGACAGCGGTTTGCCTGTCAGCGATTGCGACCGCGCCTTTGGGAACGCGTTTACGCGGTGTACCAAGCCGCGCACAGCTGAGCGTTTCTGGAATATCCCCCATATAGGCGAAGCCTGGGGAGAATCCCACTGCGTATACTTTGTAAGTTGTGCTAGTGTGCAATTCGATAACTTCTTCAATTGACAGCGACGTTTTCTTACTCACTACACTCAAATCACTGGCATTTGGTGCGCCATACCACACAGGGATTTCAATCACTGCACTACTTTCGTTTCTGTTAAATTGTATAGATTCTGTTTGTTGATTTATGCCTTCAGCGTCTAAATTACTTAAGGCACGGTATACACCGTGGCTGTCAATTAGTGCCATATCAAAAACGATTAACAAACTGTCGTAAGAAGGCACGCATTCGCGTAACCAGCACCATGAATTTCTACTCTTATTACTATCAATAGCTGCCAACATGTTGTGGCAGGCATTATTCGCGTCATCCAAATTTGGGCCGTCAAAATACAAGATGATGGCGTCTGCACTAGCTATAACTATTCGTTTAATACGACCGAAAGCTTGCATCTACTGTCCTTGTTGTCTCACTGGCCATTACGAGTTGTGTTGCGCTTTAGGTATTCGACGCTTGGTACAACAAAGGTTAATAGCCTTGTGTATTGTTCTTTTAAATTGTGTTTTTTATATGGCAGGTTTATAGAAATGTTCTGATTTTACTCGCAATACTTACCGCCCCTTTTGTATCACCATGAACACACAAAGAGTCAGCTTCTACCGCAAGTGTTGCGCCAGACGCTGTCGTTACCGTTCCCGATGAAATAAGCTGTTTAGCTTGAAGCAGAGCGTCACTTTCGTTTAACACGGCACCTTCTATAGTGCGAGATTGCAGTAAGCCTTCATCGGTATACCGTCTGTCAGAAAACGCTTCGAAATACAAAGGTAGCCCCCAATTTTGTGCCGCTTCTTTAAGCGCCGTATTTTGCGAGGTAGCCTGCACCATTAACGCGAGGGGCGTATTTGAAGATTGTTCGTTTATTTCAGCTATGCTTTGCATTACTGTTCTCATGATAGCAGTATCTTTCATCATGTCGTTGTACAATGCACCGTGGGGCTTTACATAGCTGACTTTAGTTCCACAAATCTTTGCCATACCGCTTAAGGCACTGACCTGATATTGAATCATAGACTTAAGTTCGTCAGCGGCAATCGCCATGCTTCTGCGGCCAAAGCCTTGTAGATCTGGATAGGCCGGATGAGCACCAATGGCTACATCATGCTTTTTAGCTAACAAAATAGCCTGCTTCATGACTAATGGATCACCCGCATGAAAACCACATGCAATGTTGGCCTGATCAATTTCTGCCATAATGGCCGATTCCACCGGCATAGACCATGCGCCAAAACTCTCACCTAAATCGCAATTTAACTTCATAATGGTTTAGCTCTTACCTTCATTCCAGTATCATGTTACCTGTTCTTTTTAAAAAGTCAGTGCTGATGATAAATATTGGAAAAATTAATACATTACGCGTCGTAGCCCAATACCCTTTTGGCTACGCTTTAGCGCCACTTGTCGAAAACAACGACGAAAACGACAGCGTAATAGAAATAGATGATGCTGAAGAGCTGCAAACTGTGACCCTTGCGATTGACGAAGTAGAAACTTCGCTTACCGAAGGCCAGCAGGTAGACGTATTTGTAGCCACAGATCAGCGCGGCGACCTTTATGCCACCATGAAGAAACCTTTGATTCAAGTTGGTGAAACCAAGGTACTTAAAGCGGTGTCTGCCACCAATTTTGGTGCATTTTTCGATTGGGGCTTAGACAACGATCTTTTAGTGCCTAACGATTATCAAGCTCAACCTGTTAATCCAGGTATGTACTATGTTGTTCACACCTTTTTTGATGATAAAACCCAGCGTATTTTAGGTGCTACCAAGCTTCACTATTTTCTAAAGGAAAGTAGTGCCTATCTCAACGAGGGCGACACAGTGCAATGCTTGGTTTATGCCAAAACTGATTTAGGTTTTAAGGTGGTTATCAATGAAAAAAGCTTAGGACTAATTTTCCACAGCGATGCCTTTAAGCCGCTTAAAGTTGGGCAAGCCACTGAAGGAATAATTAAAACGATTCGCGAAGATGGTAAGGTTGATGTTGCCCTTCAGCGCATAGATAAAGGTGGCCGTGATGCACTTCAACAAGCCATTTTGGATGATTTGGAAGCCCACGGTGGCATTTCTACGTTAACAGATAAAAGTGCGCCAGAAGCCATCTACTCTCATTTTAACGTAAGTAAAGCGGCGTATAAAAAAGCGCTAGGCGCGTTATATAAGCAAAAGAAAATATCGCTTAGCCCAGATGCAGTCCGCCTTAACAAATAAACGCACATGTCACAGTTGCATTGAAGCGCTGAACTAGCCTGCATTGCAGCTACCTTTTTTATTCTTATGACATTAGGACAAACAATGAAAGCACGTGTTTCTTGGGATCAAGATTTAACTTTTACAGGAACTACAGACAGCGGTTACAAAACAGTGATGGACGGCAGCGGTAAGGCCGTATCACCAATGGAGTCAGTGCTGTTGGCAGTTGGTGCACGTTCAAGTATTGACGTTGTAGATATTCTTAAAAAAGGGCGCTTTAACATTGATGCCTGTAATTGTGAGTTGGAAGCTGAGCGTGCTGAAGAGCCACCTCGTGTATTTACTAAAATTCACGCACATTACACGGTGTCAGGTGAAGGCATTAGCGAAAAGGCCCTTGCCCGTTCTGTGCAGTTGTCGGCAGAAAAATACTGCTCCGTCATGTTGATGTTAACGGGTAATGTTGAGATCACCACAAGCTATACTTTGGTTTAATAGACTATTGTAGAACTCACCGCTTATTAGCAATTTTCGCTAAGCATTAGCGTAAAAAGCCAATCAATTAGGTTGGCTTTTTTGTTTAAACGGCATCCCTCACTTGTAACATTTTGAAAATATTATGATTTAACATATGTTAACGTCTTTGGCACATTAGCTGCTGTATACGGTCACTATTATATAACGATAATTACGTTAGGGTTATTGACCATGGAATCTACAACACACAGCAACGCCTTTCTTTCATCAGTACAATCTTCAATTCCGTTTTCATCAACATCGCTCAAACTACTCGTTGGAAGCGGGATCATCGCCCTTACTCTTTCAATTACCGCGTGCTCAGATGCCGATGCCGTTAACGACCAAGCTAATTCTTCCGAGACTGAAGAAACTGTTTTTGCCATCCCTGTTGAAACCCAAACCATTGTTACCGGCGACATTACATCTACTTACGATACAACCGCTATTTTAGAAGCACGTGAAGAAGCTTTTGTGGTTGCGAGAGCGTCTGGAATTATCGAAGAAATCTTCGTAGAAGAAGGTGATTATGTTGAAAAAGGCCAGGTACTGGCACAGCTTGATAAACGCCGCTACGAGCTGAACTTATCAAAAGCTTTGGCTGATTTAGCTGGCATTGAAAGCGAACTAGAAAAGGTCAACAAAGTCTATTCTAAAAAGCTTATCAGCGATGACACTTACGACAAGCTCACTTCGCAATTTGAATCAGCAAAAGCATCTGTACGCTTGGCTGAACTTGATTTGAAAGAAGCAACGATCACAGCCCCAATTGATGGATACATTGCAGAGCGAAACGCAAAAGTAGGTAACTTAACCGAATCATTCCAACGGGAGAGAATGTTCCATATCGTTCAGCAACGTAATCTTCAAGGCATTGTGTATCTGCCTGAAAATGAGCTACCTAACGTAGTGATTGGACAAGGTGCAATGCTTACCGTGGCAGCTTTAGGCGACAGAACGATTACAGCCAACGTAGAGCGTATTAGCCCGGTTATCGACGCGACCACCGGCACGTTCAAAGTAACGTTAAAAGTACCTAACGAAGACAACAAACTAAAAGCCGGCATGTTTACCGATGTATCGCTTGAATATGCTACCCACGCAAACGCTACATTATTACCCCGCAGAGCACTGGTTACCATCGATAACAACCACAGCGTGTTCGTTGTCGATAATGGCAAAGTTAAAAAAGTTGATATTTCTACTGGCTTTGAAAACAACGAAGTAATCGAAGTTACCAATGGTTTAAGCGGCAATGAAGAAGTGGTTACCGCAGGCCACCAAAATTTGAAAGACAGCGCCCCTGTTGAAGTAGTAAACAGCTAATTCGGCCCAACAAGGAATTCACACAATGCGTATTGTAGATATTGCTGTAAAGCGCCCTGTTGCCGTTAGTATGTTCACTTTTGCGGTATTGCTCTTTGGTATGGTGTCGTTAGGCAGACTGTCGGTTAACCTACTGCCTGACTTATCTTACCCTACTCTCACTATTCGCACCGACTACGACGGTGCAGCGCCAGGCGAAGTCGAACAACTGGTTTCAAAACCCATTGAAGAAGCCATTGGCGTAGTAAAAGGCGTACGTAAAGTCACGTCCACATCGCGTGCAGGACAGTCTGACGTAGTGCTTTCTTTTTCGTGGGGTACCGATATGGATTTCGCGAGCTTGGAAGTACGCGAGAAACTAGATGTATTACAACTTCCCCTTGATATAGAAAAGCCAAGGCTCCTTCGTTTTAACCCAAGTTTAGACCCAGTTATTAAACTGGGGCTGACGGCACAAAGCGATACGTCAAGTTTAAGCGTAGCGCAAATGAAGCGATTACGTTTATATGCCGAACAGCAAGTAAAACGAGCGCTAGAGTCAGTAGAGGGTGTGGCAGCCGTGCGCGTTGGCGGTGGTTTAGAAAATGAGATACACATTCTTATCGACCAGCAGAAAGCCAGTCAGCTGTCTATTCCTATTACCCGTATTATTGACCGGGTCAGTGCTGAAAACATTAACGCGGCCGGCGGTCGAATTGATAACGCAGCTCAGGCGTTTTTGGTCAGAACCCTGAATCAGTTTGAAACACTGAGCGATATCGAAAACCTTTTCATTGGGCGTTTTGAAGGCAGAAACATTCAACTTAAAGACGTGGCAACGGTTGAGAGTGCTTATAAAGATCGTGATGTGGTAACGCGCTTTAACGGCAATGAAGGCATTGAAATTGCCATTTATAAAGAAGGCGATGCTAATGCCGTTAACGTTGCGCAAAAAGTGGCTAGCCGGTTAAATGAGGTCAACAACAACTTGCCTTCAAACTACACGCTTAGCGAAATTTATGACCAAAGCGTGTTCATTAAGCAAGCTATAGATAACGTAAAATCAGCGGCAGTGATAAGCGGTATTTTAGCCATGTTAGTGCTGTATCTTTTTCTTAAAGACTTCTGGGCTACCGTTATTATCTCGGTTTCTATTCCGGTATCAGTAATTGCTACCTTTAATCTAATGTATGCCAACGATATAAGCTTAAACATGATGAGCTTAGGTGGTATCGCGCTGGCTGTTGGATTATTAGTAGATAACAGCATTGTTGTGCTTGAAAATATCGATCGCCATAAAAAATTAAAAGTGGCTGGGAGTGATAACGCTACAGCTAATGAAAAAACGACGGCAGAAGCCACAGACACTGAGGCATCTGCCGCCAGTGAAGGCACAAAAGAAGTCTCTGGCGCAATTGTGGCTTCGACACTGACCACTATGGCCGTGTTTGTACCGCTAATATTTGTAGAAGGTATTGCAGGTCAGCTGTTTAAAGATCAAGCGTTAACCGTGTCGTTCGCTTTGGCAGCATCGCTTGTTGTTGCGCTCACACTTATCCCTGCGATGGCACATAAGAAGAAAAAGCAACAGCTAGACCACGAAGATGTGTTTACTACACCAGCGCCTACCCCTCCTACGTCGACGTTTGGCAAAGTTATGTATTACGTTACCCTGCCAGTTCGTTGGGTATTCAGACTTATCTTTGTATTTTTACCTGCAGCTTTGGTCACCTTGGTGATTGGCGCTTGGCATATCGTCAGCAAATTACTGAGCGTTGCCTTTAAACCACTTATCTCGGTATTTAACAAAGGGTTTGACCTTCTCGCTTCTGCTTATGAAAAACTGCTGCGCGTAAGTCTTAAAGCCAAAGCGCTGGTGTTAGCTACTGCCTTTATTCTTGCTGCTGGCGCGATAATGCTTGTACCAAAACTAGGTATGGAACTTATTCCTACCCTGTCACAAGGAGAATTCTCGGTAGAAGTGACCCTTGCTGCAGGTTCGCCACTCGCGCGTACCGACGCTATTATCAGCGAGCTTGCTGCGGTTGCAGTAAATAACATTGATGGCGGCGAAACCAAGGTGCTTCGCACCTATGCCATGTCTGGTACGGGTAGCCTTATAAGCGCTGCGCCAAATCAGGGTGGCGATCATTGGGGCCGCTTAAACATTGTCATGCAGCCTTCGGCGACAGCTGGCGATATGGACGCGGTAAAGCGTGCCCTTCGTGATTACCTAGCCTTTAAACCTCAGGTTCAGGCAACGTTTTCAGAGCCAGAGCTATTTAGCTTTGCATCGCCTATTCAAATTGAAATTGCGGGTTACGACCTAAGTCAGTTACAGCAGTATGGCGACGCCATTGCGACTAAGCTAGCCAGTTTTAGTAATTTTGCAGACGTAACGACCAGCATTCGTGACGGAAACCCAGAGCTTAAAATAGCCTTCCATCACGCCAAACTTGCCCGACTTGAGCTTGATGCATCAACCGTTTCTCAGCTTATTGCAGCCAAAGTAGGTGGCCGTGTCGCTACACAGTACAGTGTTGAAGACAGAAAGGTAGATGTACTAGTAAGAACCCAAGAAAATCAACGTGATGATATTGCAAGCATACGCGCCATTGTTGTAAATCCAGGCTCGGCGCAACCAATTCCTTTAAGTGCCGTTGCAGACGTTTACATGAGCGTGGGCCCAAGCGAAATTACCCGTGTAGGGCAGCAACGTGTAGCGCTGGTATCGGCAAATTTAGCCAAAGGTAAGCTTGATGAAGCAGTAGCCGTCGCCAATAAAGTTATTGATGAAACCCAACTTCCTCTATCTTTAAGTGCAACAGTAACTGGACAAAGTGAAGACATGCAAAGCAGCTTCCGTTCGTTACAGTTTGCCTTGGCACTTGCTGTGTTCATGGTGTATTTGGTTATGGCGTCTCAGTTTGAGTCGTTACTGCACCCACTGCTTATTTTGTTCGCAGTACCGCTTGCAGGTGCGGGCTCAGTATACGGCTTGTGGCTTACCAATACGCCTCTTAACGTAGTGGTATTTATTGGTTTAATTATGCTGTGCGGTATTGTAGTGAATAACGCTATTGTATTAGTTGACCGTATAAATCAGCTACGACGCCAAGGCGTAGATAAAGATACGGCTATTCTAGATGCAGCTAAAACCCGCCTACGCCCTATTGTGATGACCACACTTACTACGGTACTAGGTTTATTGCCTATGGCGTTTGGTTTTGGTGAAGGTGCTGAAATTCGCACGCCAATGGCCATCACCGTTATATACGGCCTTCTGTTTGCAAGCTTGCTCACCCTCATATTACTGCCAGTGCTTTACAGCCTGTTCGACGTTAAGAAAAACGTTGCGCAGAAAACGTCTGTTAATACTAATGCGAGCTTTGGTGACGAAGGAGCAATGTCGAAAGGAGGTGTACTATGAGTACACCTTCTCACAACGCTAATAACAGTTCTGAAACCCACACTGACAAGCGCCAAACACGTGACCCGAATCAACGCGAGACAGACATAGCTTCACAGCCGCACCTTTCAAAAATTGCAGGTATAGGCGCCTCGCTTGCACGCTTTGCGTTAAATAAGCCCGTTACCATCGGAATGCTGTTTTTGTCTATGTTGCTGTTCGGCATTGTATCTGGCCGCTTATTACCTTTAGAGAAATTCCCTGGGATTGATATTCCAGAAATGGTAGTGCAGATCCCCTACCCTGATGCAACTCCTGTTGAGATTGAAACGATGATAACCCGTCCGGTTGAAGAAGCTGTTGCTACCATTTCGGGGATAAAGCGATTAAGGGCACGTTCGTACGATAATATGGCTGAGGTCATTGTAGAGTTCGAATGGGATGAAAACCTCAAAGCCAAAAGTATTGAAGCACGGGAGAAGATTGACGCTATTCGCCACGAACTCCCTGACGATATAGAGCGGATCATGGTGTACAAGTTTAACACCAACGATATGCCTATATTTCAGCTTCGCGTATCGAGCGACCGCGACTTATCAAATGCCTACGACTTGCTAGAACGCAACCTTAAGCGTCCGCTAGAACGTGTTCCGGGTGTATCGAAAGTTGAGCTATACGGCACCATGAAGCGTCAAATAACTATTCGCTTAGATCCTAAGAAAATGGCGGCCTACCAAATAGACGGTACACGCTTAGAGCAGCAGCTTCAAAACGCCAATTTCTCGCTAACCGCGGGCTATATGTACAATAACGGTGAAAAAATTCTGGTTAACCCAACTGGCGAATTTACCGATGTAAACGACTTTAAAAATATGTGGGTTACCCGCAGCGTTCGCTTGTCTGATATAGCCAGCGTGACTTACGAGCTTCCTCAACGCAACGAAGGACGTCATTTAGATCGCACCTTCGCGGTAGGCTTTAACGTATTTCGCGAATCGGGCAGCAATCTTGTAGAAGTGTCCGACGCGGTAATGAAGGTTATCGAAAAAGCCAAGGAAGACCCTGAGTTTACAGGCATTAGTTTATTTGTAATGGACGACACCGCGAAAAGCGTGACTTCGTCGCTGAGCGATTTGCTAAACGCAGGTCTTTTAGGTGCGTTACTTTCAGTTATTGTGCTGTACTTATTTTTGCGCCAGCTTACCACCACCTTAATCGTCGTGCTTTCAGTGCCATTCTCAATTTGTATTACCTTAGGTGTGATGTATCTATTAGGTTATACACTCAACATCTTATCGTTAATGGGCCTCATGCTAGCGGTAGGTATGCTGGTAGACAACGCCGTGGTGATCACTGAAAGCGTATTTCAAGAACGCCAACAAGAGGGAGACATTAAGCGAGCCACCCAGATTGGTGTAAACAAAGTCAGTCTTGCGGTCATTGCCGGAACAGCAACCACGGCAATAGTGTTTTTACCTAATATTATTGGGGTAAAAATAGACGTGACTATTTTCTTAGAGCACGTTGCTGTGGCTATCTGTATATCTCTGTTCGCGTCGCTTTTCATTGCTAAAACACTTATTCCCTTGCTGACAACTAAGGTAAAGATCCCTGTTGTAAAAACGCCTCAAACACCGTCCTACATAAAAGGCTATGGTCGTGCGCTTAACTGGATGTTGAAACACCAGGGTGTAACTTGTGTTATTGCTCTGCTTATTCTCGCGTCGACCTTTGTGCCTATGCAGGTGGTAACGTCTGACGATGAGGGTAACGACAACCAAGAGCGCATTTGGCTTAATTACCATGTGACACAAAACTTCACCTTGGATGAAGTGGAAAAAACCGTAAATAAAATGGAAGCATATCTTTATGAAAACCAAGAACGTTTTCATATTAAACAGGTGTATACCTATTTTACTGCCGGTCATGCAGTAAGTGGTATCACGCTTAACGACGAGCTGCCCGTAAGTGTGGGTAAAGTTAAGGAGGATATTCGCGAAAACATGCCTTCATTCGTGCGTGCTCGCCCCTCTTTCCAGTGGGATAGCGGCAACGGTGGTGGCGTGAGAGTAACGCTGTTGGGCGAGTCTTCAGAAACCTTGCTCACTATTTCAGAGCAAATCATTCCTATTCTTTCCACCATAGATGGGTTGGAAGATGTAAAAGCCGACACGGGATCTACCCGCGATGAGGTTCAAATACGCATAGACAGAGAGAAAGCAAACCGCTTCGGCATACAAGTAAACGATGTGGCTAAACTTATCTCTACGGCACTACGCGGAAGTAATTTACGTACATTCCGCTATGGTGACGCCGGAGAAGTGGCGGTGCAGCTTAAGTTTGGCAGCGATATTCAAGCCTCGCTAAGCGAACTTAAGAACATCAATATTGGGTTTACGCAGGGTCAATCGGTAACGCTGAACATGATTGCAGATTTCTCTGTGGTGCCACAGCTTTCGCAAATTAACCGCAACTATCGTCAAACCGCGCTAGCTATTGGTGCAAACTTAGAGGGTGAAACCACCACCGAACAAGCTCGTGAGCGCATAGAAAAAGCATTAGCTAATATCGAATTGCCGACAGGCTATAAGTGGACGCTAGACGGCAGCTTCTCTCGCCAGGATGAAGCCAATGCCGTCATGCAAATGAATATGCTATTAGCGCTTTGCATGATATACGTTGTGATGGCCGCGCTGTTTGAATCGCTAATTCTTCCAACATCTGTAATTACGTCACTACTGTTTTCCTTCTCAGGTGTTTTTTGGGCATTCATGGTTACAGGCACCTCTATGTCTATCATGGGGATGATTGGCATGCTGATTCTGATGGGTATTGTGGTTAACAATGGCATTGTATTAGTAGACAGAATCAATCAGCTAATCAACGAAGGTTTATCGCTGTATGAGGCAGTGATTGAGGGATGTATAACACGTATCAGGCCTATTCTGATGACAGTAGCCACCACGGTATTAGGGCTTATTCCACTAGCTATGGGAAGTACTCGAATTGGCGGCGACGGCCCTCCCTACTCGCCAATGGCGATAGCGATCATTGGTGGGCTCGTGTTCTCAACACTAACCAGCTTGTTCTTAGTACCACTTGCTTACGTGTTGCTGCTAAAACTTAGGTTTAAAACCCAACGTCTGTTCAAAACCAGTAAAGCGCGTGTAGCCACGTATATAAAAATCGTTAATTAAGACGCATATTAAAACGAGCAAAAAGACAAAAAGCGGGTCTAGTTTTCAACATTTACGTCAACGTGATTGACGAAAAGTGTAAGCTAGCCCGCTTTTTCTGGATTTATCGTTACAACAACCAAAGCCTTAGCTACGCGACGTTAAGTATTCGTGTACCGCATCTGCGTGACGCTCTTCAGAAAACTTGATAAGGCTGCTTCCATTACATGTTAGGCCTTCTTCAGACGTTACCATACGCAATACTTCACGTTGGCTAGCGCCAATACGACCCACGTTACGTGAAAGGCTAGAACGAAGAACTCTTACATCATCGTTGATTATTGCTTTACAAAAACCTGCAAACTGGGTTTCACCAACGAAGCGAATGTCTTTTGACTCTGCTGCTGCATTTGCATTGATGCTAAAAGCGACAGTCGCAGTAGCTGCAAAAACTTTAAGTAAGTTAGATAGTTTCATTTTAAAATCCTCAATGTGTGGTTAAGGGTGCTGTGTAAGTTTGTGGCAAACTCTTAAATTAAGTTGAGCAGAGTTAAATGAATCAACAATTTGCTCAACGCCCTTTATTTATGCATCAAGAATGAAAATTTTTCTGTTGAATGATTGTGTAACCTGGGTAAATGCATAGTAAATCAAGTTGTTACGCTGTTGTTACGATACTAAGTCATTGAATTAATTAGAATAATATAAATTGCATATTACTAATATATCTAGCGATAGCACTTGTAGGAAGAAAGAAGTATAAAACTTAAGTATAAAAAAGCCCCTTTCGGGGCTTTAAAAGTGTAATTTTAACAAAATTAAAGATATTAACGCTTACTTATTGTACAAATAAAAGCCATTTTACGTAATTTAATTACACAAATTGGAGTAAACTATTCATATTTACGCTCTCGCTTAGTCTCAATTGCATCAATGTAAGCATGCCAAGATGCATAGCCGATAATCGGCATGAGCACGATGAATCCCACGAAACCGGTCACGTAACCAATTGCAACTGTGGTGAAAATGATAGCCCCCCAAATGAGCATGGGTACCTTATTTAGCCATACTGCATTCACACTGGTAAGCACTGCAGTTGCAAGATCTACCTTACGCTCCATTAAAATCGGTTGGGTAAACGCCGTAATAAATAGCATTGCCAGGGTAAAACCCGCGCCAACGATAGTGCCTAACGCTAAAAACGGTAACAAGCTTTCTAAATCGTTCTCTATATAAGGTGGATAAAGTGCATGAATCAGCGATGCCACACGCAACCAAAATATCATCATTACCATAAGCAGTATGGCAAAGCCCCACTCGTTAAATGCGTTTCTTCGCATTGCGCGCAGCGAATGACGAAGTGAAGGCTTATGACCTTTCTCCATCTCCCAGCTTACATCGTAAAGGCCCGCCGCTAAAAATGGACCTACCAACATAAAGCAGACAATGGCGGGTAGAATGACCAAGTGCCAACCCGTCATTTCAACTAAATACATAATGAACCACGGGATAACCGCGAAAAGTACGCCATAAAATAAGGTGAGACCCGGTGCGCGCATTGCGTCTCTTAAAGCGAGTGACAACCACTTTATTGGGTCACCGACGTCTAATTCTTTACAGGGAATAACGCGTGCTATACCACTTTGCGTGATCGCATTCTCTGGTGTTTCTTTGAAATGGTGGGACATATTCTTATCACCTCTGCTTGTTAGCCTGTTTGTTACTAACGCGTTTTTTATACACGCCTTACTACTACGATAGGCGCTGAATCAAAAGTTCACAAGCTATTAACATAAATTTTATACTTAAGTGACAAGTGGATCATTTATCTCGTTGCGTGTTCAATAAATAGCCACTTGATAAAAAAAGTGGTGCTTAAAGCGGAAATACTGCAAAAAGGCCATCGCATATACCGTTGTATTGCGATAATCTCGGGGTATGTAAATCAACCAGATAGACCATGAAAACTGTATCTCGCTCACATAAATTAGATAACGTTTGTTACGACATTAGAGGCCCAATCGCTGCGCAAGCACGTAAAATGGAAGACGAAGGACACCGTATATTAAAACTGAATATCGGTAACCCTGCCCCATTTGGATTTGAAGCCCCTGACGATATCGTAAAAGACGTTATTCATAACCTGCCTACGTCTCAAGGATACTCAGACTCGACAGGAATTTATGCCGCCCGCGTGGCCGTGATGCAGTATTACCAACAGCGCAACATTAAAGACATTCGTGTCGACGATGTTTATATAGGTAATGGTGTATCTGAGCTAATCATGATGGCAATGCAAGCATTGCTCAACCATGGTGACGAAGTGCTCATTCCAAGCCCTGACTACCCACTTTGGACGGCAGCAGTTAGCCTTTCGTCAGGTTCACCAGTTCACTATCGCTGCGACGAACAAGCAGGCTGGTTCCCTGACATTGACGACATAAAAAGTAAAATCACCAGTAAAACTCGTGCAATAGTACTGATCAACCCTAACAACCCTACTGGTGCAGTTTACGACAAAGCCCTGTTGCAAGAGGTAGTAGAAGTCGCGCGCGAGAACGGCTTAGTGGTGTTTAGCGACGAGATTTACGACAAAATTTTATACGATGAAGCCCAACATACAAGTATTGCGTCACTCGCTGATGACGTGTTTTTTGTTACCTTTGGCGGCTTGAGCAAAAACTACCGCGTGGCGGGCTTTCGTTCAGGTTGGCTAGTTGTCAGCGGCAACAAGCGCCTGGCGTCAGATTATATTGAAGGGCTCAACATACTGTCTTCTATGCGAATGTGCGCGAATGTACCTTGTCAAAGTGCCATTCAAACAGCATTAGGCGGCTATCAAAGTATTGACGACTTGGTAAAGGAAAACGGGCGTTTGCGAATTCAGCGTGACGTAACCACAGATATGCTAAACGGTATAGACGGTATTTCTTGCGTTAAGCCCAAGGGGGCAATGTACTGTTTTGCCAAGGTGGATGAGAAGAAATTCAACATTCAAAACGACGAACAAATGGTGCTGGACTTATTAAGCTCTGAAAAAATTCTGCTGGTACATGGTCGCGCGTTTAACCTAACCGAAGGCACCTACTTCCGGTTAGTATTTTTACCGCACAGCGATGTATTAGTGCCTGCACTGCATCGTATTGGCAACTTCTTTAGAACGTATAAGCAAGGGGCGTAACGTGTCTGATAAAAGTCACTTTTTTGCGCATCTTGCGCGCTTAAAGCTTATTAATCGCTGGCCGTTGATGCACAACGTGCGCACAGAAAATGTGCAGGAGCACAGTTTGCAGGTGGCCATGGTTGCCCACGCACTTGCTTTAATAAAAAATAAGTTTTTTGGCGGCACACTAAACCCTGATCGTATTGCAACCATGGCAATATTTCACGACGTGTCGGAGGTACTCACCGGTGACCTGCCTACCCCAGTGAAATACTTTAACCCTGCGATTAAAGAAGAATATAAAAAGATCGAAAAAATTGCAGAGAACAAGCTAATTGAAATGGCACCAGAGGCATTTCGAGAAGACTATGCGGCGCTTATTGATCATCACTACCACAGTGAAGAAGAAGCTTTTATTGTGAAAGCAGCAGACGTACTTTGCGCTTACCTAAAAACGCTTGAAGAATTAGCTGCTGGTAACCAAGAGTTTAAGCTGGCTAAGAAAAGATTAGATAAAACCCTTAAAGAATATCATTCTGAAGAGGTGGACTACTTCTTAACGCGTTACGTACCAAGCTTTTCTTTAAGTCTTGATGAAATTACGCAAGACGATATGTGAGCGAGGCGGTTAACAGCCCATAAATCACTATACTGACGAATAGAAGTAGCATACACAGCAAGGCAGCGAGGTTTTTTTGGCAACAAGCGATTGGGAATTAGCATTACACGAGCGTCGTTTACCCCGTAGCGAAACAAGAGACGGCGATCATCGCAATCCGTATCAACGTGATAAAGCGCGCGTTCTTCACAGCGCTGCCTTTCGTAGGTTGCAGGCAAAAACCCAAGTGCTCGGTGTGGGGCTAAGCGACTTCTATCGCACTCGACTAACCCACTCCCTAGAAGCCGCCCAAATTGGCACCGGTATTACTGCCCAACTTTGGGTGAAATTTCCAGATATTGCCACGACGTTGGCGCTTGATCCTACGTTAATCGAAACCCTCTGCTTGGCTCACGATATTGGTCATCCCCCCTTCGGCCATGGTGGTGAAATTGCGCTTAATTACATGATGCACCAATACGGCGGGTTCGAAGGAAACGGACAAACTTTTAGGATCATCACTCAGCTAGAGCCCTATACCGCCGAACACGGCATGAATTTATGCAGAAGAAGCGTGTTAGGCTTGGTTAAATATCCGAATTTTATCGATGCCCTTCATAGTAAAGGACCTACGCCAGAGCGCCCTGTTTCACTTCGTCAGGTGAAGGCCCAAGACTGGCATCCACCAAAAGGTCTGTTTCGCTGTGACGAGCCCCTGTTCGACTGGCTACTAGCGCCATTTAACAAGGAAGATAAAGATTTGTTTATGCAGTTTACTGCAAAACCGAATGCCCACAGCAAAACGCAGTTTAAATCGTTCGATTGCTCAATTATGGAGCTTTCTGACGATATCGCCTACGGCATTCACGACTTAGAAGATGCCATTGTAATGGATATGGTCGACAAGCATCATTTTGTCGAGGATGTAACCACCCCGCTAAAAGCACTAGATGTACCCTGGCTGTCAGACAATATAGAAGTGCTAACCAATAAGCTATTTAGCGCTGCACATCACGAAAGAAAAAATGCCATAGGCGCGCTGGTAAATAGCTTTATCACAGCCATTGAAATAAAAGGCGTTGAGGGTTTCGCTCACCCGTTACTGGCGTTCAACGCCGTAATGCCTGAACATTTTGCACAAGCCCTAGAGCTTTTCAAACGCTTTGTGTTTAACAAAGTAATACGCCGCCCCGATGTGCAGCTTCTTGAATATAAAGGACAACTGGTGGTTATGGAGCTTTTTGAAGCCTTTGCATCAGATCCCGACCGCTTACTTCCCGAAAACACCCAAGTTCGCTGGCGTAAGGCCTGTGAGAACGACAATGGTATGCGCGTTCTCGCCGACTATATATCGGGTATGACCGATGAATTCGCATCTCGCCTATACAGTAATATCTTTTCGCCTAAACAAGGCGGCATTCAAGATAGTCTGCATATGTAAACTAAGCGACTAATTTTCCAATCATGCAGTAATATTTGTTTCTAGAAATAGCGTTGAGCTTATTTTACAAACGAGTAGACGTACTTGCTAACCAAGGAAGGTGCTCAATTTCAATATAGCTGTACACTCTGTTTGTTAGCGATGCTGCTGGTATTACACCTTCATTTTCAAGTTGTTTGATCAAGCGCTTCGTACTTAACTCAAGGGATTGGGCGCGCATTTGATTATAGCCCACTGCTAAATTTCGCAATAGCAACGCAACATCAATGCGCTCATCCAATACACTTTCGGGATAGCGTTTGTGAAAGTTAAGGATTGCGCGATACGTTTTCGCCATGAAGACTGTTTCTCTAGTAACCATCCCGTACATTTGAGCAGCTAAACTTTGCGTTAGCTGGTCTGTTTCTCTAAAGTGCCTCATATGGACCTGATTAAAATACTCATCATTTGCATCGACCAAAGTGTCCAACGCTTTAAGGGTGTATTTAACTTTCTTATTTCCATAAAGCGTACAGCTTAAAAAATTTCGAAGTTGCGACCTATCGCTCATAAAGTTTGCTTTGGCTTTCTCATACAGGTCGGATATATCTTCCAGCAAAAGTGGAGAAGTACCGTTATCGATATTCGCAGATAAAAATTGAAGGCCGAGTGAAGCTACAACCATATCGGGCAATTGCGCGTTGGGGTCAGTTAATATGTTTTCAATTGCGCTAAGCGTAGAAGTGTCGCTTTGATTTAGGTTACCTGAAATAATGAAATGATATAGGGCTGCACTTTTATCTGAACTACGCTCGATAAAAGGAAATGCATCGATGTTGGATAATTCGTTAGCCCAACTGGTATTTGCCACATAGGCACACAAGACAACCACGATTGCCGAAAATACTCTCATAGGGTGCTTTCCTTTGCTGTTAACATCAACTTTCCTGTCTGACTTAAACCCTACTGCCATTATTACAGCATGTCAAAATCGAAGAGTTGTAACAGCACCATACTTTCTTGAAATTTTAATCCGAGTTCTAAGGTCTATTTTTATACGCATCTAAAACTTAATTACTGTGCGCTCGTATTAACAGCTGTGGTAATACATCAAATACAGCTTAATGCGAGCTAGAACATTCTCAAGTGTCAAACATACATAGAGAATCCATTTAGAAATGGCGTTTATTAACGGCAGATAAAGGTAGAGTAATGGCAAAACCATTTAAACCCTCGGTTAAATTAACTGATAATGACGTAACTAATGAAAGCGTTTATATGAATCGTCGATCATTGCTCAAATCTATGGGCTTTGTGGGCGCCTCTACGTTACTTGCGAAGTCGGCAAGTGCTGCCGGTTGGTTTTGGGAAGATGAGGAAGAAAAGGCTGCTTTTAAAGGTAAAGCACTGGAGTTTAGTCAGCCCCCAAAGTACCAAATAGCGGAAACCCGAACGCCTGAAGATAAAGTCACCAGCTACAACAATTTTTACGAGTTTGGCACTTCAAAAGATGCGCCAGCCAAAAATGCGACTGAATTTCAAACTAATCCATGGACGCTGAAAATTGATGGTATGGTAAAAAAGCCCATTGAGCTTGATCACGATGCCTTAACCAAACGCTTTCCCTTGGAAGAGCGCATTTACCGTTTGCGCTGCGTTGAAGCGTGGTCGATGGTGGTGCCTTGGATTGGGTTTGAATTAGGGGCGTTGTTAAAACAAGCCGATCCGTTAATGTCAGCCAAATATGTGGCATTTGAAACCCTATACGACCCTGAGCAAATGCCTGGTCAACGAAGTCGCTTTACCGGTGGCGGCATTGATTACCCATATGTAGAAGGCTTGCGACTTGATGAAGCCATGCATCCGTTAACGCTTATGTCGGTTGGCCTTTACGGGAAAACCTTGCCACCTCAAAACGGCGCGCCTATTAGGCTTGTTGTACCGTGGAAATACGGTTTTAAGAGTATTAAGTCTATTGTACGAATTCGTCTTACCGACAAGAAGCCCCCTACCACGTGGAATCGATTGGCCGCCAACGAGTACGGTTTTTACGCCAACGTGAACCCAAACGTGTCACACCCAAGGTGGAGCCAGGCCAGCGAGCGCAGAATAACCACAGGTGGGCTACTTGCCAGAAATCGCATCGACACCCAAATGTTCAACGGTTATACCGAAGTCGCGCCATTATACCAAGATATGGACTTATCTCGTTATTACTAGCTGCTACTTTTTATAGGGCTACGAGCAAATAGCTAGCCCTTTTAACCAATATCTTATAACCGAAGCTATTAAACATTATTATTAAGTTGTTCATTTAATGCCGTTAAGAAAAAAACCATTTCGATTCTCTATTTGGCAGCGTCGCAGTTTGAAGGGCCTTATTCACCTTTTTGCATTAGGCTACGTCGCTTGGTTGTTCTTTGCCGGGATCAACGACCAGCTTGGACCAGACCCCGTAAACACGCTCATTAATGAGACTGGAACTTGGGCAATTCACTTTCTTTTACTAACGCTTACTCTAAGACCACTTGCTAAATGGCTACCAAGCCCAGAACCGATGCAATTCAGACGTATGATTGGCGTATACACCTTTGTGTACGCCTTTGCACACCTGCTCACTTACATTGTGTTTGAACTCCAGCTTGATATGGCATTAATTGCTAGCGAGCTAGTAAGCAGGCCTTACATCATTGTTGGCATGGCAGCGTTACTTCTTCTTTTTGCTCTCACCGCTACGTCGTTCAAGCGTATCCAGCGCAACATGGGAAAAAAGTGGCAGAAGCTTCATAACAGCATTTACCTGATCCTGCCTCTTGCACTACTTCATTTCAGCTGGTCGCAGAAGACGTTTTGGCAAGAGCCCGTTTGGTATTGGATGATTGGACTGATATTAATGAGCCCAAGAATGAAGCAGTGGTATGTGACGTATCAGAAGAAAAGCCAAAAGAAGTCGAGAGACAAAAACGCAGTGGCGTGAGAAAACTAAAGTCGAAAACCTTTTAAACAAGCACGTAAAGCAGCGCAGCATAACGCGCTGTTTTGCTAATCGTTACCGCGAGAATAAAAAACCCAAACGGGCTTCTAAGTACACCTGCTACTAAAGTAATAGGGTCGCCAATAATAGGTACCCAGCATAAAAACAAGCTCCACTTCCCCCACTTTGTAAAGATGTAGCTTGCACGGTTAAACGCTGCTTCGCTCACTTTTAACTTATCGGTCGCAATTTCTTTTCCGAACTTGAAGCCCAATGCATAATTAACCACCGAGCCGAGTACATTTCCTAACGAAGCAACAACAAGCAACAACACCCAGCTCAACCCACTACTGTATAGAGCACTAAGCACAATTTCAGAACTAAAAGGCAATATAGTGGCAGCCAAAAATGCCGATAAGAACATCCCCAAGTAGCCTAAATGTATTAATGCGCTCAACGCTCCTCCAGCTTTATACAGTAGTTTTCTATGTAAGATTCGCGCGCATCTTACCTTAATCGGAATATGAATACTTCCTTCAGAATTCGATAGCACAAAAAAACCATTATCTTTTAAATAGTTACTGACAAAGCACCAATTTGTGTGAAAAAAGTACAACTAAATACTTGCCAAAACCCTCTTTTATGAATACTGTATACACATACACACTGTATAAGTATCCAGTATTTAATTAATAACAATATTCCTTAAGTTCGATTTATGAACTTAAGGGCAAATGCATAAAGGGTTTTACTATGAACACATCTTCAGTTTCACGATTCAATGCTTTACGCGCTTCGGTTTCAAATGTTGTTCAACTACCTTTGCCGATAGAAGGGTTTCCTGGCGAAAAACAAGGTAATGGAAAAGGAAATAACGACAAAGGTTGGAATTATCTGCTTTCAAATACGGTGTCGTTTTCTAAATCTGTAGATCACGCTATCCGTATTCAGAAACCTGAAAAAGAAAAAATGCCTGAATGGATCAGTAAGCTGATTACAGGTGGCCAGTGTAAAACACTGTATGTGGAAAACATCGATTTAGACCTTCAACCAACAGACAGTGAAATGATTAGAAAGCTGTGTGAACTTTACTCTGTCAGCCTAGTGAATGTACGTGTTAACAGCATTAATGACGAACAAAACGTAGCATTAGGCCCTTGGTAATACAAAGCCTGTTTATGCCTAAAACCTGTTTTTGCCCAAATAGAGACATAGGCAAAGCTTAAACATTTATTGTCATACGGCTTTTTGCCCTTTTTTTGGTATGAGTTCTTTGGTATTGATTCTTTGGAGTGATTCCTCTCTGACATGAGTTATCTGGCATAGCTCGCCACGGAATCATTGAATACCGGCAACATTCACGTATAAAAAAGTTGGGGCTAACGCCACTTATATTTATACTGTAGCGCTTTGTAATACTCTTAAATTGCGAGTTGCCTTATGCGCTGTTACTGTTGCTCTTCAAAGCCTTTCAACGAATGCTGCGAACCTTTTATTAAGGGCGTTAAATACCCTAATACTGCTGAACAACTTATGCGCTCACGATTTTCAGCCTACGCTACAGCGCATTATCAATACATTCTAGAAACCTACACCAAAGAAAAGCAGAAAGATCTTTCCGTAGAAGATTTGGTTCAAAGTGCGCAAGGTGCGACATGGTTTGCGCTGAAAGTACACCCCACTCTAGCGGCTAACTCCAAGCCCAATACTGCCGTCGTTGAATTCACTGCTTACTACTTTGAAAATAAAAGCATGTATCAGCTTCACGAAACGTCAAATTTTAATATTGAAGACGGTAAGTGGCGTTATCACGACGGTGTATTACACGACGACTGCGGCAAAATTAAGTACGGAAGAAACCTCCCATGCGTTTGCGGTAGCAACAAGAAATTCAAGCAGTGCTGCAGTCTTAAAAACCATTAATGTATTAGAGCATTGAAAAAGTTACTCTAGAAGGATAATTGCTCTACACTAAAATATGATGATGAGCACGTTGAGGAAAATAGCTATAACATGATCAACACATTGTCGCTTCCGCTGTTTGTTACATCTAGCATCTGCTTGCTGATGAGCTTTTTCTTCGCTTTGCTATATTATCGCTTAACTTTCCACCACCAAGAGCCCGTTAAGTACTATTTTCTCTTTGCTCTTTCGGCTTTCATAAGCTCAATTTTCTTCGGGGCTTTTGGTGTACTGATTAATGCAGGTGAGAACCTTTTTGCTCTTAGTGTTTCAAATAGACTTACCATTATTGGGGCTATGTTTACCCTTGTCACTAGTCTTCATTTCTACCTTGCATTCTATAGCTACACCGCCCCTTATTTTTTGAAATGGTGTTATGTCATTTGCGGTATATTTTCTGTTTTAACTGCTGTGCCCAGCCCTTACTTTTTAGATAATGCGTTCTATGCGACGTCTAAGTACTATACTGGGCTAAAGTACGGGCTACTTTTCGAGATCTGGGGTCTTTGGATCTTAGTATTGGGGTCGTACTGCGTATATATTCTCATTCGAGTTTTTGTCCGGCAGCGCTCAAGACTCGAGGGAAGTGGCCCTATACTATTGTTACTTCTAGCGAACACTCTATGGCTTATCACCGGTATTGGCGATACCTTAACTGGTATCGAAATTATCGACCTCCCGCCGCTTACATGGCTTGGCTCTTTTGTAGTTACCAGCACCATCGCATGGGTTCTAGTGCTCCACATTGATGGGCTTTATAAAGAAAGACGTACGCTCAACAATCAATTGATGTACGACCATTTAACTCAGGCGCTCTCTCGAAGCTTTATGGAAGTAAAGCTAAATGAGGCTATTTTTCAGATTCAAAGTAGCGCTAAAAATCGATTAGCCGTATGCATATTTGATGTTGATAATTTTAAGAACATCAATGATAGCTACGGTCATTCCAGTGGTGATGTATTACTCAAAAACATTACTGAAATTGTGAAAAGACACCTCAGTTCAAGCGATTGCGTGGCGCGTTTAGGTGGCGATGAATTTGTGATCTTATTCTCTGATTACCACTCTGCGCTTAAAGCGAGTGATATTGTAGAGCAAATTCGCCAAACTATTGCTTTTACAGTATTTAAAGCAAAAGCACACACTTTTAATACAACCTGTTCATTCGGAATAGTAAATATCTTATCTAAAGAGGACCTCGCAGAAGACCCAGCTCACGATATTTTATCAATCGCTGACGAGGCCCTATACACGGCGAAATCTTTAGGCAAAAATACGATTAAAAGCATTGGCTATCATGATTGATATTTGCGTTTTTAGCTTGACGATAGCGTTGTTTCCCACTTTATAATTCAACCACTAGATAACGAATTTTACCATTCACAGCCTGTGGCAGAAAAAACTGTCCATTGTATGTAAAATACTGAATTCCGTTAATTTCGACCGTTTGTGCTTCATTCGGCAATTGGCTGTATAAATGACCTGATAAATATTGATCTTCACCCTCGTGTTTTTCAAGTATAGGTTCACCTACCACCACGTATTCATCGCCCGATTGAAAGTAGTAAACACCCTCCGCCGTAAAATATCTATCTCCCTCGAAAATAATCACGTCGGGGTTTGGTGGAAGTGTCTTAACAGTGATACCTATAGGAGGTTTAACTACGTGGTAATGCCCGTCGAATTCACGGTAAAACACACCATGATGGTAGCGATAAGCTGCCCCGTGATAATGAATGACGTGCGCATTTTGGGGAATGTCTTTTGGTTTATGTCCCGGCTCGTAATTAGGTTTAGTTAACACGTTTGTGATAAGTGCTCCTATTCCAATTCTTACTGTTACTGCAACCACGGCACCGCTGCCATGTCCACCGACACTAACGTGGCCTCTAGCACCGCCAGGTGAATGCGCACATGCTGTGATAAGTGATACTGACAAAACAGATACCATCGCTATTTTTAATTTCATATTGCAATCCTATTAGAATTGAAGTTGAACGGTTGGAAGACTGTCGTTACTGTCTGTTCTATTTGATTTCATCCGTCCGAGAAAATTCGTCAGCAACTTATCAAGTAGTGTATAAATTGAGTAAAGCGCATGCCTTTAATTTAGTGTCTTCATGCCTAACCTTGTTTCGTGAAAAATGTGATCCTTTACCTATATTTCGAGGAAAGAATTTACGACTGTAACTAAATGGAGGTACTACATTATGGATTTACAAGGTAAGACAGCGCTTATTACAGGTGCAAATCGTGGGATTGGAGAAGCAACTGTAGAAGCACTTTTCGAAAAAGGCGTAAGCAAGATCTATTTGGCGGTACGCGATCCGGAATCTACTACGCATCTTCACGACAAGTACGCAGATAAAGTAGAAACGCTACAAGTTGACGTTACCGACAAAGCATCAGTCCAAACGCTTGCCCAGAAAGCCACTGATACTCACATTGTCATCAATAATGCGGGAATTATGAAGCATGAATCACCGCTAAGCGAGAACGCAGAAGACGCCCTTCGCAGTGAGTTTGAAGTGAACGTGTTTGGTTTAATTCACGTTGCACAAGCATTTGAATCGACATTAGTTGCAAACAAGGGCGCCATTGTTCAACTTAATTCAATTGCATCAGTTAAAACCTTTGGCGATATATCAACATACTGCGCATCTAAAGCAGCAACCTACTCATTAACCCAAGGGTTACGTGAAAAACTATCTGAAAAAGAGGTATCTGTCATAAGCATCCACCCAGGCCCTATTGGAACTGATATGGGTAAAAATGCGGGATTTGATGATGCTCCCGGTCCTGATGTCGTAGCAAACGCGATAGCAGAAGCGCTAGAAAGTGAAGATTTTCATACTTTCCCTGATGAAGTTGCCAAACAAATTGGCGATGCATACGAAAGTTTCGCGGAGAATATTATTTTAGGCGATATGTCCCTTTAACCTCTAAAAAGAACGCCCCCGTGCATAACAATCAAGGGGCGTTGCTCTCTACCGTTCATTACACCTTATGTACATTCCTTAGTAAGCAACTTCTATTAATCAAAAAGCACTTTCTTCTTAACCAATAAAAACATGAATACGTATGCATCTTGTTTATTATTGATTAATAACTTGTAAATATAAATATCATCTTTTATCCGCTCCTTTCCGAAAGAGATCACACTATGAAGATGAAGAAACATGCAGTAGGTGTCTTAATAAGTGCAGTATTGAGTACTCCAAGTTATCACAGCCATGCAGACGTTATCCTACACGCATTTAACTGGACCTACGACGACGTAGCCGCAAAAGCCCAAGAAATTGCGGATCTTGGTTACACCAAAGTACTTGTTTCGCCTGCTTATAAATCGACAGGTAATCAGTGGTGGGCGCGATATCAACCACAGGACTATAGAGTTATTGATAACCCACTTGGTGACACTGCTGACTTTCAAGCGATGGTTAATGCATTAAATGCCAAAGGTGTAGAGACCTATGCGGATATTGTCTTTAATCATATGGCGAACGAAGCATGGAAACGTTCAGACTTAAACTACCCCGGAAGTGAAGTACTACAGCAATACTCATCAAATCAGGGATACTACAATGGCATCACATTATTTGGTGATGTAAGTAGCGGCCTTTTTGGCGGTGGTGACTTCCACGGTACGTATGATCAAGGTGGCCCTAAGTGCATCAGTAACTACAGCGACGTGGGCGATGTTCAGTACAATAGATTATGCGGCGCCGCGCCAGATCCTGGCTTGCCCGACCTAGACCCCAATAATTGGGTCGTGGCCCAACAAAAAGCGTATCTTCAGGCGTTAAAAGACATGGGTGTTACCGGTTTTCGCGTTGATGCTGCAAAGCATATGACCAACTATCATATAAACGCGGTGTTCGACAGCAATATAAAAAACGACGTACATGTTTTCGGAGAAATAATTACCACAGGCGGTGCAGGCTCTAGTGAGTATGATAACTTCCTTGCACCTTATTTGTCAGCAACTGGTCACTCGGCCTACGACTTCCCGCTTTTCGCGCAAATACGCAATGCATTTAGCTTCGGTGGTTCGATGCGTGCTTTAGTTGACCCAGCCGCGTACGGTCAGGCTTTATCAGGCGACAAGGCCATTACATTTAGTATTACCCACGACATCCCGCTAAACGATGGCTTCCGCTACCAGTTACTTGACCCTACCGACGAACATTTGGCAAATGCCTATGTACTAGGGCGTGACGGTGGTGTTCCATTATTGTACTCAGATAACAATGAAAGTGGTGATAATCGTTGGGTAGATTTGTACAAGCGTGATGACATCAAGGGTATGGTTAAATTCCATAACGGAGTTCAGGGCAGTGGCATGCAAGTGGTAAGTCATAATGATTGCGTTATTTTCTTCAAGCGTCACCACCAGGGCGTTGTGGGTATTAATAAATGCGCAGACGGCCAAGATATTTGGGTAGATACATCTACAGACAATTTGTGGTGGTATAGAAATTACCGCGATACCTTAAGTAATGATGTGCAATATATTACAACTCAGTGGCACAAGTTCTATGTACCAGGAAGAAGCGCCCGCATGTGGCTTATGGAATAACGCAGCGTCACAACGTTTCTGAGTGAAACTGTTTACTTTTTCACCAGTCATATTAATATAACCTTATACCGGTTTTGTATTACGTGAAGTACAAAGCCGCTTTTTATTTCTATTTGTCACAAAACTGCCGCGAAACCTATTATCGCGGCTAATTATGAAAAATAAAAAACAAGGAAGGTTATGATTACTATTTTACGTATTGCTACGGTGATTTCTGCTACTACGCTCTTATTAGGCTGCGGTGGTAGCGATTCAAACGATGTACTCGACGACCTCAACGCTAATCGCGCAAAATGGGAAAACGAGAACATCGACACTTATCAGTTTGAATATCAAGTATCATGTTTTTGCACCGAAGAAACTACGCTACCTCGCTTAGTCTTGGTAGAAGATGGTCAGGTCACCTCTCAAACCATTATTGAAGGCAATATTGCCTTACCCTTAGATGATGCAACTACAGAAAGCATTGATAGCTTGTTTCAACTTATTGCATTAGAAGAAAGTCGCGCAGAATCGCTATCGGTGAAATACGACCCTGAACTCGGCTATCCGACCGAAATTAACGTGGATATCAACGAGCAAATAGCTGACGACGAATATACCCTAACAATTAGCAACCTTGTTGCCGAAAGCGATGTGGCTTGTACAGCAACGGTAGAAGATGGCCTCTTGCTTTCGGTAACCGATCAAACAACACTAATGCCGATTGCATGTGGCGTTACGGCTACTGCAATGGAAGAAGCGTATTCTGAAACTGTTATGGTTGATGATACGGATTGTGCAGATGACAGTTTGATCGCAATGCTTGACGAACGTCCTGGTTTTTACACCCTCACAGTACAAAAACAGGGTTATCAAGACTATCAGGTAGATAATTTAGGCATTGGTAAAGACTTGTGTCATGTGTTGACCAGAGAGTTCAATGTAGAACTAATACCAGAATAACCATTGCTTTAAGATTCACGAAAAAAGCCTGAACCATAGAAGGGTCAGGCTTTTTTCGTTAAGTTGTCTTTTTATCAGACGTGTAAGATCAGGGCACAAGCACCATTTTGCCTTTCACCTCGCGGTTCATAACCTTCGCCATGGCTTTTGTTGCTTGTTCTAGTGGTAGGGCTTCATCAACCACTACTTTAACTTTGCCTTGCACGTACCAAGTAAGCAATTCCTGCATGTTCTCAGCAAACCCTTTTGGGTCGTGCTGAGTGAATGAGCCCCAAAATACGCCCATAACCGAATAGCCTTTGACTAGGGCAAGATTTACTGGAAACTTTGGAATTTCACCACCTGCAAAGCCAACTACAAGCAAACGCCCTTCCCACGCCATACTGCGGCTGCAAGCGTGGAATGTGTCACCGCCAACGCATTCATAAACTACGTCAACACCTTTGCCGCCTGTGACTTCTTTCAGCGTTTCTTTGAGATCTTTTTCTTTGTAGTTAATTAAAACATCAGCGCCATACTCTTTAGCAAGCGCCAGTTTTTCTTCAGTTGAACAAACGGCAATAACTTTGGCACCCATTATTTTACCTATTTGCACAGCTGCTAAGCCAGTACCACCAGCAGCACCCGTTACCACCAATGTTTCGCCAGGCTGCAGCTTTGCCCGTTGTTTCAAAGCATGATGGGCTGTTGCATGGGCGGTTACAAGGGCAGCCCCTTCGTTCACGTGAATGGGGTCGGGTAACGGCATAACATGCGTAGCTGGGATTAGCGCTTTTTCTGCATATCCACCTAAGTTAGAGAGTGCGATAACTCGCTGCCCTTCTTTTAGGTGGCTTACGCCCTCACCTACTTCGCTTATAGTACCCGCTACTTCGTTACCTGGCACAAATGGGAAGTCTGGCTGCATTTGGTAAAGACCTTGTACCAACAGCCCATCTGGAAAATTAACCCCTGCGGCTTCAACATTTACGACCACATAGCCTTTTTTAACTACTGGGTCTGCCACATCTTTTAATAGAAGGTCATCAAGTGGACCAAAAGATTCGCATACAATTGCTTTCATACTGTCTCCAGTTAACTTGTTCGACGTGCCTGCCGTAAATAACATGGCATGTCATTAAATATGTTATGTGGCGTTTATTCGCTTTGGTGTATGGTGTGGTTTGCAATTTGAGCAAGCGGTCGCACCATTGCCCCCAACTGCATGGCCTTTTCACTTGATGCATTGCCATCGTGAGCGCGCTTCACTACACCTTGCAAAATAGCGGCTAAACGGAAAAAACTAAATGCCAAATAGAAGGTCCAGTTATCAATAGTTCCTATACCTCTGCGCTTGCAGTAGGCATCGATATACTCTTTTTCTGAAGGTATTCCTAACTGCTTTCTATCAAGGCCACCTAAACCAGCAGCGTGTGCAATGTCAGAAGGCAAACGTAGTTGCATACACTGGTAAGCCAAGTCGGCGTAAGGATGACCCAAGGTTGAAAGCTCCCAGTCTAATACTGCAACAACCTGCGGCTTATCAGTATCAGACATATCAAACATCATATTGTCTAAGCGAAAATCGCCGTGAACTAACGACACTTGGCCATCGTCTTCAGGCAAATTAGTTTCAAGATACTGAATAAGGCGCTCAATCTCTTCGATATGCTCAAGTTCAGACGCTCGGTACTGCTTGGTCCACCTACTTAATTGTCGCTCGAAGTAGCTGCCAGGCTTGCCGTAATCACTTAAACCAGAACCTTCAATATCAACGCTGTGAAGCGCAGAAAGGACTCGATTCATTTCATCGTACATTGCACCGCGTGTCGCAGAAGACTCTACTTCCGGTAACGCACTGTTCCAGAAAATATCCCCCTCTACAAACGCCATAATGTAGAACATACTGCCAATAATGCTGGGATCTTCACACAAATGGTACGCTTTAGGCACTGGCACTTCTGAGCCCTGCAAGGCGTTAATAACGCGGAACTCTCTGTCTACTGCATGCGCAGACTTCAATAACTTACCCGGCGGTTGGCGACGTAATACATAAACGCCGTTATCCGTAGTTAGCTTAAACGTAGGGTTCGATTGCCCCCCTGCAAATTTATCAGCACTTTCAACGTGCCCAACAATTGGGCACGCAGTAGATAAGTAATCATTAAGCACCGTTAAGTCTATTGCATGTGGCGCATTAGCTTTGTCGTTTGACACACTTACTCCTTACGCGTTTTTTTCAGCAATTAAATTGCGTCCAAGCTGCATCATATGAACTTCATCTGGGCCATCGGCCAGCTTAATGGTGCGCGCATACGCATACATTGCAGATAGAACAAAGTCTTGACTGGTTCCGGCAGCACCATGCATTTGAATGGCTTGATCGATAACTTTACATGCCATTGTGGGCGCTACAATTTTGATAGCAGCAATCAAGTCTCTCGATACCTTATTGCCGTAGCGATCCATTTTGTCTGCCGCCTTCAACGTAAGCAAACGAGCCTGTTCAATATCGCAGTGCATTTGCGCTATGTTTTCTCTTATCGACTGCTGTTTTGATAAGGGCTTACCAAAGGCAACACGCTGTTCAACACGCTCACATGCCATGTCCAAAGCACGCTGAGCACAGCCAATAAGGCGCATACAATGGTGAATACGGCCAGGTCCTAAGCGACCTTGGGCAATTTCAAAACCGCGACCTTCTCCTAGCAATAAGTTCTCAGCCGGTACGCGTACGTCTTCAAACAAGACTTCCGCGTGGCCTACTGGCTCATCGTAGTAGCCCATAGCAGCCATTGGGCGCACAATGGTTACGCCTTTTGTATCCATTGGTACCAAAATTTGTGACTGTTGCTGGTGACGGGGGGCATCAAAATCAGTTTTGCCCATAACCACCATTATCTTGCAGTTTTCGTTCATAGCGCCGCTGGTATACCATTTACGACCATTTATTACGTACTCGTCACCATCGCGTTTAATAGATGTTTCTATGTTGGTTGCATCGCTAGACGCTACTGCAGGCTCAGTCATAGCGAAGGCGGAGCGTATTTCTCCGTTTAACAATGGCTCTAACCACTGCTTTTTATGCTCTTCGTTGCCGTACTTAGCTAACACTTCCATGTTGCCTGTATCTGGAGCGCTACAATTAAATATTTCAGCACTGAATAATACGCGCCCCATTTCTTCGCAAAGCGGCGCGTACTCTGCGTTAGTTAGTCCTGCGCCGTAAGGCTTATATTCTTCAGGCAAAAACAAATTCCAAAGCCCTGCTTCTTTGGCACGCTGTTTTAGCGTGTGCATTATTTGCGGCGTTTTCCAACGCTCTTCACCATTATTGGCTGAGCCATTTTCTACGGCATGAATGTACTCTCTCTCAATTGGGTACACTTCTTCTTTCATAAACGCTTTTAGTTTTTCTAAAAGTGCTTGGGTCTTTTCATTATATTCAAAGTTCATAACTGCCCCATTTAGCTGTAGGTAATGGCGTGTAACCTGTCAATCACATCCAGGTGAGGTACGCTGTTGAAGTTATTAAGGTGAACACCTCGCGCATTGGCGAAGCATTGCGAAAAACTGGCATTGCGAATTTGTAAGTTCATATTCACAACCGTTGCAGAATCGTAGCCAAGAATGTGTTTGAGCATCATGGCAATAGCACCACCAGAACTAACGACCAGCACTCTTTTAGCATCTGTCGTTTTAAGGTGAGTAAGCATGGAGTGAACGCGGTCTTCAAACTGTTTCCACGTTTCGTCTAGCAATTCGTGAGCTAGTTGGTCTTCAGACCAGGCTATCATTGCCTTTTTAAGCAGTCGGTAATATTGAGAGGGCGATGCCCCTTCTGGTACTTTAGCTTCGGGGAACCTTGTTAGATATGCTTTAGCCACCGCTTGGAAGTTAAATTCGTTAAGCGCGCTATTCACAGTTACATCAGGCAATGTGTATTCGTCAGATGCAATTCCTTTAGCAATGCCCTCTTTAGTTTCGTGATGGCGAACCATGTCGCCAGAAAATACCGAATCAAACTGAATGTTCCGATGCTTAAAATAATCACCAAGCCAGATAGCTTGTTGCTCACCTAACTCACTAAGTTTGTCATAGTTCGCTTGACCAAAAGACGCTTGACCATGGCGTACTAAGTAGATGTCTGTCATACCGCTGCCTGATGTTATGAATATGTTAACTAGTTCAAATCACATACTAAGTAAAACAGCAGTATAAGTTTAATTAATATTTTGAATGAGTATGCATCATGTGAAACTATGAACCAGCCTCTTGTGATCATTAAGCAAACGTTTTGAACAAAACTTGACTTATTCGCCGCAATTGCGTGGAATATGCTCGCTTAATTTGTCTACTTAACAGGCAATCTAAACGTCTTATTGGAGTAAAGACGAAAAAATGTAAAGGACTGCGCGCACATGGACGCGACTTTGTCGTGATAAGTTTGGCTAGAGGCGCTTAGCTTCTGAACGATAAAAAGAACTAAAATGAAGTCACTTACATACGCCTTTCCCTGCCTTTCTGCAAATGTAAGAGCAACAGTAAACCCTACCACTTATTGTCTTTTAACTACGCTTATATTTTCTGCTAGCTCTGTTAGTGCCCAAGCTAGCACCGACGATGGCGCACAAATACAAGCTGCGAACAAGAAACTTGAACGCATATTAGTTCAGGCTCAGAAGACATCACAAAACCTGCAGGACGTTCCCGTGGCTGTCACAGCCCTAAGTGGTCAAGACATGGCAGACACTGTTAGTCGTGACATGTTCGACTTACAAAACTACGTACCCGCTTTTGGTGCGTTTCAAAATCAAAGTGTGACTAATTCAGGCTTTTCTATTCGCGGTATTGGTACTGCTTCTCAAAACTTTGGCTTCGAGTCATCGGTAGGCCTGTATGTTGACGGTGTTTACCGCTCCAGACAAAATGCACTTATTAGCGATCTAGTCGATATTGAATCTATTGAAGTGTTGCGTGGGCCACAAGGTACCTTATTTGGTAAGAATACCGCCGCCGGCGCGATGACGGTATCAACCGTGGCGCCTTCACATGGCGAACGTAATGGCTTTGCTGAGGCTATTATTGGCAATGACAACTTGGTTCGTTTGAGTGCAGGATCGTCGTTTTCACTTATCGACGATATTCTTGCTATGCGAGTATCTGGCTTTAGTTCCCAAGGCGATGGCTTTATTACCGATGAAGCCAGAGGGCAAACCCTGAACAACCGTAACCGTTCTGCGGTAAAAGCACAGCTATTTTACACACCAACAGAAAACGTTAGTGTAAGATTAATTGCCGATTACGGCGAGCTAGACGAAAGGTGCTGCGGCGCACTGACGTTTCAAAATAATATTCAGGCCAATGACATAGCGGGTAAATTCGGCACTGATGCACTGCTGCTACAACCTCCATTCAACGCCACCATCTACGGGCGCGATGACTTTTACAATTATAAGACATCGCTGTCGCAAACTCCCCTTTCAAAAATGAAAGACAAAGGACTATCAGTTCAAGTAGATGTGGCTTTAAACAAAGCATGGGATTTTGTGAGCATAAGCGCGTACCGCGCGTTTGACAGCTTAGATACGGTAGATACCGACTTTTCTGATGCGGACCTTCTTACTGCCACTAACGACGCCAGACAGCAATCATTCTCTCAAGAAGTCAGGCTGCATTACAGCAGTGATGATATACGCGGCCTAATAGGCGCTTATTTCTACAGCCAAAACTTAGACTTAACCTTTGATACCACTACCCAAAATGATTTTAGCGTATTTTTCAATGCCGCCGCGCCTGACCTACTGCCGCTAGCTAACGCTATCAACGAGCTATCTGCAATTACATCCGGTTTTATTGCGCCTGCTGCAGTACCAGCCCCGTCTGGTACCGCTTTTGTGCACTCGGCTAATCAAGAACAAGACAGCATTGCTGTATTTTCTCAGTTCGATTGGCTGCTAAACCGCAATTTTACGCTAACCACAGGCTTACGTTATACCCGTGAAGAAAAATCTATTGACGGAGCTTATGACGAACGAGGCCCCGGTATTGATGGGCTAAGTCAAAACCCTGCGCAATGGCCTAATATCGAACGTGCAGTACAAGGTTTACAAGACATTTCTGCAGCCTTGACTACTGGCCAAGCGCCCTCTGCTGAATCACTGAATGCCATTGCGCCTTTTCAGCAGGCAGGCTGGGGATATTTTTTCTTGGGATCTGCAGCGGTTATGCCTCGCCCTGATTTAAACGAACAGCTTGATGATTCCCAGCTTACAGGCACAGTAAAACTGGCTTATCACCCCAACGACAACACGTTGACCTATGCCAGTTTAGCCACTGGTTATAAAGCAGGCGGTACGAATACTGACAGGATCTTGCCTTCGCTTAGCCCGCTGTTTGATGCTGAAAAATCGCGAAGTGCTGAAATAGGTATAAAGCACGATTTTGAAGAATACGGCGTTCGCGTAAATGCCGCTGCGCACTACACGCAAATTAGCGACTTTCAGGCAGCGACCTTTACCGGAACAGGTTTCAACTTGCAGAATGCGGGCGATATCATAGTTAAAGGCGTAGAACTGGAAGCAACATGGTTGGTAACAGAAAACACCGAATTACATGCCGTTGCCTCGCGCACTTTAGCGAACTTTGATGAGTTTGAACGTGGCACCTGTTGGGTAGCGTACACGTGGCACACGGGCATCGACGACCCGGGCCGTGCGAACCCTAGCGACCCTTTCTGCGCAAGAGATGGTGATCGCGTTGGCTTCGAACCACAGAATTCACTGTCTCTTATGTTGAATCACTATTTCGAGGTTGGGAATTACCCTGCCTCCGCCAGTATTGACTACCAGTACACAGGGGATGTATTTCTTGATGATGCCAACGACCCGTATAAGTACTCAGATGATTTTTCGCTGTTCAACATTCGTTTAAGTTTCACTATTCCACAATGGGATAGTGAAGTTATTGCATGGTCGCGCAACGTATTCGACGAAGAGTACGTTGCACGAAGCGGATTTGATGTGCCCGTACAAACCGGAAAAGTTATGGCCTATCCAGGTGCACCTAGAAGCTTTGGCGTTACTTTTAGAAAGTCTTTCTAACGATTCAAATGGGTAGGTTTTGTATGAAACACAGCGTGACACTGTGCAATAACAGACAGTGCTATATGCTCTGGTAGTTCGCCACCGATGTCAAAGCCAGCAGGGCTCGCGAAATACTGTGTAAAGTTGGTATCCCCAAGCCCAGCTAAATCCATAATTTCCTGCTTACGGTGCAGCGGACCAAGCATTGCCGTATAGGTTAACGATTGCTTACTTAGCACCTGCAGCGCTTTTGCATCAATTTCTCGGTGATGGGACATAAGCACCGCAGCTTGAATATTATGTTCGCCCATGTGAAGACGTAAGCCTTCCGTAGACGGGTCTTCAATTAAGTAATTTACCTCGGGAAAGTGTTCAAGTCTTGCTTGTGCGGGCCTTGGATCCCAAAGACTAACTAAATAGCCCTGCAAGCTAGCATGCTTGGTCATAAAGGTAGCGTCGTACCCTCCACCAACAACAAGTAGGTGGATAGGCGGCAGCATCAAAACCGACAATGTGCGCTCGCCATTAACGGTATCTAGCACGGCCTTTCTAGGTGTAGCAGTATGGTTTTCCAATTCCGTACAGTCACCCAAGGTACCGTCTACAGCGCAGCGCCACTCACACGCCTTTCCGCTTGATAAGGTCTTGCTAACCACATCCAAAGATAGATAATTATTGTTTTCATTAACTGGCACGAGTGCCAGATGTACTACACCGCCGCATCCAACACCTAGCTTAAACGCAATATCTTCTTCATCTTCATCGTCATAAACTGCAGTTCGGCTAACGCCGTCAGTCATTACACGCTGTGCTTTTTTAACGATATCACTTTCTAAACAGCCGCCGCTTAAAATGCCAAGTTGATGCCCGGCATCACTAAACAGCATCATGGCGCCGGCTTTGCGGTAACATGAGCCTTCTGTTTTAAAAATAAACCCTAGCACCCATTTGTGCTTTTTTTTAAGCGGAAGCCACTGCGCGAGCAAGTGGTTAACGTGATTACTCATAACTACCTTTAAACTCGTGTAACCTGTTTATTGCTGCGATGCTGCTTTAGCAATAAATGCTGCCAATGTTTCAGGCTCTTGCGCACCTGCTACGCCCTGATTACCAATCACAAACGTAGGTACACTTTGGATACCGCGCTGCATCCAAAGGGTTTCTTCCTCGCGAACTACTTGCGCGTATTTTTCACTTTTAATTACTGCTTCAGCTTCGGTTTTGTCGAGGCCCACAGACTCGGCCAATTCTACTAGCACACCAAGATCGTTCACGTCTTTACCATCAGTGAAGTAAGCGTTAAACAAGCTAAGCTTCATTTCTTCTTCAAGGCCGTTTTGTGCTGCAAAGTGAATAAGCTGATGGGCTTTGAAAGTATTCTGCATACGGGAGTCGTCAGTGAAATTAAATGCAAAACCCAACTCTTCACCTGCTTGTACTAGTCGTGCTCGGTTCTCCACACTTTGCTGCTCGCTAATGCCGTATTTTTCCATAATGTGTTCACGAAGGTTTTGTCCTTCAGCAGGCATATTAGGGTTTAGCTCAAACGGATGGAACTTGATATCTACTTCAATGTTATCAAGGGTTTTAATCGCTTCTTGCAAACGCTGATACCCCACTATACACCATGGGCATACCACATCAGATACCATATTAACCGTTACTTTCTGTACACCCTGTGCACCTTGCTCACTTGCTGCCATGATAGGACTCGCTTTATTGAAGTCGTGAATTTATAGGGGCTTAGATAAGGTTACAAAAAGAAACTTCAACCCCATTTAGCAATTATTTTCGTTGTCGCCTGTCAGTTTTAAAACGTCTTTTTTGAACCGTTTATATCGGCATGGTGAATGGGCGTGATTTTATCTAAAGCCAGGCGCGCCCAAATCTCGTAGCCCTTAGAAGAGGGATGAAAGCCATCTTCAGCCATTAAGCCGCTTCGCTGAATATCGGCAACAGTACCACCTAAGTTAAGCGCGGTAACATACAATATTTCTGCGTTAGAATATGCTGTTACGGATTTAACCAAAGCTTGGTTTAAAAGTAATGCTCGCCAGCCTAACAGTGCGCGCAAAGGTTGCGGTAGCGCTGGAAAGCAATGAATAGGAGGAAGAGCAGTAAACACTATTCTTTTACAGCCAAATTTGTGCGTTAAAAGTGTACTGATGGCATCAATATTTTGTTGCCATCGCTTTAGTGACACAAATTTAGTGACATCGTTAACACCTATAGAAATAAGCGCAGATGAGAAGTTTTCGCAGGGGAGAGATCTCAGAAGACTAAGCACATCTTCGCTTTTAAACCCTGTTTTGGCATGCAGCGATACACGGGCTGGTCCAATTTGACTAAGGCTCGAATACAATAAACCAGTTAGCGCACCCTGTTGCGTTAAAGCGCCTACGCCAGCCGCTGCAGAATCACCCACCACTAGTAGATTAGTGAGGGGTAACAACGAACCTTCTACTGAAGCTAGTACACGCTCTCCTTCAGGTTCTGGCAGCACAGTGGTCTTTTTTCGCACCCACAGCGCCTGCATCAATACAACAGGGGAAAGTAAAACAATAGCTAGGTTTAACGCTAAAACTTTGAAGTAGATCAAATCATATACCTAAGCAATCACATAAACTAAAACCATAACGCTCAATTCGCGCCATACACCTAAAGACAAGTGCAAACATATGACTCACGCTATCAATGAACAACACCAAGCCGTATCGACAATTACCAAATATGCGCTTAATGCTCCTCGTTATACGTCTTATCCCACTGCACTTAAGTTTGAGCCATTGCAAATTGACCCGTTGCCGCCAGCATTGAACATTTCTAAAGCACCTGCGGTGATCCTGTACGTGCACATTCCGTTTTGCAAAACGCTATGTTATTACTGCGGTTGCAACAAAATGGTAACCCGTCACAACGAGAAAGCAGACGAATATTTAGACTATCTAGAAAAAGAAATTTTGTCTAAACGTTATTTAACAGAAGGTAGGCGCGTGGTTTCACTCCATTTAGGAGGCGGCTCTCCGAGTTTCCTAAGCAAGACTCAACATACCTATTTAATGTATCTGCTTAAAAAACATTTCACGTTTGAGGCAGGGGCTGAGCTATCTATAGAATTAGACCCCAGGAACATAGATAAACGCTACCTTCAAAATTTAAAATGCTTAGGTTACACGCGCATCAGCTTTGGCTTGCAAGACACCGACTACAACGTACAGAAAACGATTAATCGCGTGCAAAGCACATCGCACATTGCCGACTTAGTGTTTGAGGCGCGTTCGCTTGGTTTTGACTCAGTTAATTTGGATTTAATATACGGTTTACCAAACCAATCACTAGACACATTTTCATCAACTATTGCCGCTACGAAAGCCATGATGCCAGACCGCATCTCGCTTTTTAGCTACGCACACCTGCCTGAACGATTTGCCGCGCAGCGCAAATTTGCGGAAGAAACACTACCAAACAGTGAAGAAAAAGCGTCGTTATACGACCTTGCTGTTAAAAGCTTTACGAGCATAGGTTACGAAATGATTGGCCTTGATCACTTTGCCTTAAGCAAAGATTCATTAGCCATTGCAAAAAATAAAGGCTTACTTCACCGTAACTTCCAAGGGTATACCTTACGTGGCGACGCTGACCTTATAGGGTTCGGCGTGTCCGCCATTAGCACCGTAGGTAATGCGTACGCGCAAAACGCTAAAGATCTAAAGGAATACTATAGCCGATTAGACAACCACCTACCCTGCTCAAAGGTTGGACTTTCACTAACCGTAGACGACCTTATACGCAGAGACGTAATTTCTAGCCTGATGTGCAATCTAGTGGTTTATAAACAAGCTATTGAAAGCAAACACCACATTAAATTCGATGAATATTTTGCTTCAGCTTTAGATAATCTTGCAGAGATGAAACAAGATGGACTTATTGAAATCACATCCGAATATATTCGAGTGCCAGAGTCAGCGCGCATATACATTAGGGCTATTTGTGCGCGTTTCGACGCCTACTTGAATAGAAGTGAAACGCTGAGTAGCTACTCCAGGGCCATCTAAAATTAAGGCAATTTGAAACGCGCAATAACCTGCATACCTTTTACAAGATTAAGGCGCTCAAGGGAAATACAGCTAATGGTGGCGTAGAGGACCTGGCTGCTATCGAGTACATTGAGCGTTAGCAATACTTTGGCGCTTTTTGCAGTAGCTCGCCCAGTTTGAGTGGTATTTGCATAGCCTTTCGAAGAGCCTTCTGAAGAGCTAAGCGGAAACGATACATGCTCGACACTAGATATAGCGCACGGCAACGCATTTAGAATACTACTTGTACTAGCAGTACCTAATTCAGTGATGTTAGTATCGATACTTACATCACAAGATTTAACCGCAAATCGAACCGGAACCTGCCCATCGCTTGTCTGGGGCAAATAAGACAAAGATTCTGCAGTAACGTATATCTCTTGCCCCGCTACCGTAACTTGCTCAATTCCGTTTTCCGACTGACTCTGCTCATTGCCTTGTAATGGCAGAACACTTTGTCCTTGTTGCGTATCGCTATCGTGTTTGTAGCTGACAACGGCGTTTTGTGAGTGGTTGCTGTCGAATGCTTCGCTTTGCGCAGTAACTTTAAATCCCTCAAGTACGCTAGACGGTGTCGCAAATCCCTCTTTTGCGAATACTTGAGTCAATACATCGCGCGTTTTTCCACAAAGCTCTGTGCGGCCTTGATTAATAAAAACCAACTCATCGCTGAACAAGGCAAGATCATCTAAATCGTGAGAGATCACAAAGCATATAAGCTTCCCCGACACACACAAATTGTTCAAAAACTGGTAAATTTTGCGCCGGGTGAAGATATCAATTGCGCTTAACGATTCATCTAGCAATAACACATCTGGCCCATTGACCAAGGCTCTTGCAATCGCGACCCGCTGCGCTTCACCACCAGAAAGCGCTTGAACTGGCTTATCGATTAAATGTTCGCAATAACAGCCGCGCAAGCACGCGTCGATAGACATTGCATTAGGGCTTGCGTGACGCTGCGCTAGAGCTAAATTACCCCGCACATCGGTATGGGGAAATAACATAGGTTGCTGAAAAACGATACCGACCTTTTGAGAGGTCCACGGCGTTTGCACTTTTGCGCTTTTTTCTACGCCAGCTAGGGCGCGAAACAAGCTGCTTTTTCCCGCACCTGATGGACCGGTAACCCCAATGAATCGGCTTTGTGGCTGCAATGAGATTTGTGAGTTAATGCGATTTGGTAGTAGCGCAGATATTTGCATGTTAACGCGCCTCATCACTACGAATGACACCGTTAAAACGATAGAGCGCTGCGAGCATCACGAATGAGAATATCAGAAGGGCTAGTGCAAGGTTGTGTGCGCTGCCATATTCGAGCGCTTCTACCTGTTCATATAACGCGATAGACAGCACTTGCGTTTCACCAGGGATATTGCCTCCTATCATTAGTACTACGCCAAACTCGCCAATGGTATGGGCAAAGCTTAAGCCTAATGCCACTACAATGGGCGCTTTGCTTAAAGGCAGTACTATTTTTATAAAAGCTTCAAAGGCCGAAAACCCCAGCGTTTTTGCCACATCTAAATAACGGTTATCCAATTGTGAAAAGCCGCTGTACAAAGGCTGCAGAGCAAATGGTAGGGAGTAGATGACAGACCCCAACACCAAACCTTCAAAGCTAAATGCTAAATTGCTCCCGGTTAGGCTTTGCCATCCCTGCCCCAACGCACTTTGCGGCGAAAAAGCAATAAGCAAATAAAACCCCAGCACAGTTGGCGGTAGCACCAAAGGCAACGCGAGTATCGACATCACCAAAGGCTTAGCTTTGCTCTGCCAGTTCGCTAAAAACCACGCTAGCGGCAATGCGATTAACAACAGTAAGCCACTGGTTATAAAGGCCAGCTTTAAGGTAAGTAATATAGCTTCAAGTGTCGATGCCCCGAAGATTTCTGTGAGCATACTTAGTTACCGACGCCTGATGCAATTGTGGATTCATAACCCCATTCAGTTAAGCTGTGCTGCACCCCTTGCGACATTAAATATTGTACGAAAAGGCTGGGTGAAGACACTCCACTAGCGTCACTCAAACGAAATGCTCTGGTTGGCTCAATGTTGTCGTTGTGGATAGGCTCATCAACTGGCGCTGCCGCATTTTTGATTGGAAGTGGTTCGAACAGATTCGGAGATAATGTAGCTACCGTTTTACTGTTAATCACCAACGACTGAATGATGGGTTTATATAAGGTTTCAGGTATTGGGACGATAACCGTATTAGCCTCAGCGCTTTCGGTATTAACAACACTGTTAAAATTAGAAGGCAAATTAGAGGATAAGTCTGCGGGCAAATCTAACGCCGATGAGTACGCAACAAACGCCCCTTTCACGCTGCCGGTGGTATAAAACTGCAAGGTTTGTAGCACGTTTTTACCCATCACTCTGTGAGGTAAAAACTGTTGCCATAAGGATAAGTTTTGCAACGTCTGTTGCGCAGCATCACCATAGGGAGCCAGTTTAGGATTTGCGATAGCTACCTTGTTTTGTGGATTTTTCATTAATTGAACAAGCTGCTTCGACAAGCAATCGGTAAGCTGAACGTTTATTTGTGCAGTTGTGTCTCCAGTAGATAAGCGCGCGATTTGCTCGCAATTCCTTTCACCGGATGTCTTACTAGATATTTCACTGAATGCCTCACTTGATAAGTCGCCAGCATAGACAAACGCAAGCTTGCCTTTAGCGTAATCCACCAGATTGCCGTGGTGAACTACGTTGTTATCAACCAACGCTTGCGGCCTAGCGCGATCTGCAGATAGAAAAACGTCGAAGCTAGCACCATGTTGAATTTGCGCATACAAAGTACCGCTAGAAGATACCGTTACCGCGACTTCTATGCCGGTTAGCTCAGTAAACTGCTCGGCGATACTTTTAAGTGGTTTTGCGAAGTTTGCTGCAACGGCTACGTTAATTTTTTCGTCGCGCTTAAAATTTACTGGCTGATTTTGCTCATCGGCACCAATAACACTCTCTTCATTTAGAGTATTATTCGCCGCTTCAAAACTGCTCTCCTGTGCCACAGAACTGGAAAAAGTCGTAACGCGTGGGGCTACACTTGCGCTCGCACTAGCATTGGCACTCACCAAAATAAGCATGGCCAAGTAAACAAAGCTTGAAAGTCGCATTGCTAGAGAAAAAAGCATTACTTTTTACGCATCCACTTAAGTGCTGCTTTATCGTCAGATGCTTTTGCCGCAACCCATTCAGATTTATCGCCCTTAAATTCTTTTTTCCAAAGCGGTACCGACTGTTTAAGCATGTCCATTAAGTAGCAGGCAGCGTCAAACGCCGCCTGGCGGTGGGGAGCGGCGGCACCTACCCATACAATTTGCTCGTTGTTGTGTATGCGCCCTACTCTGTGCAGTGCGCCAGCGCTGTTAAGTGAAAAACGTTCGCTCGCTTGTTCAACCAGAAGCATTAACGCTTTTTCAGTCATGCCCGGGTAATGCTCTAATTCGATGCCGTCTATGTCGCCAGCGTTATTAAAATCTCGCACTAGCCCAGTAAAAGTAACAATCGCGCCTGTGTTGCCACAGGCCTTCTCATCTGCCGACTGTTTTAGCCTAGCGTACAGCTCTCCTTGGTCGAAATCTTCAACTTGAACTAGCGCGAACATAGCTAGCCCCCTGTCACAGGTGGAAATAGCGCCAGCTCATCACCGTCGCTAAGTACTGTTTGGAGATCGCAAAGCTCTTGATTACAGGCAGTAAGCACACTACCCTCTAGTGCTAATGCCCACTTGTCACTACGCGTTTTAAGCTGCGATATCACGGTCTCAATAGTGCTGCTCTCGCTTATATGGAGCGCGATATTGTCCTCTCCCGTAATCTCTCTGGTTTGTGCGAATGTTTTTACCGTTACCTGCATGCTTTGCCTGTTATCTACGTTGTTAAGGTCGCTTTGTGCGCGCTAATTAATCTTTCCAAGCCTCGGAAATACGTTGAGCCTAAAGTGCGTTGCGTCTTGAATGCTTGTTCGCTTTATACACGTTACTTTTTTAGCTCACTGGCCTTTAATTGAACTAGGTGTCGGACTGCCAATGGCCTGTCTTACCGCCTTTTTTCTCCAGTACCCGTACCCCTTCCATATGCATGCCAGGGTCGATGGCTTTGCACATATCAAACAAGGTTAACAGCGCCACATTTACACCCGTGAGCGCTTCCATTTCAACGCCGGTTTTACCGCTTAGCTTGCAATAGCAGGTGGCTTGAATTCGATTTTGGTCGGCCTGAATGTCGAAGTTTATATCCACCTTTGACAATGCCAATGGGTGACAGAGAGGAATAAGATCAGCGCAGCGTTTCGCCCCTTGGATACCTGCTACTCTAGCAACAGCAAATACATCCCCTTTTGCAATTTTTGCTTCAGAGATTTGGCGAATAACGTCTTCGCTTACGTATAAAAAACCTTCTGCTGTGGCTTCTCGCTTGGTAACGTCTTTGTCGCTAACGTCTACCATGTTAGCTTCGCCACCAGCGTTTAAATGGCTAAAGGTACTCATGCTTCCACCAAATGCTTCACAAAATTACACGGTCTAAAGTCGGCATCAAGCTGGCTAGAAATAATTTTTTCCCACGCCGTACGACACGCGCCTGTTGAACCTGGCAGGCAGAAAATAACCGTATTATTAGCAAAGCCCGCTACTGCGCGAGACTGAATGGTTGATGTTCCAATCTCTTCATAGCTAATTTGACGAAATAGCTCGCCAAAGCCGTCGACTTCTTTGTCGAACAATACACTGATGGCCTCTGGCGTTGAGTCACGGTGGGTAAAACCTGTACCACCGGTAATTAATACAGCGTGAATGTTTTTATCGGCAATCCATTTCGACACCACGGCGCGCTGCTGATAAATATCGTCTTTCACCAAATCGCGATCGTAAAGATTATGGCCAACCGAGGTAAGCGCCTCTTTCAAGTAGTCTCCCGACTTGTCGTTTTCGAGGGTGCGCGAATCTGAAATAGTGAGTACGGCAATATTAAGGGGTTGGCTGACAACTGACATATGAAATCCTAATTTGATATGCGACATTTTGGCGGTTTTTGATAAAGTACCAGCCAAAATACTATTTGGTAATCACTTTATAAGGGTGCATGCCATGAATTCAACAACTAAGTTGGCATAAACTATGTCTAAAAGCCTAACTCATCAGCAGGCTATGCGTTATAACCGCCATATCGTGCTTCCAAAAGTGGATCTAGACGGTCAAGAAGCGCTGCTAAACGCCAATATTTGTATCATTGGTATTGGCGGGCTTGGCACCGCGGCTGCTACTAACCTTTGCGCCAGTGGCGTGGGCTCTCTTACACTTATAGACCACGACACAGTTGAGGCCACCAACCTGCCAAGGCAAACCTTGTTCAGCGAACAAGATGTAGGCACAAATAAAGTAGAGGCGGCTAAAGCGCGGCTTACTGCAATAAACAGCGACTGCGACATTACCGTAATGGCAGAACCGTTTTCGGCGCCCAGCTCTACTCAGCTTTCACCAGCATTAAAACAAGCCATAGAGCGTGCTGACGTTGTGCTAGATTGCACCGACAATACAGACTCGCGAGATTTAATAAACCTACTGTGTTTTAAACTAAATACCCCGCTAGTATCGGGTGCAGCCATTCGCTTTGAAGGCCAGCTTTTCGTAGCTATACCCGGTGAGAGCCGCTGCTATGCATGCTTACGAACGTTATTTGAATCACCCGATTTAAGCTGTGTTGAGGCAGGTATATTCTCGCCAGTGGTGAATATTGTTGGTACTTACCAAGCGATGCTAGCTATGCAAGTATTGATGGATTTCGATAGTATTCCTAAAAACACGTTAATGACGTTTGATGCTCTGTCGCACGAGTGGCGAAACTGGAAGTTACCTAAAGGCGTAGATTGCGAGCTATGTGCTTGCTGAATGCAATTAAATAAACCATAAAATATAAGATGGCAGGTAACTATTAAACCTAATCGTTGTTATCCATCACGGTATAGAGACCTGCCCTTCAACATTTACAAACTCACTTTTTATCGTTTAAGACTTCTTGGCGTTCACGTTCGTAAGTTTCATAATCTTTTTGATACAGTGCTTCACACTCATCTCGTTGCGCCCCCTGCAATTCGCTGCAGTTTTGCAAGCGGTTTTGTTGCGCTGCGTTGTACAACTGTTTCGACGTGCACCCAGAAGCCAAAACCAGTAAAAGAGTTAAAGGAACTATTTTTGTTAATTTCATTTCAGATCTTTCTTTAATTACATTGTTTTTTGAGACGACGCGTTTTGGAAATAGTTGCACTGAACAATCATCAAAATGTTACGATTTATGTATTTTGAGCAATCATCTGAAAACGCTTGAGCCCTTACAAAAACGCTTATAGATATGATTGCCACGTTTTCATTGGAAAAATGAACAGAAAATAGGTTGATTTAAATGACAACCCAAGTAGTAAAAAAACACATGGTAGTGGCGCAAAACGCGTCTGGACGTAACATGAACGTGCCAATTTATCGAATGAAAGGAGCGCGCCCTGGCCCCACCGTGTATATTCAAAGCTCTATTCACGGCGCTGAAGTGCAAGGCAACGTGGTAATTTACCATCTTATTCAGCGCTTAAAAGACATGGATATTTGCGGCGAAATTATCCTAGTGCCCAACTGTAATCCCATTGGCACTAACATTAAAGCCGGTGAGTACACGTTAGGCCGGTTCGATCCTGTGAACGGCACAAACTGGAACCGCGGCTATTTCTTCGATAAAGAAGCAGTTAAGCATTTCGCCAAAACGGTCACCCGTGAAGAGTCTATTGAAGGCATAAAACAACGTTTTCGCGCTCATTTATCTAACGCCATCGACAACAAACTGGCTGAACCCTGGGGCCTAGGACTAGCGCAGCAGTTGAACCTAAAGCTACAGCAAATGGCAGTAAATGCCGATTTCGTGTTAGATCTCCACAACGGCCCGGTGTCTACCCGTCACGTTTATATTCCCGAGTACGCCAAAGACAGTGCTAAGCTGTTTAACATTCCCCATTGTATTTTTATACCTAACGTATTTGCAGGTGCGCTAGACGAAGCGTCGTTCTGCCCGTGGTGGACACTGCAAGAAAGCATAAAAACTAATTTAGAGCGCGAGATTAGCTTTAACGTAGAGGCTTTCACGCTAGAAATGGGTAGCCAAGAAGTGATCGACTTTAACGAAGGTAATATAGACGCCACCAGTATTCTTAGCTACTTAAACGCTAAAGGTGTATTACACGAGTGTGACATTAAACCGAAAGCTATGCAGCGTTTAGGCGTGTATTTAAAAGACTATAAAACCCTGTTTACTAACTGGGGCGGCATGGTGGAGTACATGGCAAAACCAGGCCAAACGGTTAAGAAAGGTGAACCACTGGCGCAAATTCTAAATATAGACGATTTAGACACCGACAACGGCAGCAGAACGCTAGAAGCGCCTTGCGATCTGATCCCTATTCTGCATTTTCCTTCAGCTTCAGTATTGAGCGGAACACAGTTGTATAAGGTGTTTACGAATTACAAGGAGTTGTAGGTTTTTGGACGCAAGTTGATGGCTGCAATGAGAGTAAAGCGGACCTTGACCACAACCAATGCGCTGGTCCGCTTCAGACAAGAAGCAGACGTTCAACGCTCTAATAATGGTCAGATAACAGTTGGTTAAAATACGCGACGAAGGAGCAAAACCAACTGTTATTTGTGCTTAATTATTAGTTTTTTAGCAAATTTTAATTCTGAATTATGATTTTATTAATCTGATTACCGTTACTATCAGTCGTCACAATAATATTATCACCTTGAGATAAAAAGACGGACTTGTGGTCGTTTTTAGATGAAATGAGCACCCTGTCTAAGGGGACTTCATTTTTACGGTTAAATTTAAAAACTTCAACCATACAAGGGTACGAATTTTTACAATCATTTGTGTTCACGTTGTAATTATCTCGGCCTAAAGAAGCCCACTTTGGGCGTCCATTGAGGTAACTTGTCCTTGGCCAAAAAACTGAGATATCCCATTTATTCGAATCAGAACTCCAAATTTCGTTACTTTTTACAAAAGTAAATGGCTCTTGCAATTCGACGTTTTTAACAGCTCTAGAATACGTAGGATGCTCATACTTGATATTGCTTCGTTCTATACGTGTAGTTTGATCAATGGTAAGCGTTTCTAAACCCGTGTACTTTTGAAGTTTACTTGCAAGCCACTTTTCCTCATTTATATGAGAGTAACCAACATGGATAATAATTTTTGCGTTGGGGTCTTTATCAAAAACTTTTTCTTTGAGGGTTAGTGCAGAATTAGTTTCCCGCTCATCAATTGTATTAAGCGTACTTGGCTTATGTTGGTCATATGAAACAATCTCAAATCCTATTTCTTTTGCTGTAAGCACTAGATTTGCATAAAGGGCTTCACGTGTATAATAACCAACTTCCTTAGTTATAAAGCCTTTATCAATTTGCAGAGTAGCGGAGCTACTTAATGTCTCAGCAGCAAAGTAGCGATAGCCTTGTTTCCATAACCCTTTTAGTAGGCGGTAAGTTAAAACTCTGTGTTGTGCAATATCATGAGCTTCATTTACCATTACGATTTTATGTGTTTGAGCCCGTTCCAAAATTTCAACTACAGCACTTTTTGCATTATAGTCAGCTAAACCTTCAACACTAGAGCTTTCAATTTCAGCAGTTCTATCTCTAGTAGTTAAGGCATTTCTATGCGCACCAGCAAAAGAATACTCAACACTAAGCCCTTGCATAATAATATCTAAAGCGATGGGATTGTTAGAAAAGTCTTTGGCAAAGCCTTCAGTGAATGAGATTCTCTCAACTATAGTTTTACCTTTCGTTTTTTCTTGTACTTGCTTACCGATTTTTACTGCCTGTAAAAGAAATTGTTCATGATCATGCTGTTCAGAGAAAACGGAACTCGAAGTTAGTAGGCAAAATAATATAATTTTTTTCAAGCTAAACCTTTTTATTCAAAATTTGATGCTCAATGCTATGGCAAGTTGGCTAACATTTTAACGAAGTGTACTCTAATAACCGCTTATTGATTTTTATCATAACGGGCCATCTCCTGTTATCCTTCGCTGCGACTGAGCTGGCGTCACTTTTACTATTTTGCGACTCTATTTATATGCGAACATCGGTTCGCATATAAATAAATCACTATTGGCATAGTACAGTTTTAAGCATCTAAGTCATACACTGAGGCGTTCGCAAAACTGGTGAATGAGAATAAAAGCAAATATATGGAATCACTGTTGGTCAGAGCGGCAGCAATACGTACACTGCTGCCTAACAGCTCCAAAGGCATCTAGAGACAAACACCGGACGGTCTCGCATAAGCGATAGCTAGAGACTGATTGCGTTTGTCACGGTTCAAAACTACTAATCAATGCAGCCCAATCATTTTCAAGCTCACTAAAAGACTTACCAGTAACTGCTTGAATATTCTCCCCAGCATAAATTTTCAGATATTGGTCTAAACCATAATTTTCGATCAGGAACTGGGTAAAGGCACCTTCTTGTAAATACGCCAAACGTCTACCTGTTCCCGTTTTTGCTGAGTGTCTTACATTTTCTGATTCAGTCAAAGGTATTAATCCGCCGTAGCTAACCGACGTTTCTGCTACTGCTCTATACAAATCTTGACCAAAATCAGGGTATTCAGGTGATTCACCAAATCTGTGTTGTAAGAACACGGCAAGACCATCATCAAAGAAACGATCTTCATAGCCGTTTTTCTTCTTTTTACGAAAGTCACTGACAGCATACACGTGCGTTAATTCGTGGATAACAGCCATACCGCTGTTTTCTGACTCTGCTGACGAGAAGGCCGAAAGAATTCTCTTCTCTGGAATATGAATCGTATTCCAATCTTGGTAAGGAGTACGACGCTTTTTGGAAATAAATACTACCAAGTCTTCTTGAATTGGAGTTCCATTATATTCTTCAGATTGGCTTAAATAAGCTTTTACAATTTTCTTATTTTCACTGACTCTTGATGCGAGTTGCTCAACTACTGTAATAGGGACGTCGGCATCATATTCGATGATAAAGTCATCAGCTTTGAAAGTGTTTGCAAACGTTGATGCAGAGAGCAGCAGACTTATCAATAAATACTTATTATTCATAATACTTCCGTGTGGGTGCACTAAACGCCATATCGAGCATAACACTCATTTAAATCACAAATCTATGTTTTATGAGTTTCTGGAAAAACTATGCGTCAGCTTTTGGCACAAGCCGGAAGTAACGGGAAAAAACTGCTGTGTTCACCAAATGTACTTAAAGTGAATTAACGGTAATCTAATAAAAAGCGCTTAAGATCTTGTTCGTGCCGCATTACGTGCAAAATAAAGGCTTTGTTGTCCTCAAATTTATAAAAAATTCGACAGGGCTTTACATAAAGCTCGCGGTAATTGAGGGATGGTAATTCGGGGACTGACTTTCCTGATTTAGGATATTCCTTAAGTATTTCTACTTTGGCGAAGACTTCTTTAACCAGTTTCTTAGCCGCAACTAAATTAGATACCGCTATGTATTCAGCAATCTTGTCCAAGTCATTTAGAGCAGGTTCTGACCATACTATTTCAGCCATTTATCCATTTTCTCTTTGGCCTGCAGGTTAGTTGAAACATCATCATTTCTTATTGCCTGCTCACCTTTTGCAATACCTTCCAGAATCGACATGCGCTTCTGCATCATCTCATAATCATCAACATCAACTAAGTAAGCTGATGGCTGACCATGCTCAGTAATCAAAACAGGCTCTTTTGAAGTGTGCAGGTCTTGCAGAATTTTTGTGGCTTGTCTCTTCAATGTAGTAACTAATTCTACTTTCACGATGCAGGTTCCAGCTTTCAAATGTGCCACTATAGTATCACTTAACGATAACCATACAAGATTTCATTCACTCTGGGCAGAGTTACAAGGTAACTAATCACACCCTACTTCACCCAAACTAACGCGATATTTAAACCCATCACGCTGATTAAATACGTCAAAACCATTATCAGAAGCTTTAAGCTCTAGCTCCCATACCCAATTTGTTTTTTCAATAAACTTTAATTCATAGCGGTTTAAAGGTAGTGGACATTTTAAATAGAAATAATGGTAGGCCGTACCCATGGCACCTGGGTCTGCGGTATACACGTAAATAGTGTTATTTTCTATTTCAAATTCTTTATGAAAGTAGTCTCGGTTAGTTCCTAGTGTTGCATCAATCAGTACACCAAATAGACCTATCGCAATCTGAATGAGCGCCACTAGTGCTAAAACACAGCTAAAAATAACAGATAACCATTTACTTTTAACAAGATGCCTAAATTTACCGTACTGCGTAAAAAGCAGGTACACACCTGCGCAAAGCGCTATAAGCTTAACTAAGGCTAACGCGTCGCCGACCTGTGACATAAATTTGGGGGAATGGTAATTTAAGCCCCACAGCACACCGCCATGCAGACTTTCTACTAATGGAACTATTATTAGAAGTACTACAACGAGTAAGAGAGTTACCAAGGCCGCAAAGGTTCTTTGCGGCACTTGCTTGTTACTCGGGCTATGGTTTTGCTCTAATTGCGTTGTCCCTAACATTAATTATCAGCTTTTCTAAATCGGCGAACCAGGCGGCAGCGGTTCTACATCAAAGGTACTTGGCCATGTCTTACTAGCCCAGTAAGTATCAAACTGCTGTTTCAGTATTTCATACTGATTGTCGTCAGCCTTATCGTCTAGCCACTCACTAAATTCAAGTAATGCAAGTTCAGCTTCCATTCTTACTTCAGGTGCTAGGTTGTCGTTAGTTACTGCTTTCATCACTGCATTTAACGCCACTAACTGTAAGCGCTTGGCTAGCGGGCTTTGCGACTTGTTTTTATACCAGTGTACGCTAAGTATTTGCTTCACTAGCATTGAAACGCCTACTTTTTTGCGTCTATCTTTAGTACTTCTTGTTTGCCACTCTAAACGGTTTAAGCGTTCTGGGTGTAATAACAACTCAAAAGCAAAGTTGGATGACGAAGCTGCGGCAGAAACAGGGTCTAACATTAAGCCCATTTTTCCCTTAAAGTGCTCGCGAGTAATATCGTCGCCATAAGCTGTAGGTGGAATAAGGGCGAGAACCGACTCAGGAATGGTCAGGTAATCGGCGGTAGTCGCGGTCAGCAACTGTTGCATAGCGCGTTGCTGCACTGCAGGCGCTACAAACTGTTGGCCCTGTGCTTGGGTGTAGTCACCTTTACGTTCGTATTCATACACTAAACCGCCGACTTGCTTTGCTACAGCTTCTAGCTGATAGCGATGTAGCAAGTATATAGGAACTAAAGCATTTTCAAGAGACGACAAGCTACTGTTCGGGCTTAAGGTATCTAGGCCTAAATTGGCTAACGCCAGTTCGCGCACTTGTGAAATTTCATCGAAGGCATCTAGCGGATTGCTCCCATTTTCCCACATATGGCCATTTGCCGATGCATGGCGACTGCTGCGGGTATCTGGATCTGATTTAAAGCTTAAGCCCTCGTTGCGACCTTTTACAATAATTTTTGCTAAGGCTTCGGCTTCTTCTACGTCGCTGGCAAAGTCTTGGTAACCATATGCTACGGCGTGTATATCCCATGCGCCTATGCCTTTATCATAAGCGCCTTCCAAGCTGATTTTGCCGTTTTTAATGCTAATTTTGGGATGAGGATAATCCATCACCGACGCACGGTTATTTTCACTTGCTGCAAAATTGTGTGCTATGCCTAGCGTATGTCCTACTTCGTGAGCAGACAGTTGCCTAATGCGGTCTAGCGCCATCTCTTGCTGCACCGTGGTGTCGATATTACCCTCTTTGAACGGGCTGGTTAGGCCTAGGGCAATTAAATAGTCTTGCCTTACGCGCAGCGAACCTAAAGTAACGTGACCTTTAATAATTTCGCCGGTGCGTGGGTCGACAACCGACGAACCGTAAGACCAACCGCGCGTTGCGCGGTGCACCCAGTTAATCACGTTATAGCGCACGTCCATTGGGTCGGCCCCTTCTGGCAATACTTTCACCTGAAACGCATCTTTGTAGCCTGCAGCTTCATAGGCTTGATTCCACCAGCTTGCCCCTTCTTTAAGCGCGGTCATTACCGGCTCGGGAATGCCTGGATCTAGATAATACACAATGGGCTCTACTGCTTCGCTCTTCGCCGCATGAGGCGTTTTCTTGTGTAAACGATGGCGGGTAATAAAACGCTGTTCAGTAGGCTCACTTATGGGTGTAGAGTAATCAAAGTAGCTGAATTTCCAGTAGCCTGAGTATGGGTGGTACTCTCTGGGCGTATAGTTATTGTCAGGCAGTGCCACAAACGAGTGATGCAAATGCACGCTCACGCTCTCTGGGTCGGGCGTAACTTGCTGCACGTATTCGCCCGGTTTTTTACCAGCAAAAGTGACTAAAGCTTCTAATTCAGTATTTCTTTCAAAGCCTTTAGTTTTAGGTAAGTACACACCGCTTCGCATTTTATCAACGCTGAAGCTACCTTGGTTGGTGCGTGCCATACGGTTTCCTATACCGTGAATATCACTTAACAGAAAAGGCGTATAGTCGATAAGGCTAACTTTGTCGCTTTTTGCTACCAGCGTAAAACCAGCAATAACCGAATCTGCGAAAGCTTCATCAATACTCTGCTTTTCAGCTTCGCTGCCGTGGGCCGCACGATATTTGGTGTTGTGCTGCTTTAATAAAACCTTATTACCAAATTTTTCAAAACTGACTAAGCGCGTATCGCCTAACTGGCCGCGATCAAGGCCTATATCGTTTGAACCTACGCCATATGGCAAACTGCTTTGGAATAAGTACTCTGCGTTGTTAGTTGGCACGGCTAAGTAAACTTTGTCGCTTTCATCGTCATAGTAAACAGGAATTAAACCATCTTTTTTGGTCATATCGCTGGTGAATTCACCAATGCTTGGTAACGCTGCCCAAGCTGAAGCTGAAGATGCAGACACGACAAACAATACCGTAAACGCAATAGCTGATTTACCCGATGCTTTCACCTGTCGCGCGGCTTTGTGAAAAATGTTCAATTGCAGCATGCAGTTAGTCCTTATTATTGTGAATTTCTAGCCTACCCTATGTAAGAGATTTTGCCCATGGTAATTCGTCGTTTTAACGCTACTCCTTGCTCGACTCTAGGCATTGACTGCCTTTATTAATAATTTGTTGAAACTGATTACAGTATTTAGAGCATTATATATCGAAGAAAGTGTTGATAATCTTACTTGGCTGTTATGAAACAGGACAATCAGGAGAACAATTATGTTAGGCGAAAACCACTCACTACTAAGCGACTTTCCAGAACACAAAGATACGATTAACCGTTTAAATGCGACTAGCACTGATTTTGCCGAAAAGGCAAAACGCTATCACAGTTTAGATTACGAAATTAGAAACCTTGAAGAGCTTGGATCACCCGCTAGTGATGAAACGCTACACAAGCTAAAACACGACCGCGCCGAGTTGAAAGATGAGCTTTATCAAGTGTTGAAACATGCTGAGTAAAGCGAATACGATAAGCCTCTAGTGTTGCGGCTTATCGTACGTAATTTTCCGTCTGCAAATTAATCAGTAAATGATTAGTTGGGGTTAGCTTTTAGAAAGAGTGTAGTTAACGTGTTTTGGTCTGGTAAACCAGTAACCTTTAGATTAAATTTCTGCTGGTAGTTAGAAAACGCTTTAATATCTTCGTCTGTAAATTTATCGCCAGAAATTTCTTTTGGATAAAACCCCATTTTTTTTAACCGTGTTTTTGCTCTCAACAAAATCTCTTTGTAGTAATAGGCAGTAGCATCGCCCACTTGAACTTTCACGATCGTCCCTTCAGAGTCCAACCGAATAGGATAAAAAGCTCTTATCATCGTATTGGTAGCATCCAGAAATTTAACATTGCTATTTTCACTACAATGCCTCTGTAACAAAATTAAAAATAACTCAGTTGTCTGCCAAGGAGCAATATCGTAATTGTTCTTTTGGAACTGGTTATAAGCTGATAAGTATCCCTCTAGCCATCCAGCGTAGAGTAAAAATTCAGAATCTTTTTGTTGAAAACTGACTACGAAATCTTCACATGCTTTCCGGCCAGCTCCTTTAGCAGCGAACTTGCCTTCGCTGTCTGCTGCAAAAACGTTCGAGCTCATGTAAATAAAACAAATACATGCAAACTGAATAAAAACCTTCATAAAACCTCAAAACTAAAAAAGCCCAAGCGCTTCCACTTAGGCTTATAAAATTTACTTATGTCACTTTTTCAGTTTTCTTCTCGTAATCAAAAGACCTAATAGGCTAATGCCCCACATGAAAACTGAGCTGGGTGCTGGAACACTATTTACAGGATCATCGGGAACAAATGTGATTATCGGTGCTTGCGTAAATGAAAGGTCACCTGACTCGGCGAAAGACACGCCCGTTACAAATGCTTGCGGGTTAGTTGGATCTAGCGCCAAATCTAAATTGATACCTAATATTGAGAAATCGAAAACATCGTCAAAGCCGTTTAAACCAAAATCAAACGTTTCGCCTGCATTTAGAGTAAACTGTTGCAGGGTGTTACCAGAAGTAAACTCAAGTATATAACCGTCTGGGTCTGGCACGGTTGCTAGAGATGGCGCAGTAACAGAAGCAATCGCTAGATTTGATGTATAAACATAACCTGATGCGACATCTGGGTCGAACCATATAGTCTCTTCCGCTTCAACTTCAGGCAGTTCGAATACAAATTCACCATCATCATTAGTTGGATTACTTAAGTCTGGAAGGATTGGAGTAAACTCTGATTCGCCCAACTCTCCAAAACTTGCCAAATACATTACAGAGTCATGGCTGCTATCGCCAGCATCAGCTAAAAGTAAAGTAAAGGTGTTGTCACCCGGTAAAACCGGTACATCAAATCGAAGAAGTGGGTTGCCATTAGGTGCTAACACACCGTTAAGTGCTGTACCTGGCATTTCAACAAAATCTGGATGATTAATATTGATTGGAGCAAGAGAATCACCAATCTCAGCATCACTTGTAAGAGCACCTGCAACATTTTCACCGTTTACATACAAACCGAAGCCGTCTATAAAAGTGTCGCCAACAAAGTCTGGAAATTCTTCTGAGCCGAAAGCACCAAAAAACGTTATTGTTGAAGCTTGGTCACCATCGACAGTAAAGCTGATATCCAATTGAACAGGATCAAAATGTGCAGAAATACCGGTCAAAGGCTCTAACAACTCATTTTGAATACTTGTTGCCGAGTTACCATTGCCCCCGCTTATGAAGTTCTGGGTGCTTGCAGAATCTTGCGCGTCAGTGACATTTCCTGTGCTAAATACAATACCGCCTGCGGCTGGTAAATTGTAAGTCCCAGAAGCATTGGAAAAAATACCAGCCTGACCAAGAGCTGGTTGTGAAGGAATAGTCGAGGCAGCATTTATAACGTCAATGGAGGAAGGGATTAAAACTTCGCAATCATTGCCGTCGCAAAACTCATTTCCAAATGCACCTCCAATTAAAGACGCTGAGTTAATGGTAATGCTTGAATCTGGAACTAATAAGGCGTTAGCCAAACTGAGAGCATCTTGAGTTTCTGTAATAACAATCGCAGAGACCGGAGAAGCACCTAGTGCGATGGCAACTCCAAACGCGGAGGCTTTTGACAGGACTTTTATCACTTTTATATTCCCTTATACATGAGTTTTTTATTATACTTAATCCGTATCAGCAATTTGCACGCCAAACAAAAATAAACTAATAATTACATATACTTAATATTCACATAATGGAAATTAACTGCCATAACATTAAAGCACCGTAAAAAATACTGACACTAAAAACTCAAACTAATTTGACTGCACACCTCAAATTAATCAATACAATTCACAGTATTTGATTTACGGCAGTTATCGTTATCCACCAAGAACAAGGTGCAACTACACCTAACTCGACGTATTAGGCGAAAATAGCTCATTACTATGCGACTTCCCGGAACACAAAAATACGATTAACCGTTTAAATACGAATAGCATTGACTATGCCGAAAAAGCAAATCGCTATCGCAATTTAAATGATGAATATCTACATACTGAAAACTGACTTATCACGATAGCTGACGGATTGACTCCGAAAACGTTCCATTCTTAATTACTTTGTCATTATGAGCTTTAAGGGCGCCATCATTCTGCTTGAACCATTCTACTTTTTCTTTCTTGTTTACTGCCCTAATTAAAGCGGCTTCAAAAACCTCAGAAAGCTTTATATTGAGAGACTTTGCTTCATTGAGAAGGTCACTATTGAACGACGTATTACAAGAAACTTTTTGACGCATAACTATCTCAAGCTAATCAACTAAAAATATTATGCGCAAAAGTTGTGCGCATAGCGAACGCAGTCCCTTTCCTTTTTCAAAGATTTACTTGAATCACTGCCAAGAGTAGGCCCTAATTGCGTTATCGATTTAACCAGCTCAATCTATGAAGGGTTTAATTTTGAAGTTTACCTCTCGCGCTACCGCTATTTCTCCGTTTCTTGCCATGGCCTATGGCGAAAAAGCCACCGTACTAGAAGAGCAAGGTAAAGATGTTATTAGGCTTAATTTAGGCGAGCCTGATTTTGGCGCTCCAGCGGCAGTACTTGCGGCAATGAAAGAAAGCTTGGATATTCCTGACTTTCCCTATACCTCTGCATTGGGTATTCCAGAACTACGTCAATCAATCGCTAGCTTTTATGAAACCCAACATGATGTAAAACTAAGCCCATCACGAGTCATAGTTACCGCTGGAGCTTCAGGCGCACTACTTTTGGCAAGCGCCGCTTTAGTAGAGCCTGGCGACAACGTAATATTGGGCGACCCTTCTTACCCGTGCAATCGACGCTTTTTAAACGCGTTTGGCGCAGAGGTAACGCTAGTACCAACACGTAGTGAAGATAGCTTTCAACTAACTGCCGAAAGTGTTGCCGATAATTGGAAACACAACACGAAAGGCGTGCTTATCGCCACACCTGCCAACCCTACAGGCACGGCGATAGATATAGACGAGCTGTATAAGATTGGACAATACTGCAAAGCCAAGGGTGGCTTTTTAATTGTTGATGAAATTTATTTAGACCTAGCGCTTTCATTGGATGTTCGAGTGGATATTGCCGCGTCTAAATCAAATAACAACAAACTGCAAACTGTGCTTGCCAACGCAGAACTGCAGGACACTGTGGTAGTTATAAATAGCTTTTCAAAATACTTTGGTATGACGGGTTGGCGTCTTGGCTGGTGCGTAGTGCCTGAGACGATGACCTCAATAGTCGAAAAGCTCGCGCAGAATTTGTTTATTTGCCCCTCTACCCTTTCTCAAAAAGCCGCACTTGCGTGCTTTACCCCTGAAGCGTTGGCGCAGTGTGAGCAAAACCGCAATACGCTGGCAGAGCGTGCAACTCTTGTTTTTGATGCACTTCAGAATATGGGGCTCAGTTTGGATGCTCAACCTGACGGCGCGTTTTACGCTTACATCAATATCAAACATACAGGCTTAAGTGCTATCGAATTCTGTGATGCTCTGCTCTCGCAGTATCATGTGGCGCTGACACCGGGCAATGATTTTGGCGAGCACAATGCAGATCACTATGTAAGACTTTCTTTCGCTACCAGTATAGAGCGTTTGAATGTAGGACTGGCTCGGCTAGCTACTTTTGTTAAATCATTGTGCTAGTTGCTTTGTATCCACTGTTTAATTTCGTGAATAGACAAATATTACCTAAAAAAATGATAGATATGGGCGCTTGTGCGTATATTGGGAAGTGCATTTTGGTGACACGTGTCGAAACGGAATAAAACAGGACAAAACAATGAGTAACGAACGCGAATTTGATGTAGTTATCTTCGGTGCTACAGGTTTTACAGGCAAACTAGTGGCTGAGTATTTTCAGGCGCAGTATGGCAGTGACAGCAATGTTAAATGGGCAGTGGCAGGTCGTAACGAAGCTAAACTGAATGATGTAAAACAAGAGCTAGGCATTAGCGATAGCGTTGCTAGTATTGTAGCCGACGGTGATGATGCCGACGCACTTGATGCAATGACAAAGCGCACAGCCGTTGTACTAACTACCGTAGGACCTTATCAAATTTACGGCGAAAAGTTACTTTCTGCATGTGTTGATAATGGTACGGGCTATACAGATTTATGTGGTGAACCAGCGTGGATGCACCAAATGATCAACAAGTACGAAGCAAAAGCTAAGGAAACGGGTGCAAACATTGTTTTTTCTTGCGGCTTCGACTCTGTGCCCTTCGATTTAGGTGTTCATTATTTACAAGAACATGCGAAGAAACAAACCGGCGAAGTAATCGAATATGTAAAAGGTCGAGTACGCAAAATGCAGGGCACGTTCTCTGGCGGTACAGCGGCTAGCCTAAAAGCAACCATGGCTGCAGCGCACAAAGACAAGTCAGTAATGGCAGCACTTATCAACCCTCTCTCGCTAACAGATGGTTCGACTAACCAACCACAGCCAGATGGCAACAAACCTTATTTTGACGAACAGTTAGGTACGTGGGTAGCGCCATTTATTATGGCGGCAATTAATACTAAGAACGTTCACCGTTCTAACTACCTAGCAGGCTACGCTTACGGTAAGAACTTTCAGTACGATGAAATGATGATGACCGGCCCTGGCGAAAAAGGTGAAGCCATGGCAAACCACGTAGCTAAAGATAAGTCGCTGGCTAGCGATGATGGCCCTAAACCTGGAGAAGGCCCAAGTAAAGAAGAGCGTGAGAACGGCTTTTACGATGTAATGTTTGTAGGCACAGCCAACAATGGCGATATGCTAGCCGTATCGGTTAAAGGCGATAAAGACCCTGGCTATGGCTCTACCAGCAAGATGATTTCAGAATCTGCCCTTTGCTTGTGTAAAGACGTAAACCTATCAGGCGGCTTTTATACACCAGCAGCAGCCTTAGGCGATAAGTTAATTAGCCGCCTAGAAGAAAAAGCAGGCTTAACGTTTACTATCGAAAAATAGCATGAATTTTCGCACAACTAATATGAAAAAAGCTGAACACAAATAGTGTTCAGCCTTTTCTTTCTGCGCTAGGTGTTATTGTTGTTTTTTCTAAGCAAGTACTGCTTTTAATGCTTTAACGCATGCGTCTGTTTCTGCCGGCGTACCCACACTTATTCGCGACCATGAATCGTAACCTGGCCAAGTGCGCCCTACTACCTTAATACCCTGAGCTTTCATTTTTTCCGCGAACTTGTCGTGCGGCATGCCCGTATCCATGTAAATGAAATTCCCTTGTGGATTCGGCGCATACGGCTGCTTTAATTCTTTGGCGACTTTTACTAACTTGTCACGTTCAGTCTTAATCCGTGAACGCATAGTGTTTAGATTCGCGTGGTCATCCATACTTGCCATACCTGCAACGAGTGCCAAGTAGTTTACGCCCCCCATTCGCAGCATACCGCCCATGGTTTTCGCTTGCTCAGCTGGCATAATGGCGTAACCTAAACGCTGGCCTGCCATGGCGTGAATTTTCGAGAATGTGCGGCAAATTACTACATTATGCCCTTCTGCTACTAGCTTCGACTGCACGTTAGCCGGGTAAGCATCTGACATTTCAATGTAGGCTTCATCAATAAAGACTTGCGCTTTCTTCGATACGCGTTTTGCAAAAGCGGTAAGTTTAGCCGCATCTACCATGCTGCCCGTTGGATTGTTTGGGTTACATACATAAACGGCGGTTGTATCTTCAGTTACTGCCGCTTCAATGGCGTCTAGGTCGAAAGTCATGTCATTAGCAAGGGGCACGTAAGTTACCTCTGCCCCCATAAACTCAGCGCCTCGCGGTACACCTTCATAAGTTGCCATAGACGTTACTAGCTTATTACCATTTTTCGTGATCCAGTCGGCATAGCCAAAAAGAATTGGTGAAGAACCGTTTGTGATAACGATTTGGTCAGCAGATACGCCTTCTTGCTTAGCAATTTTTTGCGCCAACACTTCAACCGTAGCGTCGGTATAACGCGCTAGGTTCAAAAGCTCGCTTTGCATGGCCTTAGCGGCCTTTTTCGAAGGTCCAAAGGCGTTTTCATTTGACGATAAGCGAATAAGACCATCGTTCACGTTAGGTGTAGCCGACGGAAAATGTTCGGTGGGCATTCCCGCCGCATGCAGGTCGCCCATAATACTGTCGACACTCGTCGTCAGGGCCACTGCACCAGCCCCTAACCCCACTGATTTTAACCAATTTCGACGTGAAGAATTTATCGTGGTTTGTTGTACATTTTTATTCATATTTCGCTCAGCCTTCCATCTACAATGTCTTTAGACTAATGGCTTAATTTTCAACGCGCAATAGCGTAAAAACGCTAAACCATTGACACAATTGCACTTTTCCTGTGCACAAAACGCACTAAAATAGACAACACAAGAAGTTTTAACGTGTTAAGCGGTAACATTGCGGTGCAGCGCCTTCTTATCCATTTAGGTGTTTGCGATGAATGACATTTTTTCTCGTATTAGCAGCAAAACTATTACTGACTAAACCCATTGTTCTTTAGCCTGAATTTCCAAGTTGCTACCCGAACCTAAACCATTTAGGCGAATACCAAGTATGAAATACTATAAACATCACAGCTTCTCTTACCATTCAGAACAGGAGTTTTAAAATGGCTAAGGACCACGGTAACCAAATTAAGAACGACGATACCTATGAGGCCCTTCGCGACGAAGGCTATAGCAAGGAAAAGTCAGCGCGCATTGCCAATGCACAAGCCAATAGTAAACAAACTCCGTCAAAAGACGGCGGCAAAGCAAATAAATACGAAGATCGCACTAAAGATGAACTCTATCAAAAAGCCAAAGATGTGGGCATTGACGGGCGCTCAAACATGAGTAAAGACGAGTTAATTGATGCGCTGCGTAATCACTGAGGGGGCTTTGGCCGTCACTACACAGCGTTAAGGGAACGCATATACGGCCATTATTAAGTGTCAGCGCACAGTTATTATTAAACCCTAATTAAAAGTCCGAGGGATTGGCCGAACTTTCAGGGCACAGCGAAAGTATCTGTGGCACAGAATCCAACAGATACAATTAAATAAACTATACAACTGCGCAACTATTGCGACTTCCACTCTTCATATTCAAGCTGGGCTTTGCGCATATTTATTAATAACTTAGTTAGTTCAGGATCTTTCTTAACAACTGTTTCCATATAGGCAAAAGACTCTTCTCTGTCGCTAACTGTTAAGTCTTCGATATCTTTCATCGTCGGGCTAGGCATGTTTTGCCTAAGCGCCTGCTGAGTTTCCTTGTACATCCGATCAAGTGCATACTGGGGGTAGCAGACAGTCTTCTTAATTCGGCTGTTTACGGATGACTCTTTTCTACATCTTACTTTGAACTTTTTGTTGTCCGCTAATGCGTTGAATCGTCTGTAAAAATCCAGCTCCGTTCGCTGGATTTTACGTAGGAAAAAACCACTATTTTTATTAACTTTACCTTTTACCTCAACGACTTCTATATCTTTGGGTTCGACGAACTCTTCTTTGTCGCTAGTTTGTGGTGTTGCATTAGCCATACAGCTAATAAATACCCCAGAAGCTAAAAATAATGAAAAGCGCGAGGGCGAAACAAAATTAATACGTTTGATGAGATTCACTGGGTGCCTCCTTGCGGTCCTATCAGACAAAAATTAAAAAAACTAGACTTAATAACTTCTAGTGTTAAATGACTGGTTTCAAGTATCAAATTGTAAATTAAGTAAGTCAAGGCATCTAATTTATACAATGTAAGTGTTTGTGTACCTAATGCGCTCTTTGCAGCTTTGTTTACTATTAAGGGCTTTAAGTAACATTTGTGATTTCAACTGCTAGCCTACACCGAAATAAATTGTGTTTTAATGTAAAGTTGTTGGTTGCTAAATATACCGTATTTTACTAAGCGCAGTTTCAAAGAAGCATTAGGTTTAATGCACGCGCCTATCGTTTGAACGGCATTATAAAAAGTGCTTTGTAACTCGGCTGAACATCACCAATGCCAGTATCTTTCGTATCTGCGTCTTTGAACGTGCCAAATAAACGATCCCATACAATACATACGCAGCCATAGTTAGTGTTGCTTTCACTGATCACTTGAGAGTGATGATGAATATGGTAACGATTAGTTGTGAAGAACCAGCCAACCACCGCTGAGTTTAAATTCAGGTTGCTATGTGCGAGTATCGCAGTAACTGCAGTTAAAGAAACGACCCCAGCTCCTACCGCGTCGCCGCCTAATAGAACTCCAACAATAGCGCGCGGAAGTATGAGAAAAAAAGCTTCAACCGGATGGTTAGCAACCGCATTCAATCCGCTTAGTTTTTTAAATGCGTGGTGTGCTCTATGACCAGATAAGTGCCACAAAACTCCCCAACGATGAGACGCCCTGTGATACCAATAATTGATAAATTCAAATGCTGCAAAAATTAGCAACACTTGCGCTATCTTAGGCCATTGCGAAGGCAAAATATTTAATTGCCACGCTTCGCTTAAACTCGCCATCCACTTAAAAAGTGATGCTTCATACAGTGTTTCTATTAACGCATATGCTGCCCCTGCAAGGAACACAAATACCAAAAGTGCGGCAGTTTCACCCGCGCTTTTTCGCCACTCTGGGCGCGCGGGTATAGTAATTTCAAAGAGCGTAATAATACAAAACGCTGCTGTGATAAATAAAACATGCGCATCAAGGGAGGCGTTAGTATGTGCCAAGTAAAGAGAAGCAGCTATTAAAATAGGCTGTAACGCCCAATAGACTAGTTGACGCGTTCCGCGTAATAAAAGTTTACTAAACGAAGTTTCAGCGCTCATATCAATTCCTTTTAAAATTCTCTTCCATCTGCGAAATTCGGTGAGTGTACTTACGTCACACATTGCCCTAGAGGTTTTCGTACCTTACTAGAGCGAATTTGATTAATAAACAAGCGAAATGGTTTAAGTTGTTACAATTTGCTACCTTCCTTTTTCAAAATGAAAAACGAGCCGAGTTTGTTAATTAACGCAGAAAGGTTGCACTATGAAACGCCAAGAGCGAGATAAAGTTGAAATTGTCCCCTATAAAAAAGTGTGGCTTGAGCAGTTTGAAATCGCTAAGCGCTGTTTATTAACGGTGCTGGGCGATATTTGCATTCGTATTGACCACATTGGCTCTACTTCTATTCCTAACATGCCAGCGAAAGACCGAATTGATATTCAAATTGGGGTTAGTGAAATATCTCCTGCTATTTGCGACACGATAAACCAACGAATAAGTAAATTAAACTTGCCTAACGCTCACCTGAGCCAAGATCATTTACCGCCTAACGAATTATGCCATGCGGACTGGCGTAAAATTTACCTGCAAGGGGTCACAGACCAATGGGCGTTTAAAGCGAATATTCATATACGAAAAGTAGGCGCAAAAAACTTTAAGTATGCTCTTCTATTCAGAGATTATCTAAGCATTGATGACGATACCGCAAAGGCTTACGCGTTCTTCAAGCAAACCCTCGCCTCCCAAATTCCAGACGATAGAGACTTATATTCACAACTGAAAGATCCGGTCTGTGACCTAATTATGATTAGTGCTAGGCGGTGGAAAGATAAAACCACGTACCCCCTCTGTTCCGAACAAACTATGAGATAATTTCATACAAAAATGAAATTAAGTCATTTTTATTCATAGATAAAACCGCGTATAAATTTATTCATAGCTTTTACAGCATTTACATTACTCGGTTTAATCTTAGGAATAGAAGCGCATTCTCATGAACAATAACGTGGATACAAATTTCTCTTTTACTATTAACAGCGTTCAGTTTAATGAAGATTATCGCCCTTCAGACAACACGCGAATCACCACTAATTTTGCTAATTTAGCGCGAGGTGAACGCCGAAAAGAAAACTTACGCGATGCGTTAGGTATGATTAACAATCGGTTTAATGCTCTAGCTAGCTGGGACAATGAGCGTGGCGATCGCTATGCCGTTGAATTAGAAATAGTATCGGTAGATATTGATGTAGAGGGTAACGGCAACACCTTCCCTACTATCGAGATTTTGCAAACTAACATTATCGATAAAAAAACGGGGAAGCGTACCCAAGGTATTGTGGGCAACAACTTCTCGTCTTATGTTCGAGATTATGATTTTAGCATTCGCCTTTTGAATCATAATCGTGGCCAATCTTCGTTCAGCGTACCCAACGATTTTGGCGATCTACACGGTAAATTGTTCCAGTATTTCGTTAACTCAGAAGCTTATAAAGCGCATTTCTCAAAACTCCCTGTTATTTGCTTAAGTGTCTCTGATAACAAAACCTATCGCAGAACCGAAAACCAGCACCCTGTTTTAGGCGTTGAGTATCAACCTAACGAGTCGTCGTTGACCGAGCAGTATTTCAAAAAGATGGGCTTAAACGTTCGTTATTTTATGCCGCCTAACAGTGCCGCGCCTTTCGCGTTTTACTTCTTTGGTGACTTACTGAACGACTACACAAATTTAGAGCTTATAAGCACTATCGCAACGATGGAAACGTTTCAGAAAATCTATCGCCCTGAAATCTATAACGCTAATGCTCGTGCAGGTTCAAGCTATAAACCGAATTTGCAAAATACCGATCATTCGGTAACGCCCATCGTGTACGACCGAGACGAACGCAGTCACCTTGCCGTCGAGCAAGGCAAGTTTGTGGAAGAGAACTTTATTAAACCTTATCAACATAAGCTGCAGCAATTTACAGCAAGTTACGCCAGATAAACGCTTCGGACCTGGTTGTTGGTACCTTACTCTTTGCCAGCAGAAATCAACGGTTCGCTAAAAAATGAGCTTATAAATTTTGATGGGGCGCAACGGCCTGCCCCACAGCCATTCATATTAATTATTGACTTAAAGAAAACGAATCACATGAAAAAATTACTTCCCACCTCTATCGCCGGCAGCCTACCAAAACCTTCATGGCTTGCACAGCCTGAAACCCTGTGGTCGCCGTGGAAGCTAGAAGGCGAAGCATTAGAAGAAGGTAAAAAAGACGCGCTGCGCGTTACACTTCAGGAACAAACGATATCAGGCATTGATATTGTGTGCGACGGTGAGCAAACCCGTCAGCACTTTGTGACTACCTTCATTGAGCACCTTGACGGTGTAGATTTCGAAAACCGTAAAACAGTACGAATTCGCAATCGTTACGACGCGAGCGTTCCCGTTGTAACCCAGGCGGTTACCCGACCTAAATCGGTATTCGTTGAAGATGCTAAATTTTTAAGAAGCCAAACTGATCAGCCTATTAAATGGGCGTTACCTGGACCGATGACCATGGTTGATACCCTGTATGATGATCACTATAAAAGCCGCGAAAAGCTCGCGTGGGAATTCGCAAAAATTCTAAACCAAGAAGCGAAAGAACTAGAGGCTGCTGGCGTTGATATTATTCAGTTTGACGAACCCTCGTTTAACGTATTCTTTGATGAAGTGAACGAATGGGGAATTGCTGCGCTAGAGCGCGCTATTGAAGGACTAAAATGTGAAACTGCGGTACACATTTGCTACGGTTACGGAATTAAAGCAAATACCGACTGGAAGAAAACCCTAGGCTCTGAATGGCGCCAATATGAAGAAAGCTTCCCTAAACTAGCGGAGTCGAGCATTGATATGGTGTCATTGGAGTGCCACAACTCCCATGTACCCATTGAACTAATATCCCTTCTTAAAGGCAAAAAAGTGATAGTAGGTGCTATTGATGTTGCAACCGATACCATAGAAACGCCAGAAGAAGTAGCCGCTACTTTGCGCGAAGCTTTGAAGTACGTGGACGCAGATAAGCTCTACCCCTGTACTAATTGTGGTATGGCTCCCCTTTCACGAGATGTTGCAAGAGGGAAACTTGAAGCACTTAGCGCTGGTGCTGCGATAGTAAGAAAAGAATTAACCCTTAAGCGCTCTGCTTAACGCTAGTTTTATTAATTTCCTTCATATCTTTAAAGCAAGTTTGCAATAAGGCAAACTTGCTCCCCTTAACTTTCATTAGCTATCCAAACACTGCTCGCCCGTCTTTCGTAGACCAACAACCAATCGTTTAATGTTTATATAATTTTTATTAGGCATTAGAAGCATTTATTTATTTTTTGTCTAAACTAAAAACAATAGCCTCGCTCCCGGTATCAGAAGACGCATTTATGTAACGTCAATTTTGGCTGAAAGGGAGTTGCAGATTAGATGTTGTAACTAACTCCACTGTTCAAAGCGATAATGACGTTAAAACTATTAATAAAAAGCCTAGTTAAACTCGTAACCTATAGCATCTTAGCAGTACTTTTTTCACTTACCTCTTCGCTATCGTTTGCAGCTGAGACTGGTAATAGCATTTTAGAAGAAGCCTATGAAATACGAAGTTCAAACCCTCAGAAATCAAGAGAGCTGTTTAAAAGTTTAGATAAAGCAAGCTTAAGCGAAGATGATAAGGAGCTTTACGATTTTACTGCAGCTTATATGAAGCTTGTAGCTGGAGACCTGTTGAGTGCCTCAGAAGCGTATCAACAGATTGCCGAAGGTGATTATTCGTTTCGCTATCAGTTTCAATCATACGCAGCGCTTGCTGCTCTCAATGCAGCAACCCAAAATTGGGCTGAGGCATTCTCTGCTATGGACTTTTTAACTGAGAATATAGACAAGGTCACCGCTCCCTTAGTTAAGGAACAAGCCCACAATGCGATAATCAACTTTTACAGCTCTATTGACGAGAAAGAAACGGTAATTAGTTATGGAAACTCGTTGATTAGCGGGCAACACTCTCCTCGATTCACGTGCTTTTTACACATGCAGCTTATCGTTGCTTTGGTCTCTACACAGGATGATTCACTCTCTGAAGATAGTTTTACTAAGGCGCTAAACTACTGTGAAAATGCAGAAGAAAAGATAGCGCTTATTGCTATTTACACACACTACGCTACCTATCTGTACAACAAAAACGAAATTGAAGCTTCGCTAGCGGTGTTACACTCGCATCTAAGCGAAGTTGAAAGCACTAAATATCCACCGTTGTTAGAAGAGTATTACGCATTATTAAGCAAAATTTATTTTTTACGCGAAGAGTATGAGAAAGCACAAGAATACGCTTACAAGGTGCTAGGTGAGGAAGAAGATACAGGTTACGCAGTCATCTCTGACATAGATGCTTATGAAGTCTTATACAAAATCGCAGAAAAACAGCAAAATTATGAAAAGGCGCTGCAGTTACATAAGGACTATGCAAAAGCGCGATCGCTAAATTTATCTAGTATGAGCAATAAAATGCTAAGCATTCATAAAGCACAGCAAGATAGTTTAATAAAATCGAACCAAATTACCCTACTCGATGCGGAAAACTCCCTGTTAAAAGCCAAGGCGCAGCTAGCGCAAGAAGAAAGCAATATACGCCGGCTTATTTATCTCGTACTATTTATGGCGTTCTTAGTGATAGCTTTTTGGCTGTACAAAAAAAGAAGCCATTACATTGCGCTTAAAAAAATCTCGCAAAGAGATGGACTTACCGGTATAGCCAACCGCACCTACTTTACGAAAATATCAGCTGAGCTTATAAATTATGCTGATCAGAATGCAAAGCCTGTTAGTCTAATTATTTTTGACTTAGATGATTTTAAAAAAATAAACGACACCTATGGACACCAAATAGGCGATCAAGCGCTTCAGAGTGCGGTAACTGCTGCATTAAAAGGTTGCAGACCAGATGACTACATCGGACGCTTAGGCGGTGAAGAATTTGGCATTATTTTACCTAACTGTGATTTGGAACAAGCTATGACAGTTGCCCAGCGCTGCCGGAAACAAATAGAACTCACCAACCAATCAGGTTCACAACAGTTCAAACTTACAGCAAGCTTCGGCGTAGCTAGCGCTCCTAAGGTCGCATACGACTTTGAAGCTTTGTTTGAAAACGCAGATAAAGCACTTTACCAATCGAAAAACTCGGGCAAAAACCGAGTTAATATTTAGTTTGATTGTTTATCCTCTATTAATAGCGCGACGGTGAGCAACACGTTTCCCATACGTGTAATCAGGGTGGTAGTGAGTAATTAAAAGTAAAAAAGCTGCCCACTATCAACCTATTTACAACAATTTAATTAACATCCTCATTGCGTCGATAAAAACACATCTTATTACGCTCAAATGCAGAACTTACTTTCATATGTTCAATGGTTGAACTATTAACCCAAATCACCCTAATTTCGGTTGCAAAGTTTGTATTTTTAGTTGCGTTATCTCGAAGTAAAATCAAGTCAATAAACGCTCAATCAAACTACATTTTGAACAACTGGTTATAAAAAGGACTAGTTCCGCTCACTTTTTTAACAATGCTCGCAATACATAGTGAAAACCTACTATTTAAGTAAACATTAATTAAATGTTAACCACCCAGAGGGAGTAAGTTGTTTCATCGAAAAAAAATTGATTTCGCTTGTTCCTGCTCATTAAAATGCGCGCCCTCTTAGACATAAGTATAAATCCGTATATAAATCGACATAGTAAGGCTTGCCTACAATTTTGGGCCTTATTTAACAACAAGCATATAAATTCTAATTCATTAGGAACAATCCATGAAAAACATTGCAACTGCTGTTCGGTTAGCATTGGCTGGTAGTGTCGCTTTGACATCTGGCAACGTATTAGCGCAAGACTCAGCTTCTGAAAGCGCTGATGTTGAAAAAATTCAAGTTACAGGTTCACGTATTTCACGTCAGGGTGCGATCGCACCGTCTCCTGTTACCGCTATTTCTGGCGAGTCACTACTAAACTCTGGCGCGATGAACATTGGTGAAGTGCTTAACGAGCTGCCTTCTTTAGCGAATACCTTCTCGCTAGGTAACTCAAGTCAATTCATTGGTACTGCGGGTTTAAACATTCTAGACCTTCGCGGTATGGGCACCGACCGCACGCTTGTTTTGGTTGACGGTAAGCGTCATGTGTCTTCATCAGCGGGTACTGCTGCTGTCGATACCAACACTATTCCTACTTCATGGATTGAGCGTGTAGAAATCGTAACAGGCGGTGCATCTGCTGTATACGGTACCGACGCTGTGACCGGTGTGGTTAACTTCATTCTTAAAAAGAATATTGAAGGGTTTGATGTTAGCGCAACGCAAGGCTTTGCGCAGGAAAATGGCTATAAAAACGATAAGTACCAAGCGTCTTATGGTTTTAACTTTGACAACGACCGCGGCAACATCGCTTTTGCTGCTGAATACAGCTCTCAAGAGTCGCTAGATGCCTTGGACAACCCTTGGACTGCTACACCCTATCGCAACATGAGCTTTGAAAGCATCATGGGATTTGAGCGTAACGAAGATCAGCTGAATTCAACCGCCTACCCAGATTATATATACACTGCTAACGCAGGTTACTACGTAATCAACAATGCGGGTGTATTCGGCGATGGCACAAAAACTTTCAACGCTGACGGTTCAATTAAAGACATATATATTGGTGACCAAGTAGATGGTTCTTTCTGCGCGAACTGTGATTCTTTCAACCTTCGCCAGTTCACACAGCTACAGCCAGAATTTGACCGCACTAATCTAAACGTTAAAGGTAACTACGAGCTTAACGACGACACGACGGTTTATGCGCAAGCAAAATATGCACGCACTCGTGCTATTTCTATGGCACAGCCGGCATTTTTCTTTGGTGATGCCGAAGCCTCAATTAAAAAGGGAAATCCCTTTTTAGATGAAAGCGTTGTTGAGTATATGAAAGTAAACGACGACCTTCAGAGTATTCAGCTAAATCGCATGATGACCGATTTAGGAGTTCGTACGGAAGCTGACGAGCGTGAAACCTATCGCTACGTGTTAGGTGTAGAAGGCTATATCAATGATGAATGGAACTACGAAGCGTTTGTAAACTACGGTAAAACAGAGCTAGAGCGTGAAAACCGCAATAACCTGATTTTGCAAAACTTCTACAACGCGATAGACGCTGTCACAGATGAGAACACCGGCGAGATCGTTTGTGCATCAGGTAGCGACGATGGCTGTGTACCTCTAAATATTATGGGATACGGTCAAGCCTCACAAGAAGCTATCGATTATGTGAATACCACGTCTGTAGGTACTAGCAAAATTGAGCAGTACAACGCAGGCGCAACAATCGCAAACTCAGGTATCTACGAGCTTCCAGCGGGCTACGTTGGCTTTGCCGCGGGTGTGGAATATCGCAAAGAGAAAAGTGAAATTGATGAGCCAGACAACGCTGCAGGTACCTTCTTCAATGCGCTAGGTGAAGACAAGGGTGAATATGATGTCTCTGAGGTATTCACTGAAGTTACTATTCCACTTCTTGAAGGTTTACCAGGCGTAGATTCGCTTACGTTCGACACAGCGGCGCGAATTGCTAATTACTCATCTATTGGCAACGCAAAAAGCTGGAAGCTTGGTTTAGATTGGCAGGTTTTCGAAGACTTACGTGTTAGAGCAACTAAGTCATCTGCCCTTCGCGCACCGAACATTAGCGAACTTTACGGTGAAGCCAGCCAAACGTTCTTCGATGTTGACGACCCTTGCCGAACAAAATACCTAGAAAACCTAGCTAATCCCGACCAGCGTATTGCTAACTGCGCAGCACTTGGCGTTCCGGCAGACTTCAACTCTGACTATGATGCAGCAACGTTGGAAGGCGTAAACGGTGGTAACATCGATCTTCAAGCAGAACAGTCTATCTCTAAAACCCTAGGTTTGGTTTATACTCCAGCTTGGTTTGAAGGCTTTACTGCGACAGTCGATTACTGGGAAATTGAGCTTACCGACGCGATCACCAACATTGACGGTCAAACTATTCTGGACCGTTGTGTTGACTCTGAAACAGGCATCGATAATCCGTACTGTGGCCTTATCGACCGTGATTCAGAATCAGGCGAAATTACCGAAATTCGCAGCTATGCGCTGAACATTGCAGGGCAAGAAGCAAAAGGTGTAGATTTCGAATTAGGTTACGACTTTGATGCACTTGAAGGTGCATTCCGTACAAGCCTAATTGCGACTTACCTTAAAGATCGTAAAGAGTTTCCATTCCAGGACAACCCAGAGCTATTTTATCAAAACGCTGGTACTGCGGATGAGTCTGACTGGCAAGGTGTATTCACGGTTAATTACAGCCGTGGAGATTGGGAAGCAAGCTGGAAAACGCGCTACATTGAGCGCGCAAGCATTTACGACAACCAAGAGTTAGCACGCAACCCTAACCCAAGTAACCGTATGGAACTGCCTTCATACGCAGTAACTGATGTAACTGCAGGTTATAACTTTAAAAATGGTATAAGCCTAACCGTGGGTATTGATAACCTGTTCAACCGCGCACTACCTACAGGTACAACAGGTACTGGCTCAACTGATGCTGCATACGACAATATCGGGCGTTTTGGCTATGTAACTGTAGCGTACAAAATGTAATTTACGATTTAGTACGTAAACCAAAAACCGGCGCTTTTACGCCGGTTTTTTTATTTGAGTTTTTCTTAACTTTGGTAAGCAGCAAAATCTGGGATCTTTCAAGACTTGTTATAGTGATAGTTTCGGTGCCAACCCCATAATCTCTGACATACCCTCTACGACTTCTCATTCTGTAAGGTCTGGATATCTTTTATTAAGTACTGAACAGAGGCGGCATTTAAGCCATTATATATCCCTCGAATATGTTTGTTTTTATCAATAAGTAACAGGCTTTCTGTATGCAGAAAATCTTTGTTCTTTTGCACATTACCTAGATCTTCACTGGCAAAATAAGCTTGTTTGGCAATAGTATAAATTTCGTCTTTATCACCGGTTAGCAAATACCACTGCTCGTTATTTATTTTGTTTTTATTGGCATAGGCTTGCAGCACTTCGATAGAATCTGTTGAAGGTCTTATCGAATGCTGAACTATTCTTACTTTATCATTTCCTTTAAACGTTTCTTGTACTCGTATAAGTTTCGAACGCACTGTGGGGCAAATACCTGGGCACGTGCTGAAGAAAAAACCCGCGACGTAAATTTTGTTGTCAAGATCCTTGTCGCTAATTGTGTTACCGCTTTGGTCGGTAAAGCTAAAGGCGGGAATACTGTGAAAAGAGGTTAAGTCTACTTCACCCTCTGATAACCAATAAGGCGAAAATGAGGCGTCTTGGTAGTATGGTAACTCTTCAACATTGGCGCTGTTGTTCTTTTCGGTAAATACTTCGGGCTTTTCAGCTTGGGAAAAACCGCTACAGACCAGCAGATTGCAGGCGATAGTAATCAATAGAAATTTCTTCATCTTCTAATCCAACACAGTTATTTGCTTTTCTTAAGCCGAATATTCGGCCATTTTTGTACTCAAAATTACTAAAGAGCTTGCCGTTTTTTAGCCACGCTTGCTGTAGCCCGTTTGGCTGCCCTGACTTGAAATTAAAGCGTTTGAATATTTCGCCACTGCGATACCATTCCATCGCAACACCTTGAATTTTTCCTTTTTCAAAGTAACGCTTTGAACGTATATTGCCGTTAGCCCACCAGCTAGTTGCTTCCCCTTCCCGTTTCGCGTCGTTAAAAGTGGCGCTGAACGCAAGTGTGCCGTTTTTAAACCATTTCTTCGTTTCACCGTGACGTCGGCCGCTTTTAAACTGCTCACTAGCTGCAATAGCACCGTTCGGGTATCGTGTGACGACTTCTCCTGTAAAAGGCTTTCCTTGGAATATACGAAGACCTTCGCGACTTATCGAAATTTCGCTATTAGACACAGGCTGCTTTTCGTTCCCATGAAAAAGGGGCTTTAAATACACAACCGCGCTTAATACAGATAACCCTATGATTAAAGCGCTTAAATACTTCATAAAAAAGCGCAGCTTAATTCACGCCGTTTGGCGTACCCTGAAAATCGCCTGGAAAAATAAGGTAATAATCGCCGTTTAGGTATTGTTCAGTTGAGACATGGTAATGGTACTCGCCTTCCTCATTTGACGGGTCGGTGAATTGAGTGATACCCACATGGCCGTTTGATCCATCGAGATCGGTGGGATAGTCGGCGCTTGAATAACAACGTCTACCGTAAATAAAGAAGCCGTCTGACATAATACCTACCAAGCTATCATCGTCATAAGTAATCGCTTTAGGTTCAAGGTGATAATGATAGGTTTGTGGGCCGGTATGTGCACCGTTTCTATCAAAACCTTGTATTACGCCCAGTGAAACATCGCCGTTACCTTCAGAGTCATTGAAAATAGGCGCACCACTGGTGGCAATACCTATTGCACCTAACGGAGTTGCAGAAGAAGAGTCAGCCAACTCAGGGTTTACCGGTACCGTAAGTTGAAACAAATTAACATAATCCTCGATATCTCCGGGTGAGCGCTGTTGATTGAATAAATCTGCGTCTTCAGGCGCTACATAAAGGCCGCTTTCATTCCCTGAGTCCCAATAGGAAGAAGTATGGTTAGGCTTACCATTCGCTTCAACGGTTACAGTACAGCCGTCTGAGGAAAGTACAGCAGTCACGTTTGGTGAGGCGTTAAATTCTAGGAAAATTGCAGGCAAAGTTGTTGCCGGATTATCGCAACTACCTGCAGTACTATCGGTTCCACTATTACCAGTGTCGCCTGAATCTGCGCCACTGTCTGTAGATGAGTCGGCATCGACGGTTAAACTATCATCGTCTGTGCCCCCGCAGGCAACAAGCGCTCCAACCATCGCCATTGTGATAAATGGACGCGTCAAAGAAATAGGCTTTTTCATAACTGACTACCTTTGCAACCGTAATTTTTATTAATTTGTGACTTAAAGATACTGAAAGTTTGTGCAGAGAATGTGCAGAAAGCGCACAAATAGTAATGAAAATAGCGACGATAAAACTGCAACGGCACTACTTATCATTATTTGTAGCGCAGCGTTGATAACTATAAAGATAAACACATTGTCAGAGTCACAAAGTGGTCGGCGTTGATCCATATTGTTCTCAATGAAATAGTAAAGAGATTGAAATACTTTAATGAAGTATCAAAGTAATAAAGCAGACCTAACAGAGCAGAAACACTTGCCCATGAATGTAGCTAAACGATTCAAAGTCTCTACCAGTATTCTTGCTATCGCCCTCGTGTTATCACCTTGTACATTTTCTCAGGAACACCCAAAAGGCCCGCATCCTGAAGGCCCACCACCGCCTCGGCCAGATACGCCTGAAACATTGGCAATAAAAGCTCGAATGGGTGATACAAGTACGCTTATGGGAGATATTAGTGTTCCAGCTGCAACGGAAGACTGTGACAACAGTGAGCATATTACGACGCTTCTGTGCCTCATCTCTTTGCTTAAATCTACCTTAAGTGAAGATAATCTATCGCTAATCCAAACCGAATATTCACTGGAGCAAGCCAAAAACTGGAGCAATTTGCCCGCCGGTGCGTTCCCAGAGCGCCCAGGAATATTTCTTGGCGAATTGTCCATCAAACAAAGGGGCATGGTAAAAGCTATTTTGAAAGAAGCGGCCAGCGAAAGTAGAAATGAAGGCTTCGATGAAATGGTTCAAACTCTTAACGCCGATGACTACATAGGAACTATTAGCACAGACTATAAAGCCGCGTACTCCTCTTACAATGGCAAGCTCGCCTTTTTAGGTGAGCCATCAGAAGATGGGCTTTGGGAGCTATATTATGGCGGTCACCATTTTGCCTTCTCTAACACGTACAACAAAGGAAAGCTTGTAGGCGCTACCCCCTCTTTTCGAGGGATTGAGCCATTTCCTTCCTTCGAAATGAATGGACGCGAGAATAAGCCGCTTCTGCAAGAACGTGATGCGTTTTCGAAATTACTCACATCATTAAGCGAAAACCAGCAAGAAAAAGCGAAATTGAAAGGAACCTACCGAGATATTTTAGCGGGGCCGCAAGCTGATGATGCTATTCCCGAAAAGCAAGAAGGTTTAGCAGTTTCCTCGCTATCAGAACAACAGGTTTCTCTGTTGAAAGAAGCTATCTATACCTATGTTGGCGATATTCACGAAACCGAGGCGAAACGGTACATGGAAAAATACGCAAGTGAATTTAACAACACAGTTATCGGGTATTCTGGGACTACATCACTGAACTCTGAAGACGATTACGTGCGCGTTCACGGCCCCTCGCTATGGATAGAATTCTCTATGCAGTCGAACAAATCGACAAATCAACCAGGTAACCACCCTCACTCGGTTTGGCGTGATAGACAAACCGACTATGGCGGACAAAAGTAGTGATAACGATAAAACCGTTCAAAACTCTTATCAGTGTTACTTGCGTTTTTGTATGCAGCTTCTTCGCGCTAGCATGTCCAGCTAGCGCGCATTCACTACCAAGCAGTGAGTTAGTCATTAAACAGAGTAGCTCTCAAACAAGGATAACCTTAAGCTTCGCTTTGGAAGAGTTTGTTATTGCAGCGCCACACTTAAAGTTTGTTGAAAAGACATCAAGTTTAGGTGATTTGACCAATAGCCAAGTCAAGCAATTGTCTAGCTATTTTAACCAACACTTTAAGATTAAGCCCTTAAATGACGAACAGGATGATCAGTTCATTTCACCAAGCTTAGATGCAATCGAAATACAGGGCGCATTCAACGAGCACGTTGGACAATATAGGCGAGTTGAAGCCCAATTTTCAGTGGATTCAAAAACGTTGCCGTACAACAGCCTTTTTCCAGCTGTTCTGCACTTCGACGCGATTTTGCACGAAATACGAAGTCATAGAGTTGCGGTGTTTTATGAAGGTGAGCAAAACAGTAAGATAAAGCTTGTTGACTTTGTTTACAGTGAAACTAACGGAAAGCCTACCACCCATTTACTGTCACCAAACAGCTAACAGAACGTTTAACGGCCTTGCTACTATGAATAAGATTTTAGCATGTCAGACAGCGGCATAAGTTTAACCTCGGCACAGAAAAGCGGCGATTCACTGTTGACCCAACCAGCGCAAGTAAGATGGCTTGGGTCTTTTTCAACAGGCGCAACCAACATGTTTAAACAATCATTGCTTTTGAGTTGCGCTAATTGCTGATTATCGATACACATATTTTGCGAAACGTAGATCATTGGGTTACTTATCAAGTCATAGCCTAGGGCCTGAGCTCGTTCTAACATTGCCGAAGACATTAATGAAAGCGGATAAAACTGTGGGAAACAAACCGTATTCGCAAACTCATCAATGTATTGTGTTTGATCGGCAAAGGCGCTTAACAGGTAATTTTTAGCATTACCAACAATCATCCATTTTCGTTTTAAAAAAGCACTGTCATCTAATAATGTTCGATCTGGCATCTTTGAAAGATGACCTTTGTCATACATAAGCAATGGGGACGAAACGGATAAATAGTCTGACTGCCTGTAGAAACCCATTAGACTTGGCTTTCCCGATGCTTTTAAGATCAGGCGTTGCGATTCTTGCTTACCCATAGGTGTTTTAGAAATACGGGCCGACTTGAGTATCAAGCTTAGTTCGTCGCCCTCTTTAGCAGGGTTAACGAAGCTAAATTCATACACTGAGTATTGTCTTTGCTCAATAGTAGAAGCACTTTGGTTTATCTGCGTTTCTACAAACAAACCAAGTTGAAAGCCAAGCGCTATCGTACCTTGGAACGGGTTACCTGCAATACGCTGCCAGCGCAATGGATCGTGAAACAAGTTAAAATCGTCCGTAGCATTTCGAGCGATGTCGATATGTAATTGGGTAAGAATGTGCACTTGCTTTCCTTAACTAAGAAATATCCACCATAAAAAGCTATTTCAAACACGGTATTTGTGTTCAAAAAATGCCTAATTCACATAGCGACGGGGGAAGATTCCACCTTACAGTTTCACCAAGTATAGGTCATAAAAGCAATAGCAACTAACTCTCAGATATTGCATTGTTTCATCGATATTTAGCCCTTGTTTGAGCCATTATTTTATCGCCATGTACACATCTATGTGGTTGGCATTCACATAATGCTCGAAGTCTACTGTAAACGCCCTTTCATATTCAGTATCTGCTTGGGTGAAATAGCGCCAGATATCACTCCATACATCGTTAGCAATTTGCGGCATTTCACCTTGTCGGGAAAAAACGAGATATTTTCCCGCAGGGATAGTAATGTTCTCAATCTTTAAATGTTCGGGCACTGTGTCGCCATCAAAACCTGCTAGCACCGAAAAGTCACCGGTATGATCTGATTCGTAGTTGAAATAAACGCCATACACCCGCTCGCCGCCTCGATAGTCAACAGGTATCGAATTATCAAACCTCTGCCAAAGCGCGGGGATCTTCCCCTTTGGCGAGAATTCAGCATGATTGTTGGTAATCACCGAAAAGCCTTTAATATTTATTGGTGAAGTTAGGTTTCTTACGTCCATGAAAACGTCCTAATTGTTAAGCATACAGAAAGTTTGTCCAAGCAAGTGGATTCAAGCAAACCATGTTTTAGCAGAATGACTTCAACACCTTACCCTAAGTTTCACTCCTACTGGTACGTTTCTTGATTTAATTTTTGATAAAATAATAAATGCTTCTCAAAATAAAAAACAAATTTAGGACTCACCATGGCACATACAGGAAACGTCGTTATTTCGGGTGAAGGTTACGATGTAATTGACTGCGAAACGTGCGGATTTAAACATGTCACGCCAATTCCAGACAAACTGGAGAATGAAACACTTTATCGTGATAGCCACTACGATGACGGCGAACGCGATAGGCTTAATTATTATGAGCGAGACCGCGATTGGTGGCTAATGAGTTACCGTGATGTACTTAGTGAAATAGCTCAATTTATTACGCCTAATGATGACAATACCCTGGTTGATATTGGCTGCGGTGCGGGTCTGTTTTTGGAAGCCGCTAAAGGTGAAGGGTGGAACACAGTTGGTGTCGAAATAAGTACAATAGCGGCAAACCATTGCCGCGATAAAGGCTTAGAAATCATTAACAGCAGCTTCGATGCTGATCTCACCAGCCTTCCAGAGAATATCAAAGTGGTTCACATGCGTAATATTCTAGAACATGTTCCAGACCCATTCTCACTCATTAATGTTGCTTTCGACAAACTCGCTAGTGGTGGTATTTTAGTTGTGGGTGTACCGAACGACTTTAACCCTTTACAAGAAGGCTTAAGAAAAACCCAAAATTACAAACCTTGGTGGGTTGCCGTCCCACACCACCTAAATTACTTTGATTTCGACTCGCTAGAAGCACTCGTTTCAAAATGTGGATTTAGTCCTTTGAGCCGCTTTTCCAGCTTCCCGCTCGACCTATTTCTTGCAATGGGCGACAACTACATTGAAACCCCAAGCATAGGCCGTGAATGTCATTTAAAACGAGTTAACTTTGAGTGGTTCATGGAAAACGCGGGATTAAGCAGTTTACGCCAAGATATTTATCGCGCTTTTTCTAACCTAAATTTAGGCAGAGAAGCCATTATAATTGCGCAAAAGCCTTAGGACTGTTCATGAAAATTGAGTATATAACGAATGCGAGCTTTTTGTTCACTTTCAGTGACGGAACAACGGTTTTAACCGACCCTTGGTATGAAGATGGCATATATCATGGTCTTCTTTTCAACTACCCTCCTATTCATGAAGAGCAGCGCGCACATTATTTAAATTTAAAGCCTGATTATTTATATATTAGCCACATCCATGGTGACCACTTTAATCCTTATACGCTTTCCCATTTTGATAAAGGTATTCCGATACTTATCGGCAAGTTTCCCACTCCCGCACTTCGTCTAGCTTTACAGCAATTGGGGTTTACCAATATAAAAGAATGCTCCTTTGATGAACCTTGGAAGTTGGGTGAAAACAGTGTCACGATCATAAAGGAATTCTCTGGGTCGTCAGATGACATTGTTAATGAAACCAACATACCTGTAGATTCTTCTATATATCTAGAGGACAAAAACGGCTACAGCGTGTTTTTCGCCGTTGATAATCCAATGCAAATTAGACACGCTGAGCAGATTAAAACAACGTTCGGCAAGCTTGATGCTGCTATTCTTGCGTATAGTGGTGCTAGTATTTACCCCTTCGTTTTTTCTCACTATTCTGATGATGAGAAAAAAGCTCGCGTAGAGCAGTTAAAGTTATCTCGATTGAAGAAATTTTGTCAGCTAGCTGAAATCATTGATGCCGATTTTAGCATTCCAGCAGCAGGCTCTTTTGTGATAGGTGGCACAGGTTATAAATATGCGCAGTATCAACACCAAGCATGCCCCTCTGAAATAAAGTCAGCTTGGCATCAGCACAAACTTGAAGAGTCTAAATTGGCTATGTTATCTACTGGAGACGTGCTCGACTTATCTTCGCGTTCAACGTCGCTCTCACCACTTGCTCTTGATAGAGACTTTACTCAGCAAGATAGGATAGATTACGCAAAATCGCTTAAAAATTTCCCTTGCGAGCTTCACAGTATAGCTTGGCCTGAGGGGCTAATGATGCCCATTAACAGCTTGTTATTTAAAGCTAGAGCAAACGTTTGGCGTGCTCAAGAGAAATTATCTACGTACCCAGACACTGATGTGTTTTTGCATATTGAGCCAGTAGAGATGCTACCTGCTGGGTTAAAGAGCCCAATCTACGCCAAGATAAGCATGGACAGTGAGCGGGTTAAGATAGCCACAATTTTTGAACCTACAAAAGACAAACCCTATATTGTGTTCTCGATGACGACCCAAGTGCTTATCGCTCTGCTTTTAGGCGGAACGTTCTGGAACGTGGCTGAATACCACATGACTATTGAACGGGTTCCCGACCAGTTCGACCCAACGTTACGAAGTCTAATGGCCTATTTCAAGTTGTAACAACTTGAAATAGTGATACGAGTACATAACCAACTAGTGTCAGTAGACACTAGTTGTTGAACGTTTATTTTCAATACTTACTCTTATCAACGCGCATTTTGCCTTCAGAACAAATATAATTCTGCTTTATCTCTTTGAAACTGCAATACATTGTGAATCAACGTTTTTTACTTGCCATACTCGCAGTGCTTTTGGCCATGATAACTATCCAATCAGGTGCATCATTTGCCAAACAACTCTTTCCTATCGTGGGGCCTGAAGGTACAAGCGCCCTGCGCGCATTCTTCGCAGCCCTGGTGTTAACAGTAATTTTTAAGCCTTGGAAAGCAAGCTTAAGTGCCAAAGGATGGCGAAACGTCACTATTTATGGCGCCTGTTTGGGGGCAATGAATATCATCTTCTACCTTGCCATTGCGCGTATACCATTAGGTATAGGCGTTGCGCTTGAATTCACAGGTCCATTGGCAGTGGCCTTTTTTAGCGCAAGAAAAAAACGTGATTTTGCGTGGGCCATTTTAGCTGTTGCTGGCGTTTGTTTACTGCTTCCGGATATTTTCGGTGCATCAACAGAAGGCCTAGATCCTATCGGCGTAATGCTTGCGCTAACCGCGGGAGCTTTTTGGGCCGGCTACATTGTATTTGGTAACAAAACGGGCAACGAAGGTTCAGGCGGCGTAACGGTTACCTTAGGTATGCTAGTAGCCGCCATTTGTGTGGTACCTATTGGTATAGTGAGTCAAGGTAGTGCTTTATTATCTTCAGAGGCGGTCCTTATAGGCTGCGCCGTAGGGATTTTTTCATCCGCTATTCCCTACACCTTAGAAATGAGTGCCATGCGCAATATGCCCAAGCAAACTTTCAGCATAATGATGAGTGTAGAGCCTGCTGTTGCAGCTGTAGCAGCGTTTATCATTATTGACGAAACCCTTACACTGACTCAGTGGCTTGCAGTAGCTTTAGTGGTCATAGCTACCGCTGGAAGTTCTGCTACTCAGAAACAAGTGCCCAAACAAAAGCAGCTTGAAACGCTTTCTTAGTATTTCAAGCTCAGTTGCTTAGCTTTTTTTGCTTTAGGTCTTTTGGCTTAAGCTCTTTCTACCTTAGTTCTTTTTAACTTAGTTCCTTGTACCTTACTTGGCTTTGTTTTTACCTTTCGCCTTTCCACTGTATTGCTTTATGAACTAAGCGGCTATTTTCCACGTTTAACACTGTGTAAATAGTAAAACTTACGCTACAGGGAATGATGATGAAGCACTACGCGGTAAATACAGAAGTTGAATGGGAATGGGGTAATGGCAGTGCCACAGGCAATATAAGAGAGAAATTTACCAGTGATGTTACACGCACTATTAAAGGCTCATCGGTAAAGCGTGAAGCGAGCGACAGTGACCCTGCCTACCTTATTGAACAAGACGATGGCAGTAAGGTTTTAAAATCTCACAGCGAAATTAAAAAATCGTCGTAATTTACCTTTAATCTACTTTGAAATAAATGCAGCTTCCTTTTTTCACTGACAGTGATGTGGTCAACATTGCTAGGTCACTTGTTGGCAATTTTGTTTTTAGCAGTGTCGGTGGTTCACTTACCGGAGGAATGATCACAGAAACTGAAGCTTATTGCGGTGAACGGGATCTTGCCATGCAAAAACACCTATTGCGCCGGCCCTCATCTGTAACAACGCTTAAGAAAAAGGGCGGCATAGCCTACATCTATACGGTTTACGGTTACCACAGCATGTTCAATATTGTCACTAACGAGGTGGGCTATACTGATTCTGTGCTTATCCGAGCAATCAGTCCTACCGTGGGCTTAGATATAATGCAGGAACGACGAGGGTCAAACATTGCGGTGCGTAACTTATGTTCTGGCCCGGCGAAGCTTTCACAAGCTTTAGGGTTAACACCAGCGCTAAATGGCGAACCTGTGGTAAACAACAATACTATCTGGATTGAGAGCAACGCCGAATTTAATGCGGCCGAAAGTATCATCAGCGCACCTCGCATAGGCATAGATTACGCCAAAGAAGATAAAAAAGACGATAAAGGTAAACCGCGTCCCGCAAGGGATGATACAAGCCTACCTTGGCGCTTCACACTGAAACAGGGTGTATAAAAAGGCTTAATGTGACAATTTCCTTCGCTCTCCCTTAGGAAGACCTTAGTTAGTTAGGGCATACGTAAGCTTACAGTCTATATACTTCAGCAATTTGTTTACTACCCTTGGTACGGCGATATCCCCATTAGCATTTTTGGCTTCTACAAAAATATCACAGTCATCGTACTTAATTTGCTGGCGTATAACATAGTCGTTGAGTTCGTCGAACAACGTTTCTTTTAAAGGCACCATGCCGACAAAAACGCCAGCTTTTTGGTCATCATCATTTTTTTCGCGCTTAATAAAATAAGCGCCTTCAATTTCTCTTTTTAGCGTATAGGCCTGCATGGCATCTAACTTTGTTAAGCGAAAGTGCACGCTTATTAGGGGTTCTGTCACTAATTGTCTCGGGATATTTATTTAAATAGTTACTGCTTAATTTCTACTTTCCACGGCGGGTTTACTCTGTTTTCTCCCGCCCAATAAAGCTTTATTTTATTGCCAGATGGGTCTTTTAAAATAGCTTCTTTCCAAAGGTAACGTTGATCAGTGGGCGGTTGATCAAAATGAATACCCTTTTCTACAAGCGATGCATATAGCTCGTCTAACGCTTCATGTTCAAAGTAAATCACGCTGTGATTTTGCACGTTTTCGTTTTCTAAAGAGAGTGAAAATGTGGAGGTGCCTTCTGGGCACGTAAACCTTGCATAATGCGGTGTATCTACTATTTGTGTAAACCCAAGGGTAAGATAAAACTCAACCGCTTCAGCCATATTGGTAACAGGTAGTGTAACTTGATTCAATTCCATGAGCACTTGCTCCTATAGGGTTTTACTGCAACCTAGCTTAATCTTCACGTCCTAGATAAGCATGAATAGAGGTGATTTTACCGTCTTCATCAAATGTTAAAACATCGACAACAAATAATGTTTCTGCTTTATCAACCACAATTTTAAGCTCTCCAGACACCATATTATCGTTTGCCATGGTTGATAGCACGTGTATTTCTATTGAGTCTGCATTCGCAAAGTTTTTACGTGTTTCGTCAATTGCTAAAGATTTACCACGTACGGAAATTTTCCAATCACGTAATGCGATGTCATCTGAAAACATGTCGGAAATGCTGTCTAAGTTCTTTTTTTCATAAGCATTTAGGTATTGAATGAAGTTACCGACCAAATTCATTATTCGCGTTCCTTTCATCAAGTTTTTAAGAGGCACTAGCTAGTCGATTTTTCTAAAAGCTAGCACCAAGTTCATACAAAGGTTACACAATTAAAAACAACGTTGCAGCTGTTGCCGCGCCCATTGTGAGGTTAAACTGCCGTCTTCGAATTGGCGAACTCAACCATACACGAATTCTTGCACCTACTGCAGCCCATAGCGAAATACAAGGAAACCCAATAACTGCAAAGGCGGTAACAATTGCAATGCCAGATTCCGTATAATGCTCTCCAGGCAGGGAAAATGTGCCTACACTCGCTAACGCCATCATCCATGCTTTAGGGTTTATCAACTGAAATAATGCCCCTTCCCACCATTTGAGTGGCTCCTGACGTCTGGCTGATTTTATCTCAATTTCATCCACAGGCCCGGTGGCAATTTTAAATGCTAACCATAACAGATATGCAACGCCAAGCACCTTAAGCACACTGTACAATACGGGAAATATACTAAATAACGCACCAATGCCAAGCAGTGTGCTAACCATTAAACCTGCAACACCAATCACAATACCCAACATGTGCGGCAGCGAACGTTTATAACCGTACTGTGCCCCTGAAGCCAAAAGCATCATATTATTTGGGCCAGGCGTTACCGTGCTGATGAATGCGAATGTCGCCAGTGCAATGAGAAGAGATGTTTCCATGACAGTCCTTATGTGTTGAGGTAAGTTATGCGTTGCTTTGAGAGAAACTGGGTTAACCAAACGCTTATTTTTCGCTAACACATTACAGCCATATTTCTGTATGCATCAGACTCAAAAACCTTTAAAAACGGCCATACAGATTAGCCATATTCATCTCTGTATGGTTGTTATTTAACTAATCTGTATGGTTAAAAGCACCCGTTAACTGAGATATAGTTATCTGTATGCAGATGACTTCAGAAGAATAAAGGTTACGATGACGCTTTATGAAACATTAGCCCATGAACTTAAAGCCCAAATCGAACGTGGTGTTTTTGAGGTGGGAAACAAATTACCTTCTGTAAGGCAGCTGTCAACGGAGCATAAAGTAAGTATTGCTACCGTGCAGGAAGCTTATCGTGTTTTAGAAGCGCAGCAACTGGTAGAGGCAAAGCCTAAATCAGGTTATTTTGTTGCCCGTAGTGTATTAATAGACAACACGCCACGCATGACGAAGCCACCGCAGCGTCCTATGGATGTGTCTCAATGGGAAGATGTGCTAGACACTTTGCTGAATACCTTCAGTAAAGACCACAATGTTAATACCCTTTGTCAGTTCCAGCATGCCATGCCTAACATGACCGCCAAAACCCTTAAACCGCTGATAAAACGTCTGCATGAACTAACCAAACATAGAGCCTTAGACGGCATGATATACGGTGACGTAAAAGGTGATGAAACTCTGCGAAAACAGCTAAGCCGATTGGCCGCAGCATCTGGCTGTGTGTTACAAAGCGATGAATTTATTGTGACCTCTGGCTGCCAAGAAGCACTATCAGTGTGTCTTCGTGCAGTGGCAAGCGCTGGTGACGTGATAGCGGTAGAATCTCCTGGGTTCTACGGTGCTATGCAGGCTATAAAGGGCGCAGAGTTGAAAGCGTTAGAAATTCCCACTGACTCTGAAACGGGGCTAAGTATAGAGGCATTAAAACTAGCGCTTGACCAATGGCCGATAAAGGCAATTTTAGTCGCTCCAACGGTGAATAACCCGCAGGGATTCGTTATGCCTGAGGCAAAAAAGCAAGCGCTATACGAGTTGGCGAGAGAATACGACATTGCCATTATCGAAGACGATATTTACGGCGATATAGCTTATTCTTACCCTCGACCAAAAACGATAAAATCGTTCGATGAGGACGGTCGCGTTTTGCTATGTTCGTCGTTTTCAAAAACCCTCGCGCCTGGCTTTCGCGTAGGTTGGATAGCGCCCGGTAGCTATAGAAACAAAGTACTACATGCTAAGTATGTCAGTAGCTCTATGTGCCCTACCTTGCCCCAGTTAGCTATAGCAAGCTTTATTGAGCAGGGTGGCTACGACAAACACATTAGGTCCATGCGCCATTACTACGTGAGCGCGCGAGATGCTCTGCGTGCAGACATTAAACGCTTTTTCCCTTCAGACACGTGTATTAGCTACCCTCAAGGTGGCTATGTGCTGTGGGTCGAGCTCAACAGCCGTTACGACAGTGTTAAGCTTGCTGATGAGGCCAAACAACATGGTATTTATGTCGCGCCCGGACAGCTGTTTTCAGCGACGGGAAAATATCGGCATTGTTTGCGTTTTAATTTTATTGATAGTACTCAATCTGAACGGACCGAAGCTATTAGGCGCCTTGGCGAATTGCTTAACGCGCAAATAGCCTAGTTCACTATCCAAAATATTTGGTGCTGACCTTTTCATACGACCACCGTTTTAAAAATAGCTTGTAGCCCAGTATTTGCCTCTGATTGATCCACATCAACGCAGGACAAACGTAACTCCACCACAATAAAGTCATCAGAATTACCCCGTGAAACTTTGTATGCTAACGCTAGTGAATGATACAGATGCAAATGATGATATTGTGCCGGAGTCACATGGACTATATCGGCTGCATATAAAGCCGAATACGCAGATGGCTATAGAAAACAAACCAGTTTTCGGTGCGAACATTACGTTACACAGCAGCTTATTAAAGCACGAGCATTTTGTTGCGACACCAAATAATATATTAGGCTGGCTAGATCATTTCGGCTTATCGCACTTCTCCATAAAAGCCGAAACTAATCGCCTAGAAAATGATGACAATTCTGTGCTTTTGCCTTCACAGTTTTTAAACGCTGAAGGCGGTATTTTGCGCGTAAGCGCACCCACCCGCATTTATTTGATAAGCAAAACGCCAATTGCTATTAACAAAAACGGCCTTTGTCTGTTTACGCCTGTGAAATAACAACGCAGAAATGTACTCTGCCCCCCAAATTGGCGGACAGAGTATTGTTTCTTCTATTCTGTTTCTGTGACTTCGCCAGTCTTACCCTCTAGGTATTGGCTGATTGCTTCTGACAACCCTGAATAGCGCTTATCTACTCGCTGAACCATATGGCTAAATGTTGCGTCGTCTGAAATGATCAGACAACCGCCTTTTGCACGGGTTAAGCCGGTATACACTAAACCCCGATGGAGTAGGTTGGCGGCTTTCTCACTATCGGGCTTGGGCAGTATGAGTACAACGTGGTTGAATTCAGAGCCCTGGGATTTGTGAATGGTCATGGCATACACGGTTTCAAACTGTGGCACTCTTGATAACGATATGCTACGTAACGTTTGTTTTTGCATTTGGCTTTGTATGCCAGTAGCATTCTCGCCCTTGTCTGACGAGGCTTGTTGGTCTGCACCTTTGGCGTCTTGGTAAAACCATGCATACAGCTTACCCGTGCTATCAGGCCAGATTACGCCTACTTCACCGTTAGATAGCCTCTGTGGATGATGATTTTTTACAATCATTATGGGCTGACCTTGATAGAAATGCCCTTCTCGCTTTTTTATTTTGTGCTTGATGGCATCGAACACTAAGCTATTTAGGCCCTCTACTCCCATTGCCCCCTTGCGAACCGGTGTGAGCCACCTGACATAGTTCAGGCGATTAAGCGCTTCTTCGGCACTATCGGCGTCAAAGATGGGAAAGAAGCTTTCTTTAGCCAACTCATGTAAATCACGACTGCCAACTTCATCTTCTGACCATAAATGCACGCCTTCTTTTAAGCGTGAATTAGTGGTGGAAGCTAGGTTTGTGGTTTCACTGCTTTCATCGCCCCCTTCAGCGATGGCACCAATCGCTCCACCAGCATCACCTTTTTGGATGGCCGTCGCTACTTTTGCTACTTGGCCTTTGAAACGCTGCGGTGCCTGCAGTGTTGCCACATAGCTTTTGGCTTGCTCATTAACAGGTAACATAGGAAGATGTGGGCACAGCGTGGCAATATGCTGGCGCATCATCGAAGGCACGCCCCCCAATGAAAGCGGGCCGTTATCACTGTGTGAGCTACTTTCGCTACTCAACGATACATTCTCTACTACGTCAAAGCTTGTTGTGTCACTAACCAGTTGCTCTAAGACATTGCCAAGCTCAACAGCTGGAAGCTGGTCAGCATCACCGATGAAATAGAGTCGTGCATGGTCCGGCAATGCGCGGACAATGCGCGTCATTAACGCTAGGTCGACCATACTTGCCTCATCGACAATGAGCACATCTGCGGCTAATTGATTGTGCTGATTGTACTTGGTCGATACACCGTATTCTCGCAATCCTAATAATCTATGCAGCGTTACAGCGTCAGTAGGCACATTATCAAGCGCAGCATCGTCCACCTTGCCGCGAAGCCCTTCAATACTGTTAACGATAGACTCGGTCATACGTTGCTGCGCTTTGCCGGTTGGGGCAGCTAATACAATATTTAGGTCTTTGTCACACGCCTGTAGCGCCAGTAATAGGCGCAATACGGTATAGGTTTTACCGGTTCCAGGCCCACCATTTATGACACAGAAACCCTGCATTAAACTTTTAGCAACAGCAATTTGCTGCCAATCTTGTTGATCTGTAGTTTCGGTAGGGAATATAGCGGGCCAAAGTTGCTTTACTTTGTCATTCGCTTCTTCTGTTAACGGCGTAAGCGCCGCCCGCTTCACTATGTCTCGCGCTACCTCTTGTTCAAACTCATAATAACGACGGCTATAAAGCCTACCGTTTTCATAAACAAATAATTGAGCAACTTGTTCATTTCCCAGCGCGCTTTTTACGATTTTTAGTAAAGGAGTAAGCTGAGGTAGTTCTAAACCTGTCTTAAGGGCCTGTTCTGGCTCTTGTTGATATATGACCCCTTGGGGATTGTGAATAGATGATGCACTTTCGCTTTCTTGAACTTGGGCCGTCAAGCCAGCCGCTTTTTCGGTGTCAGTCTCTTTGAAAAGGGTCGTTCCAGCTACTTCTTTAAGATAGATACAGCTATGCCCGTTACGCTGCATGTATGACAAATACGCCAGTACCCCAGCCCAGATAAACCTCTCTTCTTGTGCGAGTTCATCAATAAAGCCAAACTCTTTTGCGACAAATTTGTCGATAGCTTCGATGCCAAACAAGTTATCGAAAAACGACGATACAGAATGTTGATTGTTGTTCATTATTTTCCTAACTATATTGTCCTTGATACCACTACTTGTCATCGAAACTAAACTGCTGCTGTTCTGAATGCTGTTGAGTAGTGCCTTCACTTTTCAAATTGTCGCTTTGCTGACTATTGCCACCACTTTCAAATATTGAATCTATTTGCATGAGCAAAGACGAAGGAATATCGGTATAAAACACCCCTTCACCCCGTTCGTTCTCTGGGTGCATGCCGCGTAAATATAGGTAATACACACCGCCGAAATGAACATCAGGGTCGTAATCAGGCAGGGTATTTTTTAAATAGCGATGTAAAGCTAAGCAGTAAATTAAATATTGAAGATCGTAAAGGTGGTGCTGATTATTGTGAAACAGCGCAACAGGTAAGTAGCTATCTAAGGTATCTCCAAGCCAGGTTGATTTGTAATCCGCCACAAAAAACTGACCATCATGTTCAAAAATCAAGTCGATGAAACCGTGCATCATTCCCTGCAATTTCGTCGTGATTAGCTGAGGCGCGGCCTCGGTTTTACCACCAATCGAGTCAGCTACATATTGGCGGTGGTGAGCAAGAACATCACGAAGCTGAGCCCATTGCGTATCATTCATGGGAAAGTAAAACTCTGCTTCGCGCAGGGTTTGCGCTAACGGTAAATCACTCATGCTTAGTTGCATTTTAGGGTACAAGGGCGTCTGTAACGTTTCTTCAAGCCACTCGTAAAGTAGCGGCGTGCGCTTTTCTTCTAGACCAAAGCGTTTAACGAGTTCTTTGCCAGTTTCTTCCCATTCGGGCGCACTAAAATCACTGTTCTCAAGAATGTCGTGAAGTAAGTTACCTGCGCTTGCACCTTTTTCCAAAGTAAAACGCAAGTCACTTTTACTGATTGTAGTTGTAGTGCTAAAAGAAGGATCTGCATTACTTGCGCCTAACAGCTCTTCTCCCCCCACAAGTGAATCCGCCGCGTACACCTCTTCGTCACGAATGGTTTGAAGTACGGGCACACTCGGAAGTGTTTGACCTGAAGCTTCTACTGGTGTTGTATTTGCGCTCGTACCCACGGTAGTTAAACGGCTCATCGCTGAAAATGAATACAGCCGCCACTCTTCGCTCGCCGTGCCGGTAAATTGCAACGCGCTAAGTTGTGGCAGCTCGTCTTCTTGTTCAAAGCCTGAATACACTTCTTCGAACTCGTCACCATCGATGTGGCTTGCATGAGACGCATCTTCTGCGGCAACCCTGCTTAATACACTTGGCCAATCGTTGTTGCCGCTATCCCCACTTACGCCTAAGGCTCGAGCCAGTGCGCTTTTTTCATTGTTAGCAAGAGGTACAACCCCCATGTAGCAGCGGTGCGCTGCACGGGTTACTGCCACATAGGCCAAGCGCATATCTTCCGCTTCGCTTTCATGTTGAACCCGAGCTATGGCTTGTGGCGTTTGCCCCAGCTGCATCTGCAAGTCTTGCTTCTCTTCGTCGTAATAGGTAAAGATTTGCGATGTCGCCTTTCCATTTTTCGACGCGTCTTTATAGCCCGTGGCATAGGGTACAAAAACTATTGGATACTCAAGGCCTTTTGAGCCATGCTGAGTAATAAGACGAATAAGCTGACTATCACTCTCAAGGCGAAGCGTTAGCTCTTCGTCACTTTCCGGCTTGTGGATTTGCTTGTTCAGCCAATCCAATAGTTGCTCAGGGCGCTGGTGTGTAGTGCTGGCTTTTTCCAGTACTTCCGCTAAATGCTGATAGTTGGTTAACGCCCGCTCCACACTGTCGGCATGGGGCTGATAACTGTCTTGCATTAAGTGCAGCAGTACGCTCATACAGCCTTTTTGCAGCCACATCTCACGCAGGGACAGTACTTTATCGATAGCGGCATCCCACTGTGCATCATCTTCGTGATAAAGCAGTTCGATAAGGGTATTTGCGCTATAGCCCCAAAGCGGAGATGCCAGACTGGACGCTACTTTACTGGTATCGTTCGCATGCCAAATGCCATTAAGCAACCTAAGCACGTCTTTCGCCTCAGCACTAGCAAATAGGTTACTGCGATCGCTTAAATAAACACAGGCCAGCCCTTTTTGCTGTAATACATTTTTGATAGCGCCTGCTTCGGTTCTGTCTTTGACCAGAATGGCGATATCTTGAGGCTTTACTGGCGTAGTGTGACCGTCCGCCGCTTTAAAATGCGCTTCATTCAACAAGCGATAAATTTCTTGCGCAATCCACTGCGCCATTTTACGCCGCATAATGTTAGTGTTTTCTTTCTCCTCTAAACACATGCTCACGTAATTCATTGCACTGCGTTTCACTACATTATTTTGATCAGCGAGGTCTACCAAAGGTGCCTTAGCAGCTGCGGCTTTAGGGGTAAATTCAACAGGGTTGTAGTTAATGCCGAAGCCAAATACATCAGTGGGCTTACCCGATGCCACTGGCGCACCATAGAATAATCGATTGTAGGCCCTTACCATACCTTCCACTGAACGCCAGTTAGTGTTCATCACCCAGCGGTAATCCGCCTGCCTACCCGCTTTTAAATAGGTAAAGATGTCGCCTCCCCGAAAGCGATAAATAGCCTGTTTCGGGTCGCCAATCATTAGCAGCGCACTTTCATCAGCGTCAGCTAAATTAGGATATACCGAGTCTAAAATAGCGTATTGCTTAGCATCAGTGTCCTGAAACTCATCGATTAGCGCGACTGGAAACTTCTTACGAAGTTCTGGCACAAGGATATTGTTTGGCTTTATAACCTCATCAGCTAACATGCGAATAAGGTCGTCGAAGTCGATAACACCCAGCTGTTTTTTCTGCTTTTCAACTCGCTCTTTGATAAAAGCAATAGCTTCGATAACCAACTTGAAAACAGGTACTTTACCTAGTGCTTTATCTTTCTCGGCAAATGCTTTTTTAAGCGCACCAGCAAATTCCTTAATTGGCGTTAAAATCTCTTTTACGCCTGAAGAATTCCGAGCATATCGATTCCCCTTAACAAAAGCCTCTGCTTCTGGTGGTGCGAGATAATACTGCTGCTCACTTACGCAAGAGCCTAACCATGCTTTAAGCGCAGCCAATTCTTGGGGTCTTTCTTTTTTATGGGCCGGTGTTTTAATAAGCTGCTCTACGATTAACCCTTCGTTTTCTTCCACACTTTGCAGTAAAGATTTCGCATAGGCCAAAGACGTGTTTGGCGCGTCATTCAGCTGTTTGTTAAAAGCCGCTTCAATGTCGTCCTCAGTTAGTATTAATGGGGTCAGCGTACTTTTTATGCTGGCGTTAAATTCACGCAGTAGGTTTTCTGGTGTGTGCCAGCCAGACTCTGCCAACAGCCTGAAATCGTCCTCGCTTTTACTTATTTTTCGAATGAAATCTTCGGCAGCCTGAAGATATAAATCGCTAGTATCGTTACCCAAATTTAGAGACATAGCGAAGCCACTGTTGAACGCCAGCTGAGTAATAACGTGCTGACAAAAACCGTGGATAGTGAAAACCGATGCCTCATCAAGCTCTAGCTGCGCTGCTTTTAATAGGGCTAAACTCTCATCAGGATCGCAGCTATTAAACAAGCTCTGATAAACCGGGTCGCAGCTAGCGTCTATTTCGTTGCCGTTGTCTTTGGCTTGCTGCCAAATAAGCAATGCCTCTCTTAGGGTGGCCGCAATCCGCCCCTTAATTTCTTCGGTAGCGGCTTTGGTGAAGGTCATCACCAATATTTCTTTAACGTTAAGCTTTTTTTCTAACAGCAAGCGTAGGTACAAACGCGTAATGTTAAAGGTTTTGCCTGTACCTGCGCTCGCTTCAATAAGGTGTCGCCCCTTTAGCGGCATAGCCACCACGTCAAGCAATTGCGCTTCGCTATGGGGTCGCTCGTTCTTGTAATTTTCAGAGGATACAGAATTCTGGCTCATAACTTCTCCTCCTGAGACGCATTATTGACCATGGAAAAAAGTACAAAGGCACACAAGTGCGGGGCATCGTTCCAGCTTACACCTTGCGGGAATAGCCAGTTGAGGTAAGGATTGCTTGCCATATCCGCACTGTACTGCCCGTTACTTTGCTGCCAATCGGTTAGCGCACGCTGTAGTTCAATGGTGTCAAAAAGTGCGGCAGACTGACTAACTATCTGTTTCGCTTTTTCGTTTCTATCACTTGTTGTTTCGCGAGTAGTGTCGCTGTCTTTCTCAGCAAACGGGCAGACTTCCTCAATTACCTGTTGAAATTGATCGAGAATGGCTTTATCGGTTTCACTTGTAACATCTGTACTATGCAGTAGTGCATGCAGGATATGGTTAAACATATCCGGTTTTATGCTTTCAACTACGGGCTTAGTCTCTGAGTTTCTTGTGCCGGGCATAAAGGTGCCAAACAAGCTTAAATGCACTGGCGTTGGCGCCGTATAAACAGCTATGTAAAGCTGTTCTATAAACAAGAGTAGCCGCACCGCAGTTTCTTTGTCATAAGAAGGGAAACGCTGCTTTTTCAATACAGTTTCGCCCTTTTCCCATGAACATGAATAAATATCCAGTGGGTAGTTATTGTAGCGAGTTGCTTCATCACTGCATGAAAATATCAATTGAGAGATGAAAAAGCTTAACGCGCGGTGGGAGTCTATTTTACCGGCACAAAGCTCTACTAACGCGTCGCTACCAACAAGGGCAGTTGTGGTAAAGGTGATAAATTTACCTTGGAACTGCGCCTTTACAGGTTCAGCATCGTGAGGTCCCATCGCCTGACTTAATGCTAACGCCCCTTCTTTCCACATTTCAACTTCATCTCTGGCAACAGGGTTATTGGGAATATCGCCCCGAAGCGACGCAAAAGCGATTACCTGTTCACCGTATGACATTGAGTCATGCTCTTGTGACAACTTGCGTTCAGGCGATGAGAAGATGGCATCAAGCACCTGATAGCGCAGCAACGCATTGGTCTCAAATGGCTCGCTGTTTTCCAGTAGCGTAAATGACTGTGATAAGTTTACACCTAGCCTTTGTATAGAAAAGTGCTCAAGAGGGTCTTTAAAGGCTCTTGCAATTTGGCTATTTGATAGTCGAAGTTCTTGTGTTGAAAGCGTATTGGATTGCTCATCAGGTATCGCTAAATGATTAGAGTCGCTGCTATCGACACCTGTCTTATCAGACTGTGACTTTGTATGCTGTAGCGCATCGGCCAGTCTAAGCCAACCGGTTTCGTAGCTTGGCAATTGTCCAGCGAATCCCTCTTCACTAAAGGGGTGAAGCGGCGCATGTACTCGGTATCTAGACAAGGCCAGAGCGTAGCTATTTTCCAGCATGTCCATAAACTCAGCTAGTACCAGACTAGGTTGGCGCTCACTGTTATTGGTAACATCGTTGCCTTGATAGCTTAAGTACAGGCTTTCCCGCGTTGAAATAATGGCTTCAAGAAATAAATATCTGTCTTCCAAACGCCTTGAACGATCGCCAACCCTTCGGTTCGCACCTGCCATTAAGTCCAGGCCTAGGGGGCTTGATTTTCTTGGGAACTCACTGTCATTTAGGCCAAGAATACACACTTTTTTAAACGGTATACTTCGCATTGGCAACATTGAACATACCGTGACCTGACCGGTCATAAAGTGGTTACCTGCATCTGGTGATGAGAATCGATTTAGCAAAAGGTCGCGTACTTGGCGTAAGGACAATTCATGCTGGTAACCCGCTTCTTCGCATCGTGCTGCAAGATCGGCTGCAACGTTAGCAATAAGATCCCAGCTTTGCTGCTGGTCTTTTATAGGCATAAAGCACGCATCGCGAAGGTCGATTAACGCTTTGGACCACTGTTCGGGTGTTCTTGGAGCGGTTAACTCTTGTGCGAATTCCCCGAGCATTGCCACTATATCAACAAGTTTACCTAGGGTTAGCGCACTTTGCCCTTCCACATCTGGAATAGTAAGTAGGTCACTCACAACCACTTCGGCGTCTTGCGCCAACATGCCCATTAGCAGCCTACGAATGCCCCACCACCAGCTGTACGTTTCATCTAGTTTAACGCCCTCTGATACAGCGGTTTTATGGGTACTATTAAGGCCCCAATGGATATGGGCTTGTTTTAGCCACACCACCATTTGCTCTATGTCATCTTGAGATACTGAAAATCGTTTTTGTACAGAATCCAGCTGCAAATAATCCATGATGTCCGATACGCCAAAGCGGCTATCAGGTAGCTGCAAAAGCGCCATAAACGCCGCGATAAGTGGCTCTGCGTCCATAGGGCTTCTATCTGCAATGGTACAGGGAAGTCTAACCTGCCCGGTGCCAGCTAAGGTTTTAGTACCAACCCTGTGAAATACGGCATCAACAAATGGCGCATAGTTTTCAATAGCCGGGCACATCACAAGAATATCTGATGGGGTACGCGTTTTATCTTGAGATAACCAATGAAGCAGATGGTCGTGCAACACTTGCACCTCGCGAAGCGCGGAATGAGTGCACATGATGGTGACGCTATCGTCATTTTGTTTTAGTTCGCTAGTGAATGGCGCAGGTTGAGCGGCTTGTAAAATATCGTTATGGATATAATCCAGCAGGCCGCGAGTAGGCTCTGTATCACCACTTTCGACCACTTCGTCGAATTCTGGCGAATCAAAAGCGCTTATCTCAAACGTGTCCAGTTCGGTAAGAAGATTAAATAGCTCTCGGCCCTGCTTACCTAAGTTGCCAAGTAATGGGTTGGACTGGTCTTCTTCCATCCATTTTTTAAGTCCTTCCAGGCGTAATAGCTTGGCTTGTTCACTACTACTTTTCGCTTCCCCCCAATAATTTACGCTGGGGTTTAGGTGGAATATATGAATATCAATATGCTGTGCGAGGGCGTCAAAAAATGCTATTAGTTGCGGTGCCATGGTGTTAATGGCAAAAACAATAACGCGCTTGGGTAAATGACCGACGGGATCATTTGGTATGTCACCTGCCTCTAACGCCTCTAGGGTCATTTGATGCAAACGGGCAGGATGCAACGGCTCTTCTTTGGCAAGAATACGCCAAATTTCGCTTTGCCATAATTCCATATCATCGAATACAGCCCGTTCATTAGCTTCCCACTTAAACAGCCAGTCGGGACGGTATAAGAGATATTGTTCGTACACGTCAGCTAACGCAGTAGCAAGTTGAAGACGCTGAAGGCCCTGCTCCTGCTCGCTGCCGGCGTTTTTCCAATATCTATTTACTTGCTCAAAAGCTTCACCGTTCATCAGTGAGTCATCTTGAAGAATATTGTCAATGCGCCAAGTCAGTACTTCACGACGATAAGGAGATTGCTTAGGTACTTTATCCTGCCCTAATACAGAGCGCGCTGTATTCCACATAAAGCGTACAGGCAGCGGGTAATCAATGTTCATCGCCACGCCGTGTTCAGTGGCTAATTGCATACTAACCCAATGTTGCATACCTGGGCTTTCAACCAGAATGGTTTCTGGCGTGAATACCCCCAAGGGTTGCTGACGTAAAAGCGTGGTAAGAAGAAAACTTAAGTGTTCTAATTTATTAGAGGGGTATAACGCAAGCAATCGAAAAATCCTTTGTAAAACGTGCTATTAGGTTCTGTATAAAGACTATGCACGCATCGTCGAACTTATCAATTAAGTGTATCGCATTAGGCCAAGTAGTTAAGTTATTTCTCAAAAAAATAGATAAGCAAATGTCTTGTGAAGATAAAAATAAGGACTAAGGCAATGATATAAATAAGCGTATCCAATTAACTCAGTGACAAGTAATAGGAGAAAGCTAGGTATCGGAGGTACGAGAAAAGTAATGGTATCGTTTTTTAGACAAAAAAAACCCATACAGACCTCAGGACACGAAAAATCTGTATGGGTAAGGTTTACGGTCTACTCAGTAACAACGTGAATAAGCGTTGCCTGGCACTCATTCACGTTAGCGCTACTGGGCAGCACTGTTAACTCTTTAGGTTTTGCAGGTAGAATGCCAACTTTTTAAACTTTAAAATTCAAACACTTAGAGCAATTTAGAAAATATGACTAATCAGTCATGGTTTTACTCTGGTGCAAGTGCACCACAAGCAAGCACTTAGTAAAAAAGATGCTTCACTATTATTGGCTAAAATTTAGCAGTTTCTCCTTCATCGTCATTCAAGTACAATTTCGCCTTTAAAAGATGCATTACACATTCACGGTCAGGAGCAACAATGTTAACCGCCCAACAACTCGCCACCATGCTTTCTCTTCAAGATAAAATGAACGCCAAAGTAAACCCAGACTGGCTAAATGCGGGATATGGATACTTGCGCGCAGCTATGGTTGAGTCTGTTGAAGCCATTGAACATCACGGCTGGAAATGGTGGAAAGCACAGAAAAAAGACTTGCCTCAGCTTCAAATGGAGCTCGTGGACATTTGGCATTTTGCGCTGAGCGCATGCATTATTGAATATAAAGGTGATATTAGTGAGTCAGCCAAAAGTATTGCGGCTGAGCTGGCAAGTGGCAATACTCAAGTGACCTTCGACGGTAAAGACTACGACGCATCTAATCAGTCCCTTCTTGATAATTTAGAATTAATGACAGGCCTATGTGCCGCTAAGCGCTTCAGCGTTCCACTATTTATGTTTATCGTGAGCCAATGCGAAATGTCGGCTGACGAGTTGTATCGTCAGTATGTTGGCAAAAATGTTCTCAATTTCTTCCGTCAAGATAACGGTTACAAAGAAGGAACATACGTCAAAGTATGGGAAGGTCGCGAAGACAACGAGCACTTAGTTGAAGTCATGGACGCACTTGATTTGACTAAACCCGAGTTTAGCGATTTAGTGTACGAAGGCTTGCGCGCACGCTACCCTTCTTAAACTTCCCTTAGGCATGATAAAGCTTCATTCTAATAACGTATTAGGCTTAGGTTTTAGGTGCGCATAGTAGACAGTGCTGAGTGGAGACTTGAGGTGCGAAAGGAATAGGCTGTTTAACGCCCGGCAGTATTCATAAGACTACTACGAAAAAGCTCTGTCCAAGGACAGAGCTTTTTAATCTAGTCAGAAAAATATAGCCAAACAGGCGATTTACGCGTCAACCCACACCAGTTTATCGCTGTAGTTACCTTGTATAATGTCAACAAATCGCTCTTCTAGCACATGGCGCTTAACCTTAAGCGTCGGGGTAAGTAAATCGTTCTCAATACTCCATTCGTTTTTCATTACTACAACGCGGTCCATTACCTGGTGGCTTTCTAATTTAGCGTTGATAGCTTCAAACGTTTTCTTAAGGCTAGCTTCAATACTGGCTTTGTCTTTCTTTTGTGCTTCCTCACTCAACACCAAAAGCGCAACTGGTTGGGGTAAGTTAGTGCCCGTCACACACACCTGTTCAACAACAGGGTTTTCCATAAATTTAGCTTCAATGGGTGCCGGTGTAACATATTTACCCTTCGCCGTTTTAAAGATGTCCTTCAAACGACCAGTAATTTTAACGTAGCCATCGTTATCTATGACGCCTTTGTCGCCAGTGCGCAAGTAGCCGTCTTCGGTGAACACTTCAGCGGTTTTATCAGGCTCTAAATAATATTCCAGCATGTTGCATGGCGACTTAACCTGAATTTCGCCTTCCTCTGAAGTGCGAATATCGACACCGTTATAAGGCTTACCGATACAACCAATTTTGTCATGTCTGAAAGGTACACTACCAGTACCGTAGGCACTGTTTTCAGTCATCCCCCACCCTTCAGAAATGTAGATACCGATTTTCGCAAACCACTCAATAACAGCTGGCGCCAATGGTGCAGAACCGCTCGCCCATAAGCGCGCATTATTTATACCCAAGCCGTTTCGAATCTTCTTGGCAACGATTTTGTTGAGGAAAGGTATTTTGAGCAAAGTATCTAGCTTTTTCTGCGGCATTTTCGCTAGTACGCCCATTTGGAATTTTGTCCATAGGCGAGGCACAGAAATAAACAGCGTAGGCTGGCAATGACCTACATCTCGTTGGAAGGTAGCTAAGTCTTCCACAAAATGAATTTTTCCACCGCTATAGTAGCTTGAAAGTTCTACAAGCACGCGCTCTGTAATATGTGCAAGAGGCAGATAACTCATAGTGCGATCGTTTTCGTTGATACCTAACTGATCCAATGAACGCCGGGCTGCCCAACAAGCCGTGTTATAGCTGTGCACCACTCCTTTTGGCTGCCCCGTACTTCCGGACGTGTAGATAATCGTCATCATGTCGTCCATGTCAGGCACAGGTGAATCCGAGATTGGCGCTATATCCATGAACTCTTTCCACTGCTGTTTGGTCGCAATGTTTGGATAAGGGAAGGCAACAGTTAGATACTCTGAAGGAATTGAGGCTACCTGTTCGGCAGTATTATCAAGCTTTCCTACAAACAACAACTGTACATCAGCGTGTTTCAGCACATACTGAACCGTATCAGGGCCGGCTGTAGAGAAAATAGGTACCGACACGTGACCTGCCATCATTATGCCCAGGTCGACAATAAACCACTCTGCACAGTTTTTAGAAAAGATACCGATGCGGCTGCCTTGTGGGAAATCTAATTCACGCAAACGTGCCGCCACCTTTCGGGCTTGCTCTGCAACTTGTTTCCAAGTGTAGTCGTGATACTCACCGTTGATTGGCTGCGTAAGAAATACGTCGTTGCCACGTTTTTTTTCCCAGTGGTACAACATACTTAATGGCGATGTTATTACTTCCGTGGTATTTGCGTTTACTGTCATGTCTAGCGGCATAAGTCACTCATATGTTGTTATAATGTAGCTCATTTTTACAATGATTTCACAGACTTCTAATAAGCCTTATTTTTTATTGAAAAACAAGCTTTTTAAACGAGCGTTTACATTATTTGCGATGAATAACAACAATTTGAGCGCTAAATTTAGTTTTTTTATACATGCGGCTTTTTACTCTTTATGATTGTTTAACGTTAAAAGCCGCTACTAATTACGTTCACTCAGACCAATTTTTAAACAAAATAGGTACTATTTCATCTGCTGTGCATGGCTTTGCGTAAAAATACCCTTGATGGAAGTAGCAGGCCTTTTCGATAAGTTCATCAACTTGCGACTGTGTTTCAACGCCTTCTGCAACACAACTCATCTTTAGATTAGTTGCGAGCGCGATAGTCGTTGTTACCAAGGCTTCGTTGGCATTACCCGGAGCCATCTCATTAACGAAGCTTTTATCTATTTTAAGTACCGACAACGGGTAACGTTTTAAATAGCTTAGCGATGAGTATCCAGTTCCGAAGTCGTCTAACGCTAAAACAAAGCCTTCTTTTACGAACCGCTCAATCTGCCGTAACGCATTATCGCTATCGTCCATCAATACGCCTTCTGTGATCTCAAATCTAAATGCCTCTTTTGGTAAACCAAACTCGCTCAACAGGCTTAGTACCCCGCTTAAGTCGAACTCAGTTTTAAAGTGGAGGGCAGATAGGTTTATTGACACATAACCGTCAAAGCCTTTTTCATACCACAAAGACAAATCTTGAGCCGCGCGGCGCATTGCTTGCCTTGTCACTTCAATGATGTATTTAAGCTCTTCTAAAACTGGAATGAACTGATCGGGGAACAGCGGCTCCTCGTCTAATCTTCCCCGAAGCAGCAGTTCTACCCCAATCGTTTTATTAGTTCTTGCATCTATGATGGGCTGGTAATGATTAAAGAAGCAGTCATCTGAATAAGCGCGTTTTACTTTGTTTTCTATCTGTAAGCGCGTTTTTGCGCGTTCATTCATATCACTTGTGAAATAAGTAAAACCGCTCAACGCATCTTTTTTAGCGCTGTACATAGCAACATCAGCTTGCTTGATAAGCTCGGCAGGTTCAGACGCATCTTCCGGATAAAAAGCAACGCCAATACTACAAGATACACGAAGCACTTCTTCAGCCAATGAAATAGGTGTTTCTACCGATTCAATAATTTGCGATACAAATGAACTTAAATCATCGTCGGCGCGCACCTCTTCAATAACAATCACGAACTCATCGCCACCAAGACGCGCAACCGTACCCGACTCTGCCACTAGGTTTCGCATTCTATTAGCGACAATACGTAGAAGTTTGTCGCCATAATCGTGACCTAGAGAATCATTGATGCCTTTAAATCTGTCTAGGTCAACAAACATCACAGCTACACGATGCCCATGATGACGCGCAAGCCCTATGGCGTGCTCAAGTCTATCGAGTAGTAATGTCCTGTTAACCAAGCCGGTAAGACTGTCGTAGGTGGCAATTTTAAGCAGCTTGCGTTCTGCATTTTTTTGCTCGGTAATATCAGATATAACAATCAGATAGTGTTCTGCGTCATTAGTTTCGCCACTTACTGCTGTTATATCTATCAAAACGTCGTAACGTTTACCGTCAGCACCATCAATAGCGGTCTCATCTTTCCAAAAGTCACCGCCTTGCATTTCGGGTAACTTACCCGAAAGGTGTCGATTAAGGTTGGGATAACGCAGGTAAAGGCGAGCTAACTGTTTAGGGAGTGGCTCCCTGTTATTAAATCCAAACACTTGCTCAAAGGCAGGATTAGCGGCAACTAAACGCTTATTTTTATCAAAAATGAGTACCCAATCCCGAGTTTGTCTAAACGCATCGCTAAATAAGGTAACCTGTTGTTGCGCCTTCTGCAGCCTAAACAGGTGACGTTGTCTAGAGAGTAAATAAGCCACTAAAAGGCCAACAATAAGGGTGGCATATAAGGAGTAAGCCAGTGGTGAACGAAGGGGTGCATAAGGCATGGAGAGCGTTATTTCTGCCGGCAATACGTTAAATTCGAAGCTACCTGGAGTCGGCGCCACGGTAAAAACATAGTCGCCAGGCTCTATATTGGTAAAGGTTATTTTCGCATCGTCGGTAACGCCTTCTGTTACCACGCGGTCACCGTTAAGAAACTTATAGTAATATTTAACTTTACCTATTCCAGACATAGCGAGCGAAGAAAAGTGAATGGTTAACCCGTAGTCTTCATAGTCTAAATTAAAGTGGTGACCACTTAAGTTTTTTAAGGGCTGGCTAAGAGCTCGATTGTCTACTGCAACTTCAGTAATGGCCGTTTTTTTGCTCAGCATGCTTTTCTCTGTATCTAAGCTTTCAAGCTGCGAAGCCGAAAATACAACGGCTCCACTTGTTGAACCATAGGCGAGCCTTCCATCATTAAGTTTTAGCGAAGCACCTTGGTTAAATTCAGAAACACTTAGCTCACGACCGTATATGAAATTTTTGATTTGGGCAGTGGAAGGATCGTACCGATGAAGGCCTTTATGCGAGCTAAACCAGATGTTCCCAAACTCATCTTTTTGAAGCCCGTAAACTATGTTTGATAACAAAATATTAGTGTCGTTTAAATTGTATAGGGGGTCGAATGTATCGGCATCGACACCAATCAAACCGACGCCACTATAGGCAAGCCATAACACGCCCATATCATCAATGACCCAAGACGATATTGAGCGCTCGTTTCCGCGCTGCGACTCTGGGAAACGATAAACAAGTTCATGTCGCGAAGTCTCAGGATCTATTAACCATAAGCCTCCTTTGGTAGCCAAGAACAACCTATTGTTGTGATAGGAAGACTGCCCTATAAAGCCATAAGAGAAATTGATGTCGAAAACTCGTGAGTCTAAATTAAGTGGAGAGATGGCTTTATTTTCGACGTCATACTTAAAAAAACCCTCATACCCAATAAAGTACAAAACATCGTTATCAGACAGAACCATGCCGGGAATATAAGTATCGAAGACAACATCATCTCCGCCACTAAGTACTTCTGGCCGAGATATTTCCTCTGTCTTCGGGTCGAATAGTCGGATTCCCTCATAAGTACTCACGAACAGCTTTTCGTTTTCCAAAGGAATAATTTTATCTACCGCTCCCTTACCATAAACTTTGGTATCAAAATAAAGAAACTTGTCAGATGTTTTTGTTGTGAAGTCATAATGATTTAGCCCATTGTCAGTACCTATCCATATTTTATTGGGCTCGGTTTCCGCGAAAGTCCACACTACGTGACTAGTTAAAGCGCTTTCTGCTCCCGCTCGCTCGTTCTGAATGGTAGATATATCAGCACTTTTAACACCGAAGTATAGAGCGCCTGCGTAGACAGAACTCATCCACAAGTTATCAGATTCGTCTTTTGCTATTGCTGTAATTTTCTTATTTGAAATTTCAGTGAACCCATTATTGGGCTCTAAAATGTGTTCGCTCTCCCAACCGTCTGACACCTTAACTAGTCGATACAGACCCTTGTTAGTTCCCATCCAGAATGCATTGTCCTTGTGCTGGACCATTGTCCACACATTCCTATTATTGACTACCCGATCAAATACACTCTTTTTAGCGCCGTTGACTTGCGCTATAAAATCTTCTTTTTGTGCGACGAATACGCCAAGTACCGTTGAAATCCATACTCTGTTTTGTTCATCCAACAGCAGAAACTTCGCATTGATGTTGTCAATATTCTGTGGTGTTTCACCTAAGTAATCTAAGCTAACCAGTGGCTGTTCTGTATCGTGTATATTTTTTACATAAGCGCCTTTAGATGTTGCTACCAGCAAAGTATCGTCAATAGTAATAGCTGCGCGAATGATATGATTATTTTCCAAAAGCTCAGTAGGTAGCTTAGCAAGGCGAGTTAATTTTTTTTCTTTAGTATCAAATAGCTGAACTTCTTCGTGAAGCGCGATGACCAATTTATTAGTAGTGTACCAATGGAATGTCTGGGCGTGTTGAACCATACCTTCAATATCGTGGTAACTCGTAGGCTCTATTTGAACAATTTTTTGGGTAGTTAAGTCTAGATAGTAATTACCCTTGCCAAAAATACTAAACCAAAGCCCTTCGGAGCCTTGCAGCGCTAATCTGTATACTGACGAATCAAGCAGCGTGTTAGTAGAATCCGTTATCCGTTTTGTTCTAACGCCGTCCCAGCGCACTAATCCACCTTCAGTGGCAATCCACACAAACCCATCGTCACTTATTACAATGTCGTTTACGACATCTTGAGGCAGTCCATTTTTTGTCGAAAGTGATTGGAAAACCGGGTTGGTAAGCCGTGGAGAAGCCTCTGCATAAATACAAACAGTAAAAGCCAAAAGAACCAGGTAGGATAAAAACTTCATCACAAGTTGTTCGCATAATTTAAATTTTTATTATGCAATTAAGTGTACCAGAATGTTCGAAACATGGGCAGTTTCAAAAGAAGGTTTTTACACTTCCTTAAGATACCGCTATCGCATTGAAATTAATAAACTAATTACACTAGATACAAGAAGTTTAAAAACGCAAAAAGTAAGTCTTAAAAGGATTAAAGAATGATTAAATTATGCCAAGACTTTTTCTTTCTACCCTACTTTTTTCGAAAAGTTTAGTCTTGTTGGACTGGCACCCGCCCCACTGGAACAACTTGGCGGCGAATGCTGGGCTGAGGAGATAACCGATACAAATCGCCATTTTGTCCCACGTAGTGTTTCATTACCCCGCACGCCTTAGCAATATCTGCATGTGCCTGTAAATGCTGATGCTCACCATGCACCGGTATAGCAATTTTAGGTTTAACCCAGTGGTACATAAGTTTAAGTTCCTCAGCGCAAGGATGGCCGCTGGCATGAATAGGCAAGGCGCTATCCTCGCTGTGAATTACAGTAACCCCTTTCGCCGATAGCGCTTTACTTAAACGCCTTACACTCTCTTCGTTACCAGGGATCACAATAGACGAAAATATAGCAGTGTCGCCTTTGTCCAAAGTTAAGTGTGGATGATTATCGCGAGCTAAACGCGCCAAGGCTGTATTTTTCTCGCCTTGACTCCCTGTTGCTACCGCTAAAACTTCATGTGGGGGCAAGTAACCCAAGTGCTGAGGGTCAGTTATTGGTAAATCATCAGGCCAAATACCTTGCTGCTTTGCAATACCATACATGTTTAATAATGAACGTCCGTACAGCGCCATGTAGCGCTTCGTTTGTTTGGCAATTTTAGCTAACGAAATAAGCCTAGCTATGTTACTGCCGAAGCACCCGACTACCACCCGCCCTTTAAGCGGCGAAATAGTACTGAGTAAACCGTCATAACAATTTCTTTCGGAAATGGAAAATCCAGGCTTTGGGGCATTGGTGGAATCGCCGACTAACGCAAGGATGTTTTCGTTCCCTAGTTGCTTATAAAGGTTTACATCAAAGGGTAATCCAGTAATGGGGTTAGCGTCGATTTTCCAATCAGCAGTGTGTAGAACAGTGCCTGCAGGTGTTGTAATTTTGAGCGCAAAAGGCTCAGGCAAAGAGTGTGTGATAGCCAACCAATTGACGTTAAAGGGACCAATTTGGCGGGTGTCACCAGCCTCTACTTCAACAATAGGAATACGATTGGCAAGCTTGCTCCTAGCTAGCTTGCGCCTTAACACCTCGGCAGTAAATGGGGTAGTGAAAATCGGCGTTTGAAATCGCTCCCAGAGGTAAGGGATAGCGCCCACATGATCCTCATGAGCGTGAGTGATCACAATGCCGGCCAATGAATCTTTCTGCTTCGCTATAAAAGTCGGATCAGGTGCTACTACTCGATGCGTAGCCCCCTTAGGCGGAGCGACGCTGCCTACTGAAGCGTCAGTTTTGTAGTTCGGAACAAGGGGCTCATCGAATGACACCCCACAGTCCACCATCAACCATTGACCACTGTGTCCGTATAAATTTAGATTCATACCAATTTCGCCTGTCCCTCCTAAGGGGACAAACCACAAATCATCAATGTTTGGGTGTAACAAAGCGTATACTGCCTTTTTTAAAAATTAGAAATTAGCTAAGAAAGCGATAGATGCATGCTAAGTCGTGTTACTCGTGCAGTTCTACATTTAACTGATCGATAACCTCAGCCCATGCAGCATCTTCTACGATAGCATCTTTCAAAAATGCGGACTGACTTTCGCTCCAGTACGGTGCCTCGTGCAAGTGCTGGCTTTTGTTTAGTCCTCTATGTGTTTCGAAAAACTCTGCAATTTCTTCGTCTGAACTTCCTAGACCAAGTTGACTAAATAGGCTGTTCATTGTGGGTTGTTCAGTAAACATAACGCCTCCTTTGGGTTATCTGATAACAAGAGACATAGATACAATGAGCGGTCTATGATTAAACTGCCGCTCAATTGTCTCTATCTACTTACTAAATAACTACCCCAGGCTCTTTGCTTAAGATCACCCGTAACTTTTGAACTTACAGTGCCTTGAACAACATGTTATAGGTACTCAGCAAACTCTTGTGGCGAAATGACCTCACCTTCTTCAGCGGGAACAGGACAAACAATAACCATGAGTTCGTCTTGCGTCATACCTGGAACCCATTTGGTTAGAAACTCTTCAGTACTGAGTTCCATTGCTTCACAGTGAGCCCAATCTTCTGTAGCCCACAAAAGCGCAAGTTCAGCGTCTGGCCAAACCGGAACACCATCTTCTTCGTCAGTGGTTAGCATAACGCAACCATGTTCATCTTTAAGGATAAACAATTTCTTATCAGATTTAATCGTGGCCAGGCTAGTTTCTAAGCGTTGAAAAGCGTTTTTTTCTAATAAAGGATGTATTTGAGACATAGTACTCTCTTTTAAATTCTGTCGTTGATGCGCCATATATGATTGGCATTTTCGCAAAACCTCTCGGTTGCATTTAACTTACTGTAGATACGCTGTCTATTATCTCTGCAAGGCCCACGCGTCGTATTTGCTTCATGCTGTGTATGTATAACCTTAATGGTACATTTTCAAGGGTTCTTATCTTAACCACGTTAATATGGGCCGGTATCTGCTTTTCTATATTGGTGGGCAGCACGGCTATTCCGCCTTCGCTAAGTAAGTTATTTAGCGCAAGATTAAGCGAATTAGTCCTTAACTTTGCATCGCGAAGCTGCGGGTAGGCGGTAAGAAGCCAGTCTCTCGCTTTGGTACCCCAGTCAATTGCTACAAAATCAGCAGCATTAACAGCATCGGAAATTTCACCTACACGGTACAATGCTATTTCGTGTTCCATCAAAACCTCGCTATTCACTTCTTCAGACTTAAGCGGCTCAGTAGAAAAAGCGAGATCTGTAACTCTTTCATGTAGTTGACGTGACAGTGAGTCGAGCGTCAAAACTTCTGCCTTTACGGAATAGTCAGGAAATGAGTTGTGAAGGTGGCTAAGCATTGTTGGCAATAAGAGCTCGCTGGCAAGCTGTGTTGCCCCGCAAACCACATACTCAGATGATTGTATTTGCAGCTCTTGTTTGGCTTCGTTAAGCGTGGCACACAATTGCCTAGCATAGGGTAGCAGCTTTTCTCCAGACTGCGTGAGCTGAATACTGTTACGCTGTCTAATAAATAGCGTTGTGTGGAAGTATTCTTCAAGCAACTTTATTCTAGCACTAACGGCAGATTGAGTGAGGTAGAGGTTTTCAGCGGCTTTACCAAAGTGACGAGTTTTAGTCACCTCTATAAAGGTGGTGAGAAAGCGTATATCCATGCTTGATGTACAACCGAATTGAGTTGGTTCTAAACTGACACAGATAATACGGTAAGTAAATACAAATGCACAGAAGCGCACCGCTTTAATCGGTGCGCTTAATTAAAAAATCATCAACTCGCTGAATTAATACTCTTCTTGATGTAAACGTCGTTGTTTTTCACGACGTTGGAGGTCACGCTTCTGCTTTACTTTAACAGTGCTTTGACGTTTGGAATTTGATTTTTTTGCGTGAAGATCTTCCTCTTCTACCGAGTCCCATTCATCACGCTGGTAACGATAGTCTTTACTCATTGACTTCTCTGGGTTATGAACACGTTTCAATTATCATCCTAAGCAGAAAAATAGAAAACGAATTTTAATCATCGTAGCGACAAGAATTTTTGATGGCATTTTTACTGTATTTTCACAGGTGCACTTCGCCAACACATGTTTCACTTTTGTAACAAATTTCCCACCGCAAAAACTTGTCTAAAAAGTCGGATATATTGATAAATTTCATCAGGTTAAAAAAGGTAAACTCTCGTCCTATTGCTTATGAGAGAGCCCATTCGCGACAATATTCTTATTAGATTCCATTACTTTTTGACCCATTAAAAATTTTTTATTGATAAGGAAAAAATCTTTTGTTTTATCTTCGTTTATATTTATTTTAAAAGTGCGCTGAACAAAACAATACGTTGGGTACAACATGAAAAGTTTAGCTATTCGACTATCTGCAAAACCATATATCGACCGTCAAAAGTTTCCCTATGGATTTCGTAAATCAGGTGACTTCAGTATCACTGAAGCCGATCTTCTAACTAACTACGGCAAGACTTTATTAGGCCTCGAAAGCGGTGAACTTTCGCCAGAAAGTGAAGATGAGCAACATTTCGTTTCGTTCATTAATGGAAAAGTTGAAGCAGTAAATAACCTCGAAAAGGCATGGGCAAAATATGTGAGACTGGCAAGAGGGAAAAAACATTTTTATACCCTTCATAGCAGTGCTAGTAATCAATCAGAATACGATGATGATTATTCTGATGAAGAGTTTGATGTAGCCTAACCCTCAAACATACCAGTCAACGTTAAAAAGCTCGCTCAGGCGAGCTTTTTTGTTTTAAGCGATAAATGATCTCAATCAAGGTTAGGCAAGAAGAAAATGAAGAAAGGTTAAGGACTGTCTACACTTAGAGTATTAAAGAGTGACGTTAACTAATAATAACTGTCGCTCTATACAAAGAGCCCTAGCAAAGGAGGCGCAACGATGATCATTAGTTCAAAACAGCTTACTCACTTTTCTATTCATGCCGTTGATGACAAAGTAGGCGGCGTTCGCGATATTCTTTTTGACGATGAAACGTTTACCGTACGTTATCTGGTTGCAGATACAAATACGTGGCTTCCGCTTAGCAGAAAAGTGGTTATTTCTCCCATCGCCGTGACAGAACTAGATAGCAGTGATGACACTGTTCATGTAAATATGACTGTTGAAAAGTTAAAGAACAGCCCATCGATCGATGAACATAAGCCCGTGTCTCGAGAGTATGAGGAGAACCTCTTTAAATATTTCGGCTACGGCTACTACTGGATTGGGCCAGGAGCATGGGGAGAGTTTGCACATCCCAATGAGCTTGTTGAAATACAGCAAGCGGAAGAATCTGAAACACTTAACCCTAAGAAAACAAGTAATCACTTGAGGGCTGTTGGAGAAGTGGGAGGCTATGAGGTTGCCACGACTACCGACAATGTTGGGCACATAAGCAACTTCATAATCGACACGCGAAGTTGGAAAATAATAATGCTGGTGGTCGATACCAATAATTGGCTTCCAGGCGGTAAACACTTGGCGCTATTACCGGGGGATATTGAAAATATTGATTGGGCCGCACACAGTGTCGCGGTCAACCTAAGCCATGATGAATTAGTCAATAGGCCAGAAGTAGATAGTGATAGAATTCCAGAAGAAGATTACATCGCCATGTTGTGCAAACAACTGGATAAATAGTTTCAGATATGAATTTGAAGGAATGTTAAACGATACAATGTCCGCTATGTGGCGGACATTGTTGTTTTAATGATAATTAAGAAAAACCTACTCGCAGAAGAATTCGTCCATCAGCGCAATAAGTCGTTTAACACGCTCATCCGCAAGTCGATAGTAAATTGTTTGGCCTTCCCTTCTGGTAGCTACCATTTTTGATTCTCGCAATAATGCGAGGTGTTGAGAAATCACAGGCTGTGAAACATTGACTACCTCTAGAAGCTCGGTTACCGACTTTTCCTCTTTCAACAATGAACAAAGCACCATGAGACGTGTTTTATTCGCAAATTGTTTAAGGAAGATCTCAGCTTCCACCGCATGTTCCATAATATCATCTGAACCTATTACCATATCCTCAGACATAAGCACTTCCTTTCTTTAACGTTTCTGGCAATAATTTAGCCATTAATTATACTAAAGTATAAGACATTTTGCCGACTTGCCATTATATGCGATGAATTCCGGTAATTGATATTGTTTTATTGAATTTCCATTCATACATTAGATATTGCTTATTTGTTTTGCACAAAATCGTCATAAATTGGGAGTACTATGCTAATAGATATTAAAACTCGGATTGAGAACATCAGCTTCGATATTCGTTGCGTCACTGCACAAAAAGCTTCTGAAGAGTTAGTGCACAATGATGGAACCCTTATCGACGTAAGGGAAAGCGGCGAAGTAGCGAGCCAGCCAGTCCCCTATGCCCTCAACATACCCCGAGGCGTGCTCGAGATGAAAGCATTAGAGAGATTCAAAGATGCCTCAATACCGCTCTACATCCATTGTGCATCTGGCGTTCGTGCAAAGTTAGCTGCCGAGCAACTAATGCAGATGGGATACGAGAAGGTATCAGTGGTAACGTGTCCAGTATCAACCATTAACCAAGCCCTTAAAGAATGACTTGTATAATCTGTCTATGCTATAAGTAGCCCAAAAGACAGGTAAAGGGCGTTGTATGCTTAAATCCACATTAGAACAATGGCGTATGTTTAAAGCCGTTGTTGATGCTGGTGGCTTCAATCAAGCAGCTGCAGAAGTACATAAAAGTCAATCTAGTGTTCATCACGCTGTTCAAAAACTTGAAAACGCCATTGGTGTAGCACTATTTGAAAATATTGGTCGTAAAGTACAGCTTTCTCCACAAGGTGAGCTCATGTACCGTCGAGCTTCGTTTTTGCTCAACGAAGCTCAAAAGCTTGAAGCGGTAGCAAGTAGCTTAAAAGTAGGAACAGAAACAACACTGCGTATAGCTGTAGATATTATTTTCCCTTCTGAATTATTGTATAACGTGCTTGCCAAAGTCTCTGCAGAGTTTCCGCTCTTGCGTATAGAAATAGAGGAAACCGTGCTTAGCGGTGCTAACGCATTATTAAGTAGCGGAAAAGTAGATTTAGGCATTTCTCCCTTTGCCTTTCCGAATGGCTTTAGCGAAGACTTATGCGAAATTGAGTTTGCCGCGGTGGCTCATGCTAAGCACCCTTTACACCAATTAAACAGAACCCTAACCTTAGAAGACCTCAAAACTCATCGTCAGATTGTAGTTCGCGACTCTTCTGCAGAGCGCAAGGCAGATGTGGGTTGGTTAGGTGCAGAGCAACGTTGGACAGTGAGCCACGTGAGAACATCTTTAGATATCATTACTCAGGGATTGGGGTTTGCGTGGCTACCTATAGCAATTATTAAGGAAGAATTAGAAAACGGTACCCTAGTTCCGCTTCCTTTAGATAACAATGCGGCGTTAAGAAAAGCCCTTCTCTATCTTTCTTTTGAAGATGGAGACACCTTAGGCCCGGCGGCGCGGGCATTTATGGGAGAACTGAGATACCAAACAATGAACCTACCTACCTCAGATTTTATGCTTGATTCATGCTCAGTGTAGCTCGCGCATTAGCTAACTACTGTCGGCAAATGCTGAAAGCCTAACACAAATCCAAACAGTGAAATTGTTACACCTATCAAGGCTACTGCCCCGTCGTCAGTAGCCATTCCAACGGCCATAATGAAAACTGCCAAGGCGGGAATAAGACCCATAAAGGGAATAAGCTCTAACGGAACCATTACCAAGCCGCAGCCAACACAATTTAAAGCAATTAAAGAGCGAAACACGGGCTGTTTCATAAAAAAACAACGGGGAACGAGAAAGCGGTCGATACTAGCTGCATAGGGTTTTATTTTTTCGACTATATGGCGTAGTTGATCAGCATCGCAATGTATGTCCATCACTTTTTGAGGTAACCATGGGTGCCTGCTACCGAGTAATATTTGCAATGCAATAAGTAAAATCGTCACACCGGTTAAAGAAGGTACACCAGGAATAGCGCCTATAGGGGTGCAGGCGATAAACGACGGAAGCGCTAGCATTGGGCCAAAGCCCCGCTTTTCCATAACTTCCCAAAAATCTGCAAAATAAAATAAATCTTGACTAGCCCGAGGCTGCATTTTTGTCAGCAGCTCGGTTAAAGTCATTGATCTCTCAGCTGTTTTTGCCCACATTTTCAATTCCTTTGACATAAATTTAGCCGTAGTCCTCTAACTTCAGAGAGCAAATGCGGGCCTACCATAGGCAAATTCTCGGTAAACCTTATCTATTCCTTTCACCAATAATAAAGTTGCTCTACATACAAATTGTGCGAAAAATGTGCCATAGCCAAGCTCACCTACACTTTATAAGGAAATGGGAATACTTTTTGCAGTTATATGTAAATAGGTAACACTCAATGTGTATTTGATAGACCGAGAATCTTCTAGATTAAATCAAAAGAGTAAAATTATAGACGGTCGTTCGTACAGATGAATCACTACAATTAATGTGACTTTATTGAACATTCATTCGGTTTTACCTGAACTAAACAAGTTATTGCTAGGAAAGGAGTAAGTATAGCTAGGTATCTAGTTATTTTTCCTTGCCTTTTATGATACAACTATAACATTGATTTTATTCCATATTTTAAATGGAAAGTAATAGAGAGGGACATCCACGTGCTAACCGTACTTTTAGTTGATGACGATGCCGAGTTTACAGAAGTAGCTTGTACTATTATTGAGTTTTTAGGCCACGACGTCCTAACAGCTGCGACATTAGCTGAAGCCCGCGACTGGCTAGAGAAAGAAACATTCGATCACGTACTGTTAGATTTCATGTTGCCCGATGGTAGCGGCGCTCATCTGTTTAATGAACTTGATGCGCTCCCAAAGCGTCCTCGTGTTACCTTAATCACCGGCCACCCTTCGGTTAAAAGCGTAATCAAAGGCTTGTGTGGCCCTACCGTAGACTACCTTGTCAAGCCAATACAGCGCGAAGAAATCGAGGCTGTGTTAAGTAAAAAGCCAAAAGAAAAAGCACCTAAAGAAGAGACAATTGAAAAACACTTCGATTTGCTTATTGGCGAGTCACCGGTGATGAAGGAGTTATACAAACTCATTTCAAGGGTTAGCAAAACAAGCGCTAACGTCATGCTGTTAGGTGAAAGTGGTGTTGGTAAAGAAGTAGTCGCAGCTGCTATTCACCGAGCCTCAGAAAGTGATGGCCCTTATATCGCCACAAACTGTGGTGCCTTTTCTAAAGAATTGATTGGTAGTGAGTTGTTCGGCCATGAAAAAGGTGCCTTTACCGGTGCTGTGGGCCGTAAAGAGGGTGTTTTCGAGCAGGCAGAAGGAGGCACCCTTTTCTTAGATGAAATCACAGAAATGCCTATCGATATGCAGCCTAACCTTTTGCGTGTGCTCGAAAACAAAGTGGTGCTTCGTGTAGGCGGCACAAAATCTATACCTGTGAACTGTCGCGTAGTATCTGCAACAAACAGAACAATGGAAGAAATTGCGCAAAGCAAAGTGTTGCGTGAAGATATCTATTTTAGATTGGCCGTTTTCCCAATCACTATTCCACCTTTACGTGAACGAAAAGAAGATATTCCGCTTCTAGCGAAAACCTTTATTGCAGAATTCAACAAAGACAACGGCTCTAATTTTAAGTGGGAAGATAATCAGCTTGAAACGCTTCAAGCTTACGACTGGCCTGGTAACGTTCGAGAGTTAAGACACTTTGTTCACCGTGCCGCCATTATGAGTGACCCTGAAAAGAGTGAGATTGAGCTACCTAAAACCATCGAATCTCCTTTTGCGCAAAAGCAGAGTACGACACCTGCCCTTCAAGCCGGAAGAACGATTGAAGATGTGGAAAAAGAGCTTATATACGCCACATTAGAGAAAGTCAGCGGCAATAAAACCACAGCCGCAGAAATGTTAGGGATTAGTACCAAAACGTTGTACAACCGCCTTCACGCCTACGGCGATCTTAGCAAAGATGAGTAATGAGAGGTATTCGATATGACTAGCGAAGAATTCTCACGTTTAAGCGTTTTCGTTCATGATGCTCGCAAGCCTCTAAATAGAATATCTATGCAGGCAGAGTTAGTAAAAATGGCACTAAATGGTGATGTTGCGCCTGAAAAGGCATTAGCGGCGTTAGATAAAATAATAAGCAGTGCAAAAGACTGCAGCGAGACCCTTTCTGAAATGACCTCAGAATTGGGTGAGAATGATGCGGAATAAATAAATGATCTCTAAAGTTCTGTCTTCCATTTACAGCTGGATAATTTTGGTTGTAGTCATCATTGTTGTTATGACAGCAAACTCTTTTTATGTAGTGAGTACGCTTAACGACCTGTCAGCACTTGAAGCGCGATTATTTACAACTAATCGGGTTATTAATGCAGTTAATAGGCTTCATGTAGCTGTACTTCGGGTGGAGTCTGGTCAACGAGGCTACATGCTTACTGACGATGAAGAATATCTAACTGACTACACCGAAACACTTGGCGTTATCGGCGAGTTAATGGACGAAGTAGAAGTAAGCTCTTTTTCGTCTGATATAGAGGAACAATCTGTAAGAATTGAGGAATTGCTTTACCTAACCAAGGCAAAGATCAACGAAGTTATTAAAGTCGTTGAGCTTATAAAGGAAGGAAAACAGAAAGAGGCCATTAAACTAGTTGAGAGTGATAAAGGTATTGACCTTTACAGACGTTTCGAAGAGCTATTTCGTGAAATTGATACTTCTGAACGTGGTATGCAAGGTACACATTTAGCAAATTTGATGAGCTTGCGAAGAGACTCGGTCAATACCTTAATCATCTCATCCGCTACTACCCTGCTGCTCGTTATTGCCGTTTTTCTATTGCTGAAAATTAACTCGCGAGAGCACGAGAAGTATCAGGCTGATCTTGAATCTGTAAATGAGGACTTAGAAAATCGCATAGAAGAGCGGACACAAGAACTTAGCCTTTACTCCGACGAGTTAGCCCGAAGTAACCGAGAGTTAGAAGATTTCGCTTTTGTTGCTTCACACGACTTGCAAGAGCCACTTCGCAAAATTCGGGCGTTCGGTAACCGTCTTGAGTCGGGGTACACCGATGTCATTGATGAGAGAGGCAGAGACTATTTAGCGCGAATGCTAAACGCCGCAGAGCGCATGTCGATGCTCATATCCGATCTTCTCGCTTTTTCTCGTGTTTCAACACGTGGCAAAGATTTCAGTGAAGTAGACTTAGATAACGTTATACAAAGCGTATTAGATGATTTAGAAATCGCCATTGATGAAAAATCAGCACAGATAGACGTAAGCGAAAAGATGCCTATTATTCGAGGTGATAAGACACAACTTGAGCAGTTGTTTTTAAACTTGATCTCTAATGCACTCAAATTTCAAAGTGAAGGCGTAACACCCGTTGTCAAAATCACTTTACAAGAAGCAAGCGAAAAAGATACCCAAGATATCCTCATGTCTGAGGAATACGATTGGATAAAAATTACGGTTACCGACAATGGTATTGGTTTTGACCAGTCGTTCGCAGAGAAAATTTTTGCTCCTTTCCAGCGCCTTCACGGTAGAAGTGAGTATAAAGGTACGGGCATAGGGCTTGCCGTATGTCGAAGAATAGTAGAAAGACATAATGGTCAGATTACTGCCACGAGCGCGCAAGGTCACGGGGCCACGTTTACAATAATAATGCCGGTGGATAGCGAGCCGTTTGGTTCCAACAACAATAATGGAGAGACACACAATGACGCGTAAACAAACCCAGCCAATAAATATATTGATGGCCGATGATGATGAGGATGATCGCTTACTGACCGTCGACGCACTGCAAGAAAGTCGCGTACTAAATAATTTATTTTGTGTTGAAGACGGTGTGGAATTATTAGAGTTTCTCCGTCACGAGGGAAAATACACAGATCCTGAGTCTGCTCCTCGCCCTAGCCTCATCTTACTTGACTTAAACATGCCTAGAAAAGATGGTCGCGAAGCACTCCAGGAACTTAAAAACGACCCAAAACTACGCAGTATTCCCGTTGTTATCTTAACAACATCGAAAGAAGAAGAGGACATGCTACGCGGTTACGACCTTGGTTGCGCTTCTTATATTACCAAACCAGTTAACTTTGAAGGGCTGGTTGAACTGATGCGTGCTTTAGGCCGTTATTGGATCGAGTTCGTAGAGTTACCACACGAGTAAAAGAGGTACTAGATGTCAGAGGTTATTAAAATTCTATTGGTTGAAGATGATGAAGATGATTACTTCTTAACTTCTGACTATCTAGAACAATGTGAGTCACCTAAGTTTGAGTTGACCTGGGTGACAAACAGTCTTGACGCCATAGAAGCGCTGAAGACGGAAGACTTTGATTTATGCTTGCTTGACTACTTGTTGGGCGCAGAGAATGCCATAGATGTTCTGGGTGTTCTGAAGTCGAACCAATTTAGCCTGCCTGTGGTTATTTTAACAGGTCAGTCTGACGCTACAGTAGATGAAATGGTAATGCGCGCAGGGGCCGCAGATTATCTACAGAAATCGGAGATAGAATCGCCGCGCTTTATGCGCACTATCCGCTACGCCATGGTACGTCGCGATATAGAAAACGAGCGGATTGAACGCAACAAAGTTGAACAAAAAAACAAAGCGAAAGACAAGTTCCTTGCTCACCTTGGCCATGAATTGCGCACGCCTCTTACCTCTATTTTGGGGTACACAGAACTTCTCATAGATGACGCAAGAAACAGCCCGTTTCAGCAAGAGCTATCAATAATTCATTCAAACGGCAAACACTTATTGAGCTTGCTCAATGATTTACTTGATATGTCACGGATAATGGCCGAGAAGCTAGAACTAAATATTAAAGATGTTAACTTATCTGCTTTCCTTACCGATATTCACTCGTTAATGCGTTTGAATGCCAAGGATAAAGGGCTGAGTTTAAATGTGGTTTCGAATACAAAAATTCCCGAATTTATTAAGACAGATCCCACTCGACTTCGCCAAGTGCTGCTTAACCTGATCTCCAATGCGGTAAAATTTACCGATAAAGGCAGTATCACACTCACTATTACCCTTGATGAAAATTCAACAGATAGTGAAAAGCCGCAGTTACTTAGATTTTCCGTAGACGATACCGGCATAGGTATGCCACCAGACAAACTAATCAATATCTTCCAGCCCTTCGAGCAGATTGAAGATGTGATGCGCGCTAATCATGGTGGTGCTGGTCTAGGTTTAGCTATTTGTAAAGAGCTTGTCACCAAGCTTGGCGGCGATATAAATGTATCATCTCGCCTTGGTGAAGGCAGTACGTTTACCTTCGATATTGACCCTGGCGATATATCCAAACAACCTCTTGTCGACTTAGAGCTTGGTCAGATACAAACCGTTGAGTCTAGCAGTATCGATTTGAATGTTACCGGTAGAGTGCTAATTGTTGATGATTTAAGAGAAATTCGGCGCCTTACCGGTCATCTTGTAAGTCAGTCTCAGGCAGACATTAGTTACGCAGAAAACGGTGTCAAAGCACTGGAAGCGGTATTACAGGCCGACGAACACAATCGACCTTTTGACCTCGTTCTTATGGATATTCACATGCCTGTGATGAATGGCATTGAGGCCCTACACGCTATTCGTCGTCATGGTAAAGATATTCCCGTTATTGCGGTTACCGCAGCGAGTCGTAAAGGACTGAGAGAATCACTAATACGTGAAGGCTTTAATGACGTTATAGGTAAACCAATAGACCGCTTTGCATTAGCTCAACTTCTTTCACAATACCTTCCGCCTGGCGACCACGTTACTTTTACCAATGTGGAAGCACAGGTTGCTGACATGCCGATACAGAAACCTTACGCACCAGAGGAAAACATACCATCAAGCGATGGATTTGAACGCAATACGAATATAGGCATAGCAGCTGAAGATCCCCCTCAGAAAAAAGGTGACGGAAGCCCTTCTAGTAAACGTATCTTAGTAATTGAAGATGATGAAGATGCAGCAGAGCTATTGCAGTTGTTTTTAGTACATTTAGGTCATGAAGTCACCACCGAGTACTGTGGTGTTGATGCGCTTAGCACAGCGCAAGATAATGACTTTGACCACGTATTAATGGATTTAACCCTACCTGATTACAATGGTTACGACCTCGCTGGCGAACTTAAAAAACAATTACCAAATGCTTCGCTTACCATAGTTAGTGGGCACGAAGCCGAAGAAGAAGCAATGGACGCAATAGGAATAGATAGCGCGCTGCTTAAGCCGGTTTCAAAAGATGACCTCGCATCCGTCGTAGGTGGAAGCTAAGCTTTCGTTTTAACGACTAAGAAAATATTACAGGGGTTTGCAAGGATAACGCGCTTCTCTTGCAAACCTTTCACCCTTCCAAATAACTCAAACCACCTATCCCTCTGTAAATTAAGGAATTATTCTATTGGTACAGCCGTTGCAATAGTTATTGTGAACCCAAAATATTAAGGAGAGTATTATGGCTACACAAGCTTCAGCAAAACCACAAACCGTTAAAACTAACAGCACTAACGGTGTGGCTGAACCGAGTCACCCAGTAACGGATCAACTGAAAGACACCCTTCATGCATCAGTAGACAAGCTTGCAGATAGTGCAAGTGTGGCAGAAGAAAAAATTCGTCGTACTGCTTCATCATCTGCCGAAAACATGTCAGAGCGAAAGCGTCTAGCAGAGCAGAAATGGCAGGCGTCAAAAGTACGTAAATATGCAATTGAGAACCCTGTAACGACTGCAGGTATCGCTTTTGCAGCGGGTATGCTAGTAACATCGCTTCTACGTAAGAAGTAATATTATGAAAGCACCAGATTTTCACAAAGCGCGTTATAGCACGTGCCATGAAAATCCATTTCGCCTGACGCCGCCCCCGGCGCAGGCGAAGTTGCATGTAAACGCTACAGGAGAAAGTAACCCCACAGCGTCAGCATCTGACGAGCAGTCAACCCAGCAACAATACCCCGACCCGTCATTCTCTGAAGTTGTCAACGCGTTCAAAGAAGCATTCTCTCAAAGAAAAGAACAAGGCTTTGCATTTCTTGAGCTCACCAATAGTGAACTCATGCTTGTCAAAAAGAGTTTTTTCGTCACTGTTTTTGCATGCCTTGCAGCATTCGCGGTTGGTACAGTTTGTTGGCTTATTTTAAATATTGCTATAGGCGCTATACTTCACAATGCTGGCGTGCACTACGTTGTGGTACCACTTGTATTATTAGTACTTAATAGTCTTGCGGCATTTGGTTTCTTTAAGCTTGCTCAGAATGCGTTTAACTATTTAAGTTTAAGCAGATTGATTCAGACGTGGCGTAGAGTCTTCTGATAAGGCACATACGGGAAGGCGAGTAGATCTTTTTTGATTAAGCCCTTTAACCGCGGCTTTTAACTGAGCCTTTTCAACAATAGTGAGGTGAGTACTATGAACATCTTTTTGAAAGCGAACATGAGAGACATAGCGCAAAAGGAGCATGCCTATTTTTCTCAAAAACATCACGCTGATGTTGCACTTACACAAGCAAAAAGGCAATGTTCGTTAATGATGGGTAAGCCGGAGACGTTACTTGGCATAGCTTCTGTTGGAGCTTATAAGGGTGCAGTAGACGCTAAGCCAAAAGCAAAGCGCAATCGCGCTTTAATGGTTTTAGGTAGAACCGCACTCTTCTCTTTGTTTCAGTAATCACAGTATTAAGGAATTTGTGAGATGAACATCAAAAGTAAAATTAAAAGTAGCCGCGTACTTTTTGCCACAGTAGGTGCGGCACTAAGCTTCGCGATAGTAGGGTGTTCATCGACACCAGTAGCTGCCCCTACCCCATACAAATCAGCGAACTCTAGAGCCTCATATGGTTATTCGAGCGAAAAAGTATCTGCAAATCAGTATCAGGTTCTTTTTAAAGCGACTGATAAAACTCCGGCCGACGGAGTACAGCAGTACGCTCTATATCGCGCCGCAGAAGTCGCACAAGAGCAAGGCTTTACTTATCTAGAGGTGATTAATACAAATATTGATAAAAAGCCTGTCATAGCGCGGGAAGTAACGGCTGGCAAAAATGAGCCAGCAATATTTCAAACAGATAGGCAATGCACTATGTCAGGCTGTGAGGAAGTTGCTCAACCGATGGCCGCCCCAAGCTCAAACGATGTTGTAAATACTCAGATTAACGACATCTACTTTACTATTGATGTAAAAATGGCGAATGATAAAACTCGTTTAGGTAAAAACGCCTTTACTGTCTTAGAAGTGCTGTCACAGCCTCTAGAGCCAAAGAATACAAATTAGCTGCACGTCATTCTGTTCATCTATAAACTGCATCATCAGTGTTCTGACAAAATGCTTTTCGGTACGCAATCAGTGTTACTGAAAAGCATAGCTTATATGCACGAGCAAGTCTGTGGAACGCCCTAAAGCCCACTACCCTAAATTCATAGCTATCATCCATTCCCTGAAGTGCCTCATAAAAAGCAGACTGAGGAGCAGCAAAATCGAGTAATTCCATTCCTTCGTATGCAATTAAACAAATAAATTTGCGCATAAGTCACGTAATATCGATGAAGTAATGCGACAATAAAACACACTTACCAGCATGATAGATGAGACATTCATTCGTTCAGAACTGATACATGTCTGAACACCTTCATTTTTTAATGACCCATTAATCTTCTATTAATGTTGTACAAAAGTCTCCGTCATCCAAGCCAGCTATCATTAAACCCATGAACTGCAGAGCAGATTTGTAGACCGCTTTTTACAACGTTATACAGCTTCTGCTCCCAGCAATTTAATTAGGTAATAACACGTATTTATTTTGCAAATGACTGAGGAGTCACGCGATGAAAAAGCTAAACTCGCTAATGACAAAAACAACGCTTGTAGCAGCTTCGATTATGCTAGTAACAGGCTGCAGTGCAGTGGCCAAACCGCAAATGAATGAGACCGCCACTTCGAACGTGGGTGTATTGAAAGCTAAGGCGCTAGACAATGCGTTACTGTATTCGGATGAATGTATTACAGAGCGTGAAGTTGTAGCAGCACAAAAGATGTGGGGTGAAGGCATTGTACGTATTGGCGCAGTGTTTAGTAACGACGGTGATTACTCTGGCGAAGCGGCTGATTTTATCCAGGACATGTACGGATATGATTTAAGTAGTGTGCTGTTTAAACCAACTCTTGCAGCAAATGATCAGTTCCGTTCAAGCTTTGATGCAGCGCTTTCTTACTTTGTCGGTGGAAATGACGCTTATCAGGAAGATAAGGGTTTTGCAATTAAGCCTTATACAAACGTGAAATTCGACAATGTAGGAATTATTAATAACAGTTGTCGGATGGCGGTGGCGATGGGTAACTACTTCTTTACTGACACTAAGGGCGGAGAAACAAAAGTAGAGTACACCTTTGCCTATGTGAAAGACAGTGATGGAGACCTGCGTATTGTCGCTCACCAATCTTCGTTACCCTACAACCCAAATGGTAACTAGGTAACGCTCAGTCCCCAATCTTCTAAGATTATGAGGGGCGTCACCTCCTCCCTTTTATCGGCAAAGCGTTTTTCTCTTTCGCTTTGCCCCTTTTTACGTTTTGAATCAAATGATGAGAAAACGGCTTCTGCTCTATCATGTAAAAAATGCATTCGCTTGTGTAATCGTGACTCCTGCCACTGAAAATTACGTTTCAAAATTTCAATCTAAAACAAACTTAATCTATATAATTCATACACTTAAAAAACAGGCATAAAGATAGCATTAGTTATTGTGAAAGTAACGGAAGCAATACGAGGATCTAGTTATGTTAGGTTGGGCAATCACATTTTTTATCATCGCCATTATTGCAGCAGTTTTTGGTTTTGGAGGCATCGCAGGTGCAGCAACAGGTATAGCACAGTTTCTTTTCTTTGTGTTTATCGCGTTGTTAGTAATTTCACTTATCGCTAATGCGTTACGTGGAAAATCACCAAGGGCCTAAGAAAATTTTATATAGGAAAAAGGAGTAAGGATATGTTTTCATTTAAAAATCTATCAAAGGTACTAGTAGCATCAGCATTTGCACTATCACTAGCGGCATGCGGTGACGGTGAGGCGGAAGACGCAGGCGAAGAGTTAGACGAGATGGTTACCGATGCAGGTAACGCCGTTGAAGACGCTTGTGAAGATGTGAAAGAAGGCGCAAACGCCGAAGATAAAGATTGTTAATCACGTCTTTATAAGAGAAGGGCCAGACAATGTCTGGCCCTTCTTGTATGTATTGATCTAACCTATTATGTCTAATTTTCTCGTTAAGAGACTTCTTCACCACCTAACTCTCGGGCAAGGTCATCCAGTGTAGATAGCGTAGAATCAAACTCCCCTATCCCATAACGATACTGTACACTTACGTGATGGTCGGTACGTCCGAATTTAACTCTCAACCCTTCAGCATCAATATGCTTTACGGTATTTAAAAAACGATACGCTGACATTTCGGTTTCAAATTGAAACTCAACACTGTTTTCCATTTATTTTCCCGCTTAAGCCACAATTTCAGGGTGAGCATTAATTACTGCGACAACACGTTGAAGCAGATTATTGTCCACTTTATCTATTGAGTCGTAGGATAACCAGTCAGCAAGAATATCGGGAGCGGTCGCCGCCTCTCCTTTTTCCAACTTAGACGTCATCATTTGTAACTGTACGCTAGAACGTATCGAAGCATCACCATCTGGGCTAGGCATTCCTGTTGCTACTTCTAATGCCACCGTCAACCACTGTCTATCGTGTTGACTCGCTGTACTGCCAGTAGACTGACCAAGTGAACTTGACCACCGCTTACCTAACGTTTCTGCTAACGATTGTTCATCAGCCCGTTCATCAATACCGGCTTCGCCAGCGCTCAACTGAAGTAATGAGACAAGCGCTTGAGCTCGGGCTAAGCGAGCCTGCGACTGTGCATTTTTTACCAGTGTCTCGCGTTTGTTTTCAATAGCGTCTATCTTTCGTTCAACTTTATTGCGCAGTGCTTTAGGCAGTTCATTTAGCTGAGCTTGTACAACATTGACGGATTGAGTAAAGCTTGCGTCATCACTGTTGATATCGATAGCCTCAGTTTGCGTCAGCAAAGAATCAACTAATTCATTAGATGCATTACTCTGCACTTTACGCTGCGCTTTTAAACGCTCAAAAACCGTATCGTTTGCAGCTTTAAACTCTGCCCACAACTTACTCTCTTCCCGTTTACCAGCGTGACCTATTTGCTTCCATTGCTTTTGTAACTGCTGAGCCTTGTCGGCAGCGTCTGTTATATCCTCTTCGGTTGAAAGCTGTTGAGCTTTGGCAACCAAACTACGCTTTTGTGTCTGGTTATCACTTTGCCACTGAGTCACCTTAGCTTGGATAGGCGAAGAAACCGTCTTCCATTCTTGTTTCAACTCCTCATATACTTCACGCTCAACCTGACCTGCGCTGTGCCACTTTTTAGATGCTCTATCAAATACCTTCACCAACTCAGCTTCAGGCATAGTAATATCCATTGCCTTGACTGTATTAATGATGGATTCACGCTGTTCCCGCGCGGCAGCGCGTTGTTGGTCTAACTTAGCGTAATGTGCTCTACATGGCTCAAACGCTTTCTCAAGGGCAGCATCGAATTGCTGTTGCAATGCATCATCACTGCTTTCGTCGTTATTTGACGATGACGGTGTTAGCGATAACCATTGCTTACGCAAGTATTTGATGGCGTTACTTCTTTGCTTAATGTTATCAGGAGCAACATCTGCCAGTGCTTGGGCCTCTGCCACAAGAGCTGGCTTACGCGGCGCTGCAAGGTAATCCTGCCAGCCTTCCAATCGCGACACATCATCTGCAGTCTTCACAAAGCGCTTTTCCACACTCTTTTTTGCTGAGCTTGGCATTGCAGAGTAAGTGTCTTGAAGCTTGGCAAACTTTGAAATAGCAACGCGAAACTTACCTTGAGCAATTAAGTTATCAATCACACTAATGTGTTTACGAACGTGTTTAATGTGCTCGTTTTCTTTCGTTCTCTGCGCGCGCTCTTTGGCATTTACACTGTTTTTGGCAGTGTTAAAGCGCTTAGACAAGGCTTTAGGAACAGCGTCGATTTCACCACTAAGCGCTTTATACGCTTGTTTTGTTTCGTCAAATTGAGCTTTAAGGCTTTGCAAGGTGTCTTGTTCGACCGTCTCACTGCTTGCTACGCTTTCCTCACTAGCAGCAGGGGCCACCTCATCTTTGGCATCTGAATCGCGATTGACCTGCACATTATCGCTATCATTTTCAGAAACAATCTTGGCGGCGATATCTTCAAGCTGTTGTAGCTTAATTAGCAGCTTTTGTCCGTATTGCTGTTGCATGGAGAAGCGATCAAGCTGGTCGTTTAACGTATCAACCTCACGCTTAATTTCTGCAATACGCTTCTCGGCCGTAAGCTCACTGCCAAGGCGAGTAAGCTGTTCTAGAGTAGCCTCTACGCCGCGAACGCTTTCGTTAACGGTAGCCACATCGGCGAGCGTCGCTTCACATAAACGATTGTTGTATAGCCAGGCAACTTGCTCTTTCGCATGAGTTAATTGCTGTTCGCATAAAGCTTTGGTATTGGCACGTTGCGAAGCTTGTTGCTTTTCCTCCCATGCAGGGCGAATACGGCTTACATATCGCTCTACTTGTTCGGTTATACGAGCGCGCTTTTCTTCATAATCAGCGCGTTCTTCCTCAACAAGCAAATCAATTTGTGCAAATAATCCAGTTAGCTCGCTTTCTAACTCGTTGCGTTTCTCTTCAATAGTTTCAACGTCTGACTTATCGAGTAATGCTTGGTATTTAGATAGCACCAGCGTTAGCTGCTTTTTAAGCTCAATTGGACGCTTTGCAGCCTCTTTAATAGCGTCAATTCGCGCATTAATTTGCTCTACAAGCGCATCACTTGACACTTTTTTGGCAAGCTTCTGTAGCTCTGAAACCTCTGATTGTGCGTTAATCAACTGAGTTTGCAGCTTAGCGCTTGCTCCCTCTAAAAAGATAAATTGAGTAAACGAGGGCTTACCCACTTTTTCAATTAGCGCGCTAGCTAGGGCATCATCTTGTAGAAGACTAGGCTCTTTCTTCAACATTTGCGGCACTAACTGTACCACTAAGTCAGGGTTGGCTGTTTCTGTCAAAAACGAGAATATCTCTTGACGTGAAAGCCTAACATCTCCCTCGCCTAATAAAGCAGCATTCACCTTCTTTTCAGCGGCTTTCTTAACCCTAGATTGCTTTGCAATTTGCGACATTTTGAGCCACAACACAAAGCTGTTTAGCTTTTCAAGCGCTGCCAGACTGACATTTGCCTCTTCATCATTAAATGCCAGTTCGTGAAGTATTGTTTTTTCCTGTGCCTTGTCGGGAGAGAGACTCTCAATCGCCTGCATCCGTTTCTCAGGCTTTGGGCTTTGGTGTGAAGGCGCAAATATACGACTAAATATCATCCTGTTTAAACCGCGCTATTGTATTTTTATCTTCCTGCTCGTCGCGTAACGAGCGTTTAAAGTCGGCTTTGCTTTTATGTACAATTTCGCCGCTTTCACCTACGGTCATGTGTTCAGAGGACCTTTCTATTTTAGCTTGATAAAGCATCACGGCCTGCATGCTGCTTGCTTTTTGCTCGTCATTCAAAGGTGTACCATCTGGCCACTTACCGGTTTCAACTGCCTGACGCAGACGCTCGTAAATCTCCGGCGTCATACTGGCTACAAGTGCTTCTATATTCATTTAGGAAAAACGCTTTATGTAAACAATTCGCGCGCGATTTACTAAGTACCATACAAAGCCAACCACAGCGCCCAAAATAGCTAAATTATGTTGCAAATCGCCCGGGCGTGTCCCGCCCCAATACATGAAGCCAAAACTCGCAACAAATATCAGCATAGCAATAAGCGACTGGTTTTGGATACTCGCTAATTTTTTAAATCTTTGTAAGCTTTGTTTGCGCTCTATATCTTCTGAGGTAGCGTCTCCGATTTTAAAATCGCAGTGAGGGCACGTCTTTGCTTTATCAGACGTTTTCTTATTACATGAAGGACAGTCAACTAATGCCATATGTTGCTCCTGTTTACTGGGTGCGAACTAGAAATGCTTAAGCGTGATTAAGTACGCCAACATTTTACGCGGACGGGTATCATACTGAAGTTCAACACAACAATGAAGTCGATTCTGTTGAATACCCTCTTCGTTACAAAACAAAAATGCGCAGGGTGTTAACTTTTGTACAAAGTTCACCACTGCGCATTTTTACAGGCTAGCTTTCCGTACTCTCTTTCTTCTAAATACCCGAAAAAAGTACTAAAAGTAGCTTAAATACTATTTTTTGTGTCGAGACCAGTAGTCATTGACCGTTTCTTTCATTTCTTTACATAGCAGCATGATGCCAAACAGATTGGGAAGCGTCATTACTACAATAGCCACGGCAGAAAGCGCCCAAACAAGGGTGGTATCAGAAAATGCCGCCCAAACAAAGCCCGCTACGTAAATAACGCGATACGGCATTACAGAGCGTGGTCCAAACAAGTAGGTCATAGCGCGATCGCCATAATAAGACCAAGCAATAGCGGTTGAAAAAGCAAATAACATTAATCCAATTGAGACAATATACTGCCCTGCATCGCCAAAGAAACCACGAGTAAAGGCTATAGTGGTGAGCGCTGCCGAGTGAACCAGTGACTTACCGCTTACTTCAAGGTTCTCTTTAACCGGCTTTCCGTCGACAATCTTAAGCGTGCCAGTAAACAAGTCTTCACTGCCTACTGCATACTTCACGTCTTCTGCGACAGATCTAGCGTTAAGTAGCGTAAAACCATCGCTTACAGCCGTGCCGTTTACAACGGTAATTGACCCTGTGTACGGCTCTACATTGTTACCTTCAATTTCATTCAGGTAACCATATAGTTTGTTTACGTCATCCTGATTCGTGTCGTCGTATTGACCTGCAACAAAGTACATATCTGAACGATCGAAAACGTTTTCATGTTTTTCTTTCCACACGCCTGACGACAGAATAACTAAACCAGTAACAGTACAAATTAGAATGGTGTCGATAAAAGGTTCAAGTAGTGAAACCATACCTTCTGACGCTGGCTCTTTTGTTTTTGCTGCTGCGTGAGCGATTGGTGCAGAGCCCTGACCCGCTTCGTTCGAAAACAGGCCGCGGTTAACGCCACGGTTAAACGCATAAGCTAGAGAAGCCCCTAAAAAGCCACCTGCAGCTGCTGAACCAGTGAACGCATCACCAATAACTGCGGCAAAGGAAGGCCCAATGTTCTCTAGGTTTGCGAAAATCACGGCAAGTGCGCCAATAAGGTAGATTACGGCCATAACCGGAACAACCCGCGCTGTAAACGCAGCAATACGCTGTATACCGCCAAGAATTACTAGCGCCAGAAGAATACCCAATACACTCCCAACCAACCAAGGCTCGAAGCCAAAAGTAGCTTCAATACTTTGCGCGATACCATTACTTTGTGGAAGGTTACCCGTACCAAATGAACTTACTACTGTGGCAACAGCAAACGCTACGGCAAGCCACTTCATGTTTAGGCGACGGTCCATGTAATACATAGGGCCGCCGGCCATGGTGCCGTCTTCAGTTTTCACACGATATTTATGTGACAGGGTAACCTCAACAAACTTAGTCGTCATACCTAAGAAAGCCGTCACCCACATCCAAAACAGTGCTGCAGGACCACCAAGGAAAATAGCGAAAGCAACACCTGAGATGTTACCTGTGCCTACGGTACCAGACAGTGCAGTAGTTAGTGCACGAAAGTGCGTGGTGTCACCTGGATCGCTTTCTTTATCAAACTTACCGGTAACAACCTGCCAGGCGTGTTTGAAGAAACGAATTTGTGGAAACTTAAGATAAACCGTAAAGAAAAGACCTACGCCTAATAGAACATAAGGAAACCAGAACGCGCCCCCTAAGAATCCATCGAGCATAGTTAGAAAACCATATAACCCTTCCAACGTTATTCCCCTTTTTTATTATGTTTAATTGTTGTTTTATTTTAATAATTAAAAGGCCTCTTTTTGTCGAGGCCTTTTTGCAGAAGCTTTCGCTTCCTAATTCTTATTTTATTGCTCTGATGCTTTTAGCTTTTTAACAACCGCATTCACACCAATAAGTAAATCTTCACCTAATTGGCGGCTGCGCTGTACCGACCAACCGTAGATGTCGTCTGGTACATCTGCGTTGTCTTTAAATGGCATTTCTACCGTGTACGCCATGCACTTGAACTTCTCGCCCACCGCGTTTGAAGCCACGGTTAAATTAGCCTTACCCGGCTCATCTTTATCGTAGCCAAACTCGTCTTGAAATTCAGGCGTTGCATTTAACAACGCATCTTTAAACGTATTTTCAAGCATTTTGATGGTGTCATTATAGCTAGGGTTACCCTCACTTCCTGCGACAAAGTTGTACGGCAATGCCTCATCACCGTGCAAATCAAGATACATGTCTACACCAATTTCGCTCATTGCATTCAGTACGTAAAGTACTTCTGGGCTTTTTTCTTGCGAAGGCGTTGCCCACTCACGGTTTAGATTGGTTCCTACAGCGTTGGTACGCAGGTGGCCACGTGCGCTGCCGTCTGGGTTCATGTTTGGCACAATGTAGAAAACAGCATTATCAAGCAACTGTCGCGCCAAACCATCTTGCTCGTCGAGCAGACGGTAAATAATACCTTCGGCACACCACTCGGCCATGGTTTCGCCAGGGTGTTGACGTGCCGTGATCCAGACTTTTTTCTTTTCTGGTGTTTCTTCACCGATAACCAGCATAGACATATCACGGCCATCAAGGGTAAGGCCTAGGAATTTGTGCTCGCACAGTAGTGACATCTGCGCGTCGTGTACAAGGTCAAGGTGACGTTCGTAGCTAAAAGGAATGAAATACGCGAAGTACACACTTGGCTGTTCTAGCGTTAGTGAGAACGTAAGATTGTCACCGTCAAATTCGCTAGGAATTCTAAACCAAGTTTGACGGTCGTAAGACGCTAGAACGTTATATCCCTTCCAACCTTCTGGATACGCTGACTTAGCCAGATTACCAATCGTCATTGTGTGCGTAACAAAAGTTTCGCCCACTAAACGAAAATGGAACCACTGAGCAAATTCAGATTGGTTGTCATTAGGGATGGTTAGACGGATATCGTCTGGTGATTGTGCGCTAACAACTTCAATGTTACCGCTGTCGAATTGACTGGAAATATGCATAGACTGTCGTTTTCCTCATTATTTGAGCGCTAATTTAGCATAGACGTAAACACAAATTCCACGCACACAGCGGGTTTTGTACTATCAAGAGTATACAAAATGTTTACACCATCAAAAAACCGACCACTTGGGTCGGTTTTTTATACAGTTAATTAAATTGCGTGTCGCTTAAAGTGGCAATGTAGGGAAGCTTAGCCCCGCCATATCGCGAACCACGCGCAATACCTGGCAGCTATAGCCAAACTCATTGTCATACCATACGTAAAGTGTCAAACGGCTGTCTGCTGCGATGGTCGCCTGAGAGTCAACCACAGATGCAGCACGTGAGCCTACCAAGTCTGTAGACACGATCTCTTTACTTGCCGTGTAGTCAATTTGATGCTGAAGCTTTGAAAACAGTGCGGTATCGCGCAAGAACTCATTGACGGCAATGCGATCCACCGGCGTCTTAAGATTTAGGTTCAAAATCGCTAGCGATACGTTTGGTGTAGGTACACGAATAGCATTACCGGTAAGCTTACCTGCCAACTTCGGGTAGGCTTTTGCGACGGCTTTTGCTGCGCCTGTTTCGGTAATAACCATATTAAGTGGCGCGCTACGCCCGCGACGGTCGCCCTTGTGGTAGTTATCGATAAGGTTTTGATCGTTAGTGTAAGAGTGAACCGTTTCAACGTGACCGTTTTCAATACCGTACTCTTCGTCAAGCGCTTTAAGTACCGGCGTTATTGCGTTAGTCGTACAGCTTGCAGCAGATACAATTGTGTCTTCTGGTGTGACTTCTTCGTCGTTTACACCGTGTACAATGTTCTTAATATCACCTTTACCCGGGGCAGTAAGAATAGCTTTCGCTGCACCCTTAGCTTTAAGGTGTAGGCCAAGGCCATCGCGGTCACGCCAAATACCTGTGTTATCAACGATGATAGCGTTATCGATACCATATTGAGTGTAATCCACTTCATCTGGGCTGTTGGCATAAATGACTTGAATGTATGAACCGTTTGCTTTTAGCGCGTTACGTTCGTGATCAACTGTGATGCTGCCGTTGAATGGCCCATGCACTGAATCGCGGCGCAGTAAGCTTGCGCGTTTTTCTAAGTCGCCATCGCGCCCGCCACGAACCACAATAGCACGTAAGCGAAGCTTGTTGTTTTTACCCTGACGCTCAATTAGCAAGCGAGCAAGTAAACGACCTATACGGCCAAAACCATATAGTACAACGTCCTGAGGTTTCTGATCGTCCTCTTTGTCGGCAACGTCGTTTAGTTTTTCGTTAAGGTAGGCCGTAAGGTCGTTGTTGTCGACCGCAGAACCGTAGTGAAAATCAAAAGCTAATTTACCAATATCAATTTGTGCCGGAGCAAGCTTCATGTTACTCAGGGCTTCTAAAATTGGGTAGCTTTCGCGTAGGCGTAGTTTAATACCTTCGTGCAGACGCACTTTGCGGTGCGCTTTAATAACATCAATAGCACTGGCGTTCAGTAGCGAGCGTCCATAAACTGAAATTTCAACTGCCTTATTACGGTATAACTTACCAATAAGGGGCAACATCATTTCTGCGTATTCCTGACGCTCTTGCCAGCTGCTTTGTAATTCCTGCTCAAACTGTTGATTCATGCTTCTGCCTTCATCGATATTAAATTAACGGTGTTGTCATTGTTGTATGCGCGGCCAATTTATTGATTGGCACTAACGCTCTCAACTATTCCTAATTACGCGTCAGCTTTTTATTATTTTTAGGGTACACTAGGTGAGTTTTCGCCTGACGGTGACGAGCAGTATCTTAAATAAACAAGCAAGGAAGACCAAATTGTTGATAAGTTTCAAAACCTCTATGAAAACTCGTACAACAACGAATTTATTTAGTAAGTTTCCAACAAAAGGTTATGTAACGACTATGTGGCTGGCAGCAGCGGCAACACTCACCGGTTGTGGCGATCTTTTTGAACCTACTATCAGTGAAATTTGTGAATCTCATAGTGAGATTTGCACAGATTTGAGTTTAGATGCGCGCTGTCGCGCTGAGCGTGCCGAGATCATTCGCCTTCGTTATTACAATCAAGATTCAAAAGACGAGGCTTATAAGTACCCTCTCCTTTTAAACTTTGAGGAATACCTAGTATGCGTCGAAGAAGCACAACATATCGAACACGTTAAACGAAAAGGTAAAGAGGCTACGAGACTTAAGGGCGTTATTACTGCACAGCGTGAAATTAAACGCCTAAGCCGGGAAACGAAAGACTCCCTTGACCCTTATCTTTCTTACTACCATTGGACTCGCTATAACGACAAAGATGCTTTTCATCGCTTCGAGCGCTATGCAGCGAGCAACCTTGTCAGCGACCCTAAATTGTTAGTCGAACTCGCTTCTGTACAAATAAAAACTGACCAAGAACGCACCATCAGCACACTATATCGCGCGCTGAGTTTATACACGGATAGTGACGATATTGATGTCAGTATCTTTTACTCACTGGCTTCAATGGGAATGGATGAAGATAACTTTCGCCTTGCCTATGTTTGGTATGGCGTTGCTGAACATTATGATGACCGACTTGACGAGACACAGCGCATTCAGCTTGGCCAGAGATACGCGCTGCCTGTTGAGATATTAGATAATATCATCGATGAAATAGTCAGTAGCTTAAACAGCGCTACGTTTGATGCAACCTCGTTAAAACTCAACAAACTTTAGAATTTTGAAATTCAATTACACAATTTCATTAGTAAATAATTAAAAAAACCGCCGTTTATGGGCGGTTTTTTTTAACTAGGTCTAAAGGCACTTGCCACAAGGTTAAATTTTAATCAGATGTTTACCTTAATTAGCGCTTATATAGATAGAAGCGCGATTCAATTAAAGTATTTAGCCTTTGATTTTTATATCGTCTTCACCTTTAAACGTCATAGATAGCGAGTTAACGCAATAACGTTGGCCGGTTGGCGCTGGTCCATCTGGAAATACGTGGCCTAAATGTGAACCACACTGTTTACAAAAAATCTCGACCCGGCGCATACCGTGCGTTAAATCTTCTCTATAATCTACGTTGCCGTCATCAAGCTGTTTATAAAACGAAGGCCAGCCACAGCCGGCATCAAACTTAGTATCTGAAGGAAAAAGTGGTGCTTCACAGCACTTACAGACGTATAGGCCATCTCGTTGTTCATCTAGCAGCACACCGGTAAAAGGTCGCTCTGTGCCGGCTTCGCGACATACATAATACTCTTCTTCGCTAAGCTCAGTTTTCCAGTCCTTTTCAGTCTGTGATGCGTTTGGGTTCTTACCTGTCGACATAAATTACCTCTTAAACAAAAAAGGTGTATTTGAATACAAATACACCTTTTCATAGTTTACGCTCAAAAATGAACGTTTGCCTCAGTATTTAGCTCATGCTATCTCTTGATAGCAGTTTGAGGTCGTGCTGGATCACTCCACTCAATGTGATACTTCTTGCCTGCAGGCTTATCTACACGCTGATAAGTATGTGCACCAAAGTAATCCCGTTGACCTTGTAATAAGTTAGCTGGTAGCACTGCAGAGCGATATGAATCGTAGTAGCTAAGCGCCGACATCATTGCAGGGCACGGTACACCAGCCAGTGTCGCCTGAGCGATAGACTCACGCCAGTCAGCCTGATACTGCGTAATTTGCTCTGCAAAGAACGGGTCTAATAACAAGTTAGCCAAGTCTTCATTCGTTTCGTAGGCTTGAGATATAGACTGCAGGAATACAGCGCGAATAATACAGCCTGCACGCCATATTTTAGCTATTTCACCAAACTCTAGCGTCCAACCGTGCTCTTTACCCGCCATTGCCATAAGCTGGAAACCCTGTGCATAGGCACAGATTTTGGAGCAATAAAGCGCTTGTTCTAGCTTATTGATGATAGACGCTTTTTGATCATCGCTAAACGTAGGCGTATCTGGGCCAGCAAGCACTTCGCTTGCCGCTACACGCTCTTCTTTCAAGCTCGAAATACTACGAGCAAATACTGCAGAAGTAATGGTCTGTGCAGGACTACCTACTTGTAATGCACTTACTGCAGTCCAAAGGCCCGTGCCTTTTTGGCCCGCTCTGTCTAAGATAACATCAACTAATGGCTGTTGCGTTTCAGGGTCCATTTGCTCGAGGACTTCAGCGCTGATTTCCATCAAGTAGCTGTTTAACTTTCCTTCGTTCCAATTTCGAAACACTTCTGCAATATCAGCAGGCGTCATTTTAAGGGCTTCGCGCATTACATGGTAAGTTTCGCAAATAAGTTGCATGTCGGCGTATTCAATACCGTTATGCACCATTTTTACGTAGTGCCCTGCCCCAACGGGACCGATATAAGTGGCGCATGGCTCGCCTTCTAACACAGGCTGGCCTGGCGTATGGCTTTCTAATGGTTTACCTGTTTCAGGGTCAACTTTTGCCGCAATGGCTTTAAGCACTGGCTCAATACGCGTCCACGCATAAGGGTTACCTGATGGCATTAAGGACGGTCCGAAACGCGCGCCCACTTCACCGCCAGACACAGCGGTAGAGAAGAAGATAAATTTACCTTTATACTGCTCTTCGCGGGCTACTGAGTCGGTCCACAAGCTATTGCCAGTATCAACCACGATATCGTCAGCGTGAATTCCCGCGTCAATAAGGTGATTACATACGTGGTCAACAGGGGCGCCAGCTGGCACAGAGATAATGATTAGATGCGGGGCTTTTAACTTGCTTAAAAGCTCGGTGTAAGAGCTGCAGCCTTCAACGCGAGGCTCAGTATTTTCGGCTCTTTCGCTTGCGTCTTTAGCCAGAATTGACTCAACTTTGTTTTGATCTAAATCGAAACACGCGACACGATAGCCATGGTCTACTAGGTTCATGGTTAGGTTACTACCCATCACCCCTAAACCGATAAAACCAATATCACACGCTTTGTCTTCGTGCGAATTACCACCTTTCTTTTGCATAGGAACACCCTCACATTTCAGATGGCTGCGCATGATACCACCAGAAAGAATAAAGAACAGCTTAAGCTAACAAATTAGTACGCGCTGGTGTAAATGTCACCAGCGGTAAACATTAACAGCTTTTTAAGGCCAGTTTGAACGAGAAATTTGTTTTTATTTAATACCGAATAACACACACATCACCACGCAGAACAAAATTCATACAACTGTAAAGACACGGTAGCGTTTTCCTACAGTGCATGCTATTTGTCGGTGGCCGAGCGCTGCGTTTATCTATTTGGGTTTATCTCGCTGCCTGTATTTCGACTAGCGCTGAATAATCAGGTTCGTGCCCGTTAGCGAACGCCGTGAGTTTTGAAAAAGCAAACGGCCTTTGGCAGACAAATAAAACCTGATATAGCGCGTTATCGTTTTAAGGCTTTCTGTTAGTTTAACTACAGCTTTCATTCCGAAAATTGGGAAAAACTAAACAGCGTGAGAGATTTACTGGCTTGTAAAAACACCTTTTGAATACAAATAGAAGGTTGCTCTTCTAGTGAACTATAGCGCGTGTCTAAATGCATGGTCCACCCACCTTTTGGTAATACTGTTGGCAGGTGAAAACGCACGTCACTATCGCTAGCATTCACACACAAAAACCAGTGCTCGGGCTTTTGGTCGGGCTCTCTCTGGCTCATGACACAGCCCTTTATTTCAACACCAAACGCTTTGTTGTGATGTGCATTCCAATCTTCAGACGCTTTGTCCGAACCATCCGGTTTGTACCAATTAATCTCTTTAACGTTTCTTGATAGTGTAAAAGTGTCGTCATGAAGCTTTAATTCGCTAAGCAATAATGATGATTGACGCAAGCGCACTACATACTGGCAAAAGCTTAAAAAGTCCTGCTTACGCTTGTTTAGTTCCCAATTCATCCAGCTAATTGGGTTATCCTGGCAGTAGGCGTTATTGTTGCCATTTTGAGTACGACTTAACTCATCACCACCGAGTATATGGGGAGTCCCCTGAGAAAAAATCAGGGTAGCGAACAGATTACGCTTTTGTCGCTCTCGCATAGCAAGAATTCGCTCGTCATTCGTTTCCCCCTCTACGCCGTAGTTTGCAGAAAGGTTGTGCCCATGACCATCTCGATTTTCTTCTAAGTTATCGAGGTTGTGGCGCTCAGCGTAGGTCACCATATCATGTAGCGTGAAACCATCGTGATAAGTCACGTTATTAACTGACGTACTGATATGTCGCCGGCCTTTGTGGAAAATATCTCGTGAGCCCATTAACCGCGTAGCAAAGTCTGCTGTTACACCACCATCTCCCCGCCAAAACGCGCGAACTGTATCGCGGTATTTATCATTTACCTCTAACCATGGTGACGGGAAGTTGCCGACTTGGTAACCGTTTGGACCAATATCCCAAGGCTCAGCGAGCAGCACCTTATCTTTTAAAACAGGGTCGCTACTGATGGCTCTTAGTAACCCGGATTTCTTATTGTATTGCTGGGGCTCTCTTCCCAAACAAACTGCCAAATCGAAGCGAAAACCGTCTACACCAATAACGGACACCCAGTGACGCATGGCATCTAGAATAAGCCCCATCATAAATGGCTGCGCAGTATTTACTGTGTTACCACAGCCAGAGTGATTAGAGTAAACCAATTCACCGTTTTTCGTTTGTTCCAACAAATACGCTTGGTTTGGGCAAAACCCTTTATAGGATAAAATAGGGCCACCACCGCCCGCCTCTGCTGTGTGGTTAAACACCACATCAACTATTACCTCTAAGCCTGCACTGTGATAAGCGTCAATCATAGACTTAAGTTCAGCGAGCGCGTCTGACACGCCATAGCGTGGTTCAGGCGCAAAGAAGTTAACGGGGTTATACCCCCAATAGTTTGTTAAGCCCTTATCGGTGATAAAAGGCTCTGGCATAAACGAACACAAAGGCATAAATTGAACTGTTGTTACGCCTAATGCCTTAATGTGTTTAATGACGCTAGGGTGAGCTGCACCAATGAATTTACCACGGTGTGCTTTTGGCACTTCTGGGTGAAGCTTTGTTAGGCCTTTTACGTGTGCCTCATACACCACTCTCTTATGTTTAGGTATAACCGGCGGACGAGCATGATTAGTTGCATAGTCATTATGATCTATGACTATGCACTTAGGGATCATAAACTGAGAGTCGTGTTTGTACTGCCTCGCATCCCACTTAATTGCACGGCTGATTTTTTTGGCGTACGGATCAATAAGTAACTTGTCAGTGGGCACAGCATGTAAACCAACTTCTCCACGCTCTACACGGTACCCATAGTACTGGCCTGCACTTACACCACTAAAATGACCGTGCCAAACGTCGCCGGTCTTTTCTGGCAGTGGGTGTTCACTTATTGCCTCTTCAGTATCGCAATTGAAAAAGCACAATACGACCGCTTTAGCATCAGGAGCATAAACGGCAAAATTAGATCCATCGTGAGTCAGTGTGGCGCCAAGTGGATGTGCATTACCCACCCCACTTTCAACAATTTGCACTATCTCTGAAATTTCTTTCACTGCGTTCTCAATCTACTTATACGCTAAGGCTATAACGCCTAAGACGGGTTAACCTACATTAGCAACGTAAAAAACGGTGGCTAACGGCGGTAAAGTTATCTCTACCGAGTGGCCGCGGTTATGGAAAGGCGTGTTTTGCGTGGAAACTTCACGTACGACCTCATAGTTGCTCCCCCAGTAGGCACTATCATCGGTATTAAGTGCAAGCGATAACGTACATGCATCATCTACGCCTATTCTGAAATTTTCACGTGGCACGGGCGTAAAATTAGACACCACATACACTTTTTGCTTTGCATCTTTTGACGTACGCACAAATGATACTACGCTTTGGTCTGCGTTACTGTGATCTAGCCATGCGAAACCACTAGGTACGTGGTCTTGCTCGTATAGCGCTGGTGTTGATGTATAAAGGTTATTGAGCGCTTTATAAAGCGTTTGGACTCCCTTGTGTTTATCATAATCGAGCAGGTGCCAGTCTAAGCTGCTGTCATGGTTCCACTCACGTGCCTGCGCAAGCTCATTGCCCATAAAGTTAAGTTTTTTACCGGGATGGCCATACATAAAACCGGCATAGCAACGTAGATTAGCGGCTTGCTGCCATTCATCGCCTGGCATTTTGTGCAGCATACTGCCTTTACCATGCACAACTTCATCGTGTGAAATAGGCAGTACGAAGTTTTCATCAAACGCGTACACCATGCTAAAGGTAATATCGCCATGGTGATAGTTTCGGTACGCAGGGTCTTTAGCGATGTAATGCAAAGAGTCATGCATCCACCCCATGTTCCACTTAAAGCCGAAGCCTAGACCACCTTCAAAAACAGGTCGAGAAACCTTCGGAAATGAGGTCGATTCTTCCGCAATGGTCATGGCGTCAGGGAAGTGTTTATACACTTCTTCATTCATCCATTTGAGTAAACTTATAGCTTCATAGTTTTCGTTGCCGCCGTCCACGTTCGGGATCCACTCACCGTCATTACGTGAATAATCGAGATAAAGCATGGATGCCACAGCATCAACACGCAGTCCATCCACGTGGAATTTATCTAACCAAAACAGTGCATTTGCTACTAAAAACTGACGTACTGTATCTTTACCAAAATCATAAATGCATGAATTCCAATCTGGATGCCAGCCCTTCCTTGGATCTTCATACTCATAGACACATGAGCCATCAAATCTTGCTAGACCGTGACCATCTTCAGGGAAATGAGCGGGTACCCAATCGATAATTACGCCGATACCTGCTTGGTGAGCCTTATCAACAAAGTATTTAAATTCATCTGGGTTTCCGAATCTACTGGTTGGCGCGAACATGCCCACTGGCTGGTAACCCCATGAGCCATCAAACGGAAACTCTGAAATGGGCAGCAGTTCTATATGAGTGTAGCCCATATCACTTACATAGCTTATGAGATCATCAGACAGTGCTTTGTACGTTAGATAACGCGCATCCGTTTCAACGCCAGGGCGCTTCCAAGACCCTAGATGTACCTCGTAAATGCTCATCGGGCTGTTGTATTTATTGCCCTTGCGCTTTTCCATCCAAGCGCCATCATTCCACTTGTAGATGTTGTGGTCGTAAATTTTTGAGGCATGCGATGGGTATTGTTCTGCACTGAAACCTAAAGGGTCTGCTTTGTGCGGCAGGTCATGGCCGTGCGCATCTTTAAGCTGATACTTGTAGCGCTCTCCGACGCTGAGTTCTGGAACGAACAGCACCCAGTATCCCATAGACGTTTTTTCCATAGGATGTAAACGACCATCCCATTGATTGAAATCGCCAATAAGTGAAACCGTACTTGCATTAGGGGCAAATACGCAGAACCTTACCCCTTTTACAGCTTCACCTTCTGGTGAAGTCAGTGTAATAATTTGTGCGCCAGCCTGTTCATATAAGTTCGCAGGCGTGCTGTCGATGTAATGTACTGCGTGATAAGCCTGGTCGGTAAATTGATATGGATCGATATAAGCGTTTTCGCCTTTAGCTAGAACGCGATAAATTTCGCCTTGATACTTTTCTGGCAGTGGTGTTTCGAACAAACCATTACTGGAAGTAACGGTTGTGTCCTTTAGCGCAGGATTGCCCCATTTAATCGTTATCTCACTTGCGTTTGGATGCCAAACACGAAGTAAAGAGCTTTGCTCTTTTGTCACTATACCTAAATGGGAAAACGGCTGAGAACATAATACCTGTTCGAACTGCTGCGCTAATTGCATTCGCTACTCCTAGTAAAAACCCGCATGACAGCGGGTTGAATTGAGAGCTTAAATGCGTTGATCACATTTAAGCTCTTTCAAGTACCGTCTTGGTACTTTATCTTACTCGTTAAAGTTGCCTAAGCAACTGCCTCTTGTCGATTCTTTGACAACGACAGTTAGTCTTGGCTTGCTTGTTTTCTAGCATGAGTAAGTTTAGACGCTAACTCATTTATATCATGTCTTTCAAACATCGACTCAATATTCTCAGTCAGCTTTCTACGCCAGTTTGGATACTCATCAAATGTACCAGGAATGTTCACTGGCTTATCCATTTCTAACCAGTCTTCTAGTTGAAGACTTAACAGCGCACTTGACCCCCCTGCCATATGAACCTGCATGCCGTTATTCAAATCGCGATTCATGCCGGTGTGATTCACATCGCGACCTACATTGTCGCCAATGGAGCCGTGTCCATGCAGCGTATCAAGGATCGCTTGTTTATTTTCATGACGATCTGCATAAAGCGTTTGAAGAATTTCTTCTGTCGGGTACAGCCCTATTTCTTTACCCAACTCTAAATCTAGACAGTGCCAGTAACCAATCAACGTCGGCATATCGTGAGTAGTCAAGGTTGACATCGACTGAACGGGATAATGGCTAGGCGAGAAGAAACCGCCGTCTTCTGCTTGCTCGAAGAAAAATACGCGGTAGGAGTACACGCCATTATCAGCAAGCTTGCCGCGAATTTCTTCGGGTACGGTACCTAGGTCTTCACCAATAACCAAACTTTCATTGCGATGACTTTCTAACGCTAAAATACCTAGCAAATCGTCGACAGGATAATAAACATAACCACCGTCTTTCGCGTGGTCGCCCTTCACTACCCACCACAAACGGAGTAACGCCATAACGTGGTCGATACGCAACGAACCTGAAGACGCCATGTTAGACGCAAACAAGTCAATAATTGGCTGATAGGCTTGTTCGTAAAGCTTGCGAGGGTCCATTGGCGGCAACCCCCAGTTCTGGCCTAGTGGGCCCAAGATATCCGGTGGAGCACCTACACTTGCGCCTGTGCAGTATAGGTCTTTGTTACCCCAAATTTCCGCACTGCCTTCGCTCACACCTACCGCAAGGTCGCGATAAAGACCAATAGTCATGCCTGCATCGGTTGCTTTATTACTTGCTGCTTCAAGTTGCTGGGCAGCAATCCATTGAAGGAACAGGTAAAACTTAACTTCATGCTGATTAGCGCTCTTAAACTTAGCCACTGCTGGGTTATGATAGTCTTTGTATTCCTGTGGAAATACCGGCCACCCCCAACTTTCCTTACCATCAGCTTTTAGGTGTGACTGAAGAGCATCGTACACCGCTAACATATCTAAGCTTTCGCCACCGGCATCAACAAAAGCATTAAATGCCTTATTTTGTTTGGTGTTTTTACGAAGGTATTTAGCATCGTAAACATCAAACACCGCTTTAAGGGCTGCTAATTTCACATGGGCTACTGCTTCGTAGTCTACATGCTCAACATTACGGGCATGTTCTAGCGTAGCGCTAAACTCATCACTGCTAACTACCGTTTGCACCGATGCATCGTCGTAACCGTCAATTGCAGTTACATCGATATATAAATAGTTTAACCAGCGACGTGAGCTTGGTCCATAAGGAGAGCATGCGTTAGGATTAGCTGGGTAAAGCGCATGAATTGGGTTAAGCCCGATAAAATCTGCGCCAACGCCCGCGGCTTTTTCAATAAGCAGTGCAAGGTCTGAGAAGTCACCAATGCCCCAGTTCTTTTCACTGCGAACACAGTAAAGCTGAACACTTAAGCCCCAGATTTTTTTGCCTTCTTTAATCTCTTTCGGTGTATAGCATGCCTCTGGTGCCACAATTAGGCGAGAACGTGCAAATTCATCGTCATCTGCACTTAATGCTACGTCGTGATATCCAAGTGGTAAATCCAAAGGTAGGGTTACTACGTATTCATGAAATTCAACATCGTCAATGTGCGCCATTGTCGTCATTTCTTGATCAACAGGCGTAAATTGATGGGTCTGTACGTCACCATTTTCACACGTAATAGTAAGTGTATGGTCATCGTTAACCAACTCGATGGGTAAGCGAACAGCTATAATGATTTCTTGGGTGTTTCGTACAACTTGAACAGGATTTAAAGGCGACAACCATACCGATTTAATATCTTGTGTAATTTGTGACTGAATTTTTTCATCACTGCTGGTGTCATAGCCAAGCGTGTTTAGCAATTTCGCTTTGCTTGATTCTGCGATGGTTGCTGGTTTTCCCCATGCGTCGACGTATTGGGTTTCAATTCCCCGCATTTCAACCAGTTGTTGCAGAAGTTGTTGTGTCATGGTGTGTCATTCCTGTTATTCGGTGAAAGACGCATAGGCCAAAGGTGCAAAGTGCGTCTGCAAACAAATTTTTAACATTATTCTAGAAACAAAGGCTTCGCGATATGTGAATACGATTGCAATAGCACTTATTCGTAATTTTGCAACACTTTAGCTTTTTATTTTGCTAATTATGGCATTTTGATCCATACTTTACGTAATTTATTTTCATTTTATTTGAACAATCGGGGTACGTTATGACAATCCGCATCGGTATCAATGGTTTTGGCCGTATTGGTCGCCTAGTAATGCGTGCAGCAGCTGAGCGCAACGACATTGAAGTTGTAGCTATTAACGACTTGCTAGACACAGACTACATTGCTTATCTTTTGAAATACGACTCGACGCACGGTTTATTCGACGGTGAAGTTTCAGTTGATAACAACAGTCTAGTTGTAAACGGCAAAACTATCCGTATTACTTCTGAAAGAGACCCAGCTGCGCTTAAGTGGGATGAAGTAAACGTAGATGTTGTTGTTGAATCAACAGGTCTATTCCTAACTAAGGAAACAGCAGCGAAGCACATTGAAGCTGGCGCGAAGAAAGTGGTTATGTCTGCACCGTCTAAAGACGACACGCCAATGTTCGTAATGGGCGTTAACCAAGAGAGCTATGCTGGCGAAACTATCGTTTCAAATGCATCTTGTACTACTAACTGTCTTGCTCCACTTGCAAAAGTGCTTAACGACAAGTTTGGTATTGTAGACGGTCTAATGACAACCGTTCACGCTACAACTGCTACACAGAAAACTGTAGATGGTCCTTCAATGAAAGACTGGCGTGGCGGCCGCGGCGCGGGTCAAAACATTATCCCATCGTCAACGGGTGCTGCCAAAGCAGTGGGTAAAGTAATTCCTGAGCTTAACGGTAAACTAACAGGTATGGCTTTCCGCGTACCTACACCTAACGTTTCAGTTGTTGACCTTACGGTTAACCTAGCGAAGGCTGCTAGCTACGACGAAATCTGTGCTGCAATGAAAGAAGCCTCAGAAGGCGAGCTGAAAGGTATCATGGGTTACACTGAAGATGCAGTTGTATCAAATGATTTCTTAGGCGACGCACGCACTTCTGTATTCGACGCTACTGCAGGTATCGCGCTTACTGACACATTCGTTAAGCTTGTATCTTGGTACGACAACGAATGGGGTTACTCAAATAAGGTTCTAGACTTAGTAGCTCATATTTCTAAGTAATAAACAAAATATTGAATAAATAGTTAAACTATTTGTTCTAAAGTTGAGTTAATCTAAAGGTGCAAGCATTGTGTTTGCACCTTTTTTTGTTGTCTCAAAAATAAAGACGGTTTTTCAGCGACACACATTTTTCCGTCGCCTATTTGAAAGTTTAGTATTCAGTCCAAGGAGGACGTATGCCATCTGTGAATTCAGTTACCGTTAGCGAGTCTAATGGTCTTACCTTTTTAGACGTGGATAACGCTTTCGCCACAGCGCGCATAAGCTTATTTGGCGGCCATATTTTATCTTTTGTTCCAAAGAGCGATAACAAAGAGCGGCTTTGGGTAAGTCCACACGCCTATCTAAACGGCGAGCGCCCAATACGCGGGGGCATTCCAGTATGTTGGCCGTGGTTTAGTGATGACCATGGTCGCGAAAAAGGGGCCCTTCCCTCTCACGGCTTTTTAAGAACCCAGGTGTGGAAGCTGGTTAACTCAGAAGAATCAGCAAGCGGAACCACTATAACCCTCTCGCCAAGTTTTACCCGGGCTGAGGGATTTGAAAATGACTGCACTGTAACCATGGTTGTCGCTATCGGTGAAACTATGAAGGTATCTTTGGTTACTGAAAACACAGGGGTGGTAGCATTCGACTTTAACTGTGCTTTGCACACTTATTTTCATGTTGATGATATCCAGCAAGCAGTAATAAAAGGCATTGAGGGCGAATATAAAGACAAGCTTGACGCTTGGGCGGTTAAGCCTACGCCATCGCCTTACACCATTACCGGAGAAACCGACCGAATCCATATTGCGCCCATTACAAACGCTGATATTGAAGTAGACGGCAGTACGTTTACCGAAGTTGTTTCACAGGGCAATGATTCACTTGTTGTGTGGAACCCATGGCAAGGTGCTGCGTCCATTTCAGACATGGACCCATTTGGCTATAAGCATATGCTTTGTGTGGAGACGTCATTAACCCAAGGCAGAACGTTAGCACCTGGTGAAAGTCACACTCTTAGCCAGACTATTGTTCCCACGTAAAAGTGTGGCTATATCGATGGTCTTTCGCTAAGAGTCGTGCTTTTTAGCACTATTTAATAGCGAAAGAGTCTTATAAAAAAACCTGCCAATTGGCAGGTTTTTTTATAAAGTAGAGCTTAGCGGCTACTACTGCTTAGCACCTGCAACGGCTTCTTTAGCCAACTGCGTGATGCGTGCCCAGTCTCCTGACTCAATCGCGTCATCCGGTGCTAACCACGAACCACCTACGCACTTAACATTCTTAAGTGCTAAGTAATCGTTGTAGTTATTTGGACCAATACCGCCTGTTGGGCAGAAGGTTACATCAGGGAAAGGACCGCTGATAGATTTGATAGCCTTAACGCCACCTGACGCTTCTGCAGGGAAGAATTTCATATGGGTGTAACCCGCATCTTTACCCTTCATTAGATCAGACGTTGAAGAAATACCTGGGATAAGTGGAATATCAGCATCCATACCCGCTTTAAGCAAGTCAGCCGTCATGCCTGGGCTAATAGCAAACTTAGCGCCGGCTTCAACAACTGCCTTTAGCTGTTGTGCGTTGGTTACCGTGCCCGCCCCGATTAAAGAATCTGGCACTTCTTCAGCAATTCGCTTAATTACGTCAATTGCTGCAGGTGTACGTAAAGTTACTTCTAAAACTTTAATTCCACCTTCCATTAGCGCTTTTGCCAGAGGTACCGCTTTTTCTACGTCGTTGATAACCAATACAGGTACAACTGGGCCGGCCGCAAAAATTTCCTCTGGTGAGGTTTTCCATTTTGATGTCATAATTTAGCTCGCTGTATTTTGATTCAGATATGCAGCCGCACCTAATAAACCGTGATCAGGCTCTGCAATAAGATAGGTGGGAATGTCTTTTACGTAATGCTTCATTTGCCCTTTCGCTTCAAAACGCGCTCTGAAATCGCTGTTTTGAATAAACTCAGGGAAACGATTTGCAATACCTCCACCAATAAAGATGCCGCCAGTAGTCGCCATATTCAGCGCTATATTACCCGCGAAGCTTCCCATGATTCGACAAAACTGAGTCAGTGTTGCTTCAGCTAACTCACACGTTCCGTTTAATGCTGCTTCTGTAATTTGCGCTGGCTCAGTAAAAGCTACAGGGGCAGACGCATCCTTAGCTAACGCAGTGTAGATATTGTGCAAGCCACGTCCAGACATCACTTCTTCAGCAGAAGCACGCCCCAATGTTGATTGCAAATGACGCCAAACCACAACATCGGTTTCATCAACGGGAGCAAAGTCAACATGACCACCCTCACCGTCTAATGTTTGCCAACCCGTTGAAGTCATAGTGATATGCTCAACGCCAAGGCCCGTACCCGGGCCAAAAACAGCAATATTGCCGTTCTCTTTTGGTGTGCCCTCACCAATTTGAACAACTTGGTCTTCACTTAGCACAGGTAATGAGTGTGCTACTGCAGTGAAGTCGTTAATAACGAACAGCGCGTCTAGCTTAAGCTGCGAACGCAAAGCGTTTTGAGAAAAAGCCCAGCTGTGGTTAGTCATTACAACTTGGTCACCTAGCACTGGGCAGGCAATTGCAATACAACCTTGGGTAAAGTTGTGCTCTGGCATATCAGTAAAATACTGTGTAATAGCCAAATCGATGCTAGCAAAGTCATTACACATGTATTTTTTGATGTCAGTGACGCCCGACTCGGTTACTCTCGCAACGCGAATATTGGTGCCGCCGACATCAGCCACAAACTTTTGGCTCATTATGCTTGCTCCTGCGTGTAAAACAGTGAACACGCTCCTTCTTCTGCACCAGTAAGGATGGCACGCATACCTGCAAACATTTCACGTCCCATACCAACATGATGCTTCGCCAAGCTTGCTGGCGCTGCTTCTCGAGCGGCAAGTGTTTCGTCATCAACGTGCAGAGTTAAAGCACCGGTTTCGGTGTTGAGCTCAATAATGTCGCCTTCTTGTACCTTAGCAAGTAGACCACCTTTATAAGCTTCTGGAGTCACATGGATAGCAGCAGGTACCTTACCCGATGCACCCGACATACGACCGTCAGTAACAAGTGCTACTTTGAATCCACGGTCCTGAATTACTCCAAGCGGTGGCGTCAAGCGGTGAAGCTCTGGCATACCAATGGCTGATGGGCCTTGGAAGCGAACAACAACGATGCAGTCTTGATCTAGCTTGCCAGATTTAAACGCGTCATCTAGTTCAAACTGATCTTCAAACACTACCGCTGGCGCTTTAATCGTGCAATGCGGAGTACGAAGCGCAGACGTTTTGATTACGCCGCGGCCTAAGTTACCGTCAAGCACGCTCAAACCACCATCAGGCTTAAATGGTTCATCAACGGTCGCGAGTACCTCTTTATCCAGAGACTCTGTTGGGCCGTCGCGCCACTCTAGCTCGCCGTCTTTTAGCACAGGCTCTTTGGTGTATAGGTCTAGACCATCACCAACGATAGTTTTCACATCGTTGTGTAGTAGTCCTGCGTCAAGCAGTTGCTTGATAAGCAACGACATACCGCCAGCGGCAACAAAGTGGTTAATGTCTGCTGAACCGTTAGGATAAATACGGGTAAGTAGTGGAACCGCATTTGAAATATCTGAGAAATCATCCCAGTTAACAATGTAACCAGCAGCGCGCGCAACAGCGATAAGGTGCATGGTGTGGTTAGTAGAACCACCCGTTGCAAGTAAACCTACAAGACCGTTCACAATAGCCTTAGCATCTACAATGTGGCCAATTGGCGTGTAATTGTCGCCAAGGTCAGTTAGGCGAGTTGCTTGAACTGCAGCGGCTTTTGTTAGCGCGTCACGCAGTGGCGTACCAGGGTTAACAAACGAAGAACCTGGTAAGTGTAAGCCCATCATCTCAACCACAAGCTGGTTTGAGTTGGCTGTACCGTAGAAAGTACAAGTACCAGCAGAATGATAAGACTGAGACTCAGCTTCAAGTAGCGCGTCGCGACCAACTTTGCCTTCAGCAAATTCCTGACGAACGCGGGCTTTTTCTTTATTTGGCAAGCCTGATGGCATAGGACCGGCTGGAACAAACACCGTTGGCAAATGACCAAACGTAAGTGCGCCCATTAGCAGTCCAGGTACGATTTTATCGCAAATGCCCAGCATCAGGGTGCTATCAAACATGTTGTGTGAAAGCGCAATAGCTGCGCCCTGAGCGATGTTGTCACGGCTCATAAGACTTAAGTCCATACCAGACTGGCCCTGCGTCACACCATCACACATTGCAGGTACACCACCGGCAAACTGCGCTACACTGCCCACTTCTTTTACCGCTTCGCGGATAAGCGCAGGGTAAGTTTCATAAGGCTGGTGAGCAGAGAGCATGTCGTTGTACGCAGACACAATAGCCACGTTGGCTTTGGTCATGGAACGAAGATCAGCCTTTTCACTTGTACCACATGCAGCAAAGCCGTGGGCCAAGTTTCCGCACGATAGTACACCGCGGTGTGGACCTTGACGGCGTGCTTCCTCAATCTTTTCTAAATACGCTTTACGCGTTTCTTTACTACGCTCGATAATTCGTTGCGTAACTTCAGCAATTTTTGGATTCATATAGTCTCCTATGGCGCCCACATCAGAGTCACCGGTGCTCTATTTACAACGGCAGTGATGGGCTTTTGCGCTTCGGTAGCATTTTCAATAGCGTCTAAAAGCACTTGCTTTTTCTTTTCACCCGTTAAGTGTAAAAAGATGTTTCGGCTATTGAGTAACGCAGGTAGCGTTAATGAAATACGTTGATGAGGTGCTGTTGTAGGTTGAACAGCAATGCAGGTCCTGCCGCTGCTCATATCTAAGCCGTCAAGTACTTGCTCAGAACAAGGGAAAAGCGATGCAGTGTGCCCGTCTTCCCCCATACCAAGAATTAATGCGTCAAAAGGCTGTGACATGCTTGCCAAATTAGACTCGGCTGCATTTACGCCTTTGTTTGCATCGTCAACATCGCTTTTCAGTTCGATAAAACGAGCTGCTGCGGCTTTATTTTGAATTAGGTTATTTTTAACTAGGCTAGTGTTGCTGGCCTCATGGCTCTCTTCTACCCAGCGCTCGTCAGCAAGGGTAATATCAACCTTATCCCACTCAAGGTCAGTCTCGCTTAACTGCTTGAAAAGCGCTAGAGGAGTACGTCCACCGCTAACTACAAGAGATGCACGGCCACGAGTTTTAATACCTGTTTTAAGAATGCTTACTAAATCTTGTGCAAATGCATCGGTAAGCGCGTCAGGTGTTTCAAATGATAGAGTTGTTAACGCCATATTACTTTTTCTTTCCTGTTTTGCTTTCGTACCAGCTGCGATTCTCGCGGGCTAAAAGACCGATAGAGTCTACCGGCCCCCACGTACCTGCTTGATACGGCTCAGGCGGCTCACTTGATTGCTTCCACGCTTCAAGAATTGAATCTACCCATGTCCAGGCTTGTTCAATTTCGTCTCGGCGAACAAATAGTGCTTGGTTTCCAAGCATCACTTCAAGCAGCAGTTTTTCGTAAGCGTCAGGAATACGCTCGTCAGCAAACGCTTCCGAGAAGCTTAGGTTAAGCTTAGATTTTTGTAGGTCCATCGAGCCGGAGCTAGTTAAACCTGGAACTTTATTCATTACCGTGATTTCTACACCTTCATCAGGCTGTAGACGTATAACGAGTTTGTTAGGCGGAAGGTTTTTGAAGCTATCGCCAAATAAGTTGTGCGGCTGGCGCTTGAAGTAAATAACAACTTCACTCACTTTAGTTGGCATGCGCTTACCTGTGCGCAGGTAGAATGGCACCCCGGCCCAACGCCAGTTATCAATTTCCGCTTTAATCGCAATAAAGGTCTCAGTTTTACTCTGCGTATTCGCCCCTTCTTCTTCAAGGTACCCAGGTACTTCTTCGCCTTTAACAAAACCAGACGTGTACTGACCGCGTACCGTGCTTTCGTTAATATTAAACGAGTTGATAGGGCGAAGCGCTTTAAGCACTTTAAGCTTTTCATCACGAATGCTATCAGCATCTAGGGTTGTTGGCGGTTCCATTGCGACCAAGCTTAAAATTTGTAACAGGTGGTTTTGCACCATGTCACGCATTTGTCCCGCATCGTCGAAATAACCCCAACGCCCTTCAATACCTACTGATTCAGCCACTGAAATTTGAACGTGGTCAATGCAGTTGTGATCCCAGTTTGTAGCAAAAATAGAGTTGGCAAAACGAAGCGACACTAAGTTAAGAACGGTTTCTTTACCTAGGTAATGGTCAATACGGTATATTTGTTTTTCGTCGAAGTATTCAGCAACTTGCTCATTAATAACTTTTGACGATTCCAAATCATGACCGATAGGCTTTTCAAGCACTACGCGAACGCTTGAGTCGATAATTTTGCAGCTATGCAGGCCGCGACAAATGTCGCCATAAATAGCAGGCGGTGTAGCTAAGTAACACACCATTGTGCGAGTTGGGTCAACATGGTCGTCTAATACGCAATAGCTTTCGACATCTTTCATGTCTACGCATGCGTAATGCAAACGCGCTTTCATTTTTTCCCATGTAGCTTCACATAAGTCCTTTTCACCAAACTTTATAAGATTAGCGTGAACTTCTTCTATGTAAGCGTCTAGTTCCATTTCCTGACGCGCCACACCAACAATTGTTGTTTCAGGGTGCATCAAGTTGGCTTTTTCTAGCTGATATAAAGAAGGCAATAACTTGCGTCGTGAAAGATCTCCCAGCGTACCAAAAAGTACAAAATCACAGGGCTCGTAGGAATTATCCAATACCATATTCGTCGACCTTTTAAATGTATGTGTGCGCGGCGTATTGTACAGTTATTTACAACACTAACGACTATTTTTACCGTATAGTTAACACCAAATGTAGTAAAATTACAACTTGAACCAACTATAGGATCTGAATCTTTACTATTTCCCTCAGTTTACCCTGATTTAACCTGTTTGAAACAACAAATTTTGTCAAAAAATTACATTTTTCTTGTCACAGACGTCACATTGGGTACTATTACAGGTGTACCTTACAATAATTTGTGCTAACCAATTGCTATATCTGTATGAACATTTTAGAAAAAATCACACAAAACCAAGCGGCATTCAGTAAATCTGAAAAAAAGGTAGCTGAAGTAATTTTAGCTAACCCACAAACAGCCATTCATTCGAGTATAGCAACCCTCGCTAAAATGTCGGATGTTAGTGAGCCCACTGTTAATCGATTCTGTCGAAGACTGGATACGAAAGGCTTTCCAGATTTTAAACTTCATCTGGCCCAAAGCTTAGCTAACGGCACGCCATATGTTAATCGTCACGTCGATGAAAACGACAGCCCTGACGAATATACGAACAAGATATTTGAGTCTACTATGGCCTCGCTCGAAGTTGCCCGTCAGTCGGTCAATGTCAATGTGGTGAATCGCGTAGTTGATCTACTTACCCAGGCTCAGAAAATTTCATTTTTCGGTTTAGGTGCGTCGGCATCTGTGGCTCACGATGCACTTAACAAGTTCTTCCGATTCAATGTGCCTGTGGTGTACTTTGAAGACATTCTTATGCAGCGCATGAGCTGTATGAATTGTTCAGCCGGTGATGTAGTGGTTTTGATAAGCCACACTGGACGTACTAAAAGTCTGGTTGAGATAGCTCAAATCGCTCGAATGAACGATGCAACGGTTGTGGGCATAACGTCAGCAGAAAGCCCTCTCGCCCAAGAGTGCAGCTATGTACTGTCGTTAGAAGTGCCAGAAGATACCGACATGTATATGCCTATGGCTTCTCGAATAGCTCAGCTTACGCTTATCGACGTTCTCGCCACTGGTTTCACATTGCGCCGCGGTAATAAGTTCAGAGAAAACCTCAAGCGTGTTAAAGACACACTGCGTGGTTCGCGATACGAAAAACGTGGCGATTAAATCATCACCAACTTGATCATAGTTGTATTTATTGCCGTAGCAATTTACGGCGGATAGATTCAAAAAAGCGCCTAACTGGTCGAGCCAGTTGGGCGTTTTTGTTTATTTCATTCACATTATTGTCAAATTCAACTATTATTCTGTAATAAAATTACGTAAAGCGATTACAGGCGTTTATATAATATTCAACGCTTATCACTCTTTGTCTTTTCTAACTTAGAAACAGCGACGGAATCACATGACCAGAAGAACTAAAATTCTTGCCACCCTAGGACCTTCAACAGACTCACTTGAGAAAATTCAGGCGCTAATAGCCGCTGGCGCGAATACAGTACGAATGAACTTTTCACACGGGCAGGCTGAAGACCACATCGAGCGAGCTAAGCGCGTTCGCCAGGCTGCAAAGAACTTAGGCAAATACGTAGCTATTTTAGGTGACCTTCAAGGCCCTAAAATTCGTGTTGCCCGTTTTGCCGAGGGTGCTGTTCATTTAGATATCGGTGCTAAGTTCATCTTAGACGCTGAATTAGGTCGTGACGAAGGCGATATCAACCAAGTAGGCATTGATTACAAAGCGCTTCCTGACGACGTATCTGCTGGCGATATCCTTCTTCTTGACGATGGTCGTATTCAGCTTCGTGTGACGGGTGTTGAAGGACGCAAAGTGGTTACTGAAGTTACCGTTGGTGGTAAACTTTCAAACAACAAAGGCATTAACCGTCAAGGCGGTGGTCTTTCTGCAGATGCGCTTACCGACAAAGATAAAGAAGATATTAAAACTGCGGCAAAAATCGGCGTCGATTACCTTGCAGTGTCATTCCCTCGAAGCGGTGCAGATTTAAACTATGCGCGAGAGCTTGCTGAAGCAGCAGGCTGCTACGCCAAAATTTGTGCAAAGGTTGAACGTGCTGAAACCGTCGCTTCTGACGAAGCCATGGACGATATTATCGCAGCTTCTGACGCTGTAATGGTAGCTCGTGGTGATTTGGGTGTAGAAATTGGAGACGCAGAACTTGTTGGCGTTCAGAAGAAGTTAATTGCCCGCTCTCGTCAACTGAACAAGGTTGTTATCACTGCGACTCAAATGATGGAGTCGATGATTGATAGCCCAATGCCAACACGTGCTGAAGTTATGGACGTGGCGAACGCTGTGCTAGATGGCACCGACGCTGTCATGCTTTCAGCTGAAACCGCCGCCGGTAACTTCCCTATCGAGACGGTTGCAGCAATGGCCCGTGTTTGTGAAGGTGCAGAAACTCATCCAAGCGTGAAAATTTCTAAGCACCGCATGGATCAGAAGTTTTCATCGACGAGCGAGTCAATTGCACTTTCTGCTGTGTATGCAGCGAACCACCTGCCAAGCGTTAAAGCGATTGTCGGGTTGACAGAAAGTGGAACTACGCCAACGTTGATGTCTCGTATTACTACGTCACTACCAATAATTGCTATGTCTCGCCACGAATCTACGCTTAACACTATGGCATTATGCCGTGGTGTGAAGCCAGTTTACTTTGACTCATCTAACAGCGAACCAGGAAAGTTAAAGTACGATGTTATTGCTTCGCTAAAAGATAAAGGCTTAGTGAAAAGCGGTGACAGCATCATCCTCACCTATGGCGATGAAATGGAAAAGGTAGGCGCAACTAACACTTTAAAAATTGTAGAAGTTGAATAGCCTAAAATGAATATTGAAAGCGAAGCTTAAGCTTCGCTTTTTTTTGCCTGAAATTTAATTGGGTTTGGAAACTAAAAACGCCCCTTACACCTTTATGATGTAAGGGGCGTTTTCGTTAGTGCTGTTCAGGCTAGATTGCCTGTGCAGTGTAGGTCTCTGTCTCTTGAGCTATATCGTTCGCATATTGTGTTAGATGGTGGCTTATGATGTTTTCAGCCCGCTCAACGAACTCGTCACGTTTAAACTTCCAACCTCTTAAATCAGCTTGTTTTGCCTGCTTAACATAAAAATCTAAGCGTGTTTTTCTAAGCAAATGCGCCTTCTTGGATAAATCAAACTCTACCAGTGATAAAGTCTGCTCAACTTTAACAATATCGGCGTGAACCGTACGTTCTGCGTCATCGGCCGTTGCTTGGCTAACTGAAAGCTTACCCTGCCCGAACATGCCGATTAGTGCTATGACAACTGAAACAACAATAGCTGAATAAACCCACTTTAAAATGTTCATGCCTCACTCCTTGACCAACTGTGAACTGCTCATAGTTTGGATAACAATTATGTGGTTAACGACTTCTATTTGGTTAACGACTTCTTCGGCGCTGAAAAGGCAATGTATGCAAAACAGCACGCTATTGTTAATTGCTAAACGTAATTTATAATTTGGGATTGCAGCTTCTATACCACAATATATTTCTTTGAATATCAGAAAGATATGAAACAAGACTGTTACTACAAAATGTATATAAAGAATTTTCTACACACTTTAAGAGAATTTTTCCGTGTCTTTCCTTCGGGTTTAATTTAAGCGCTTCTAAACTTAAGTTTGTGAAACGGGCTCAAACAAACAATGGGTAAAGAATATAGTGTCTATTGCATATTTGGTATTACCAAAAAGTTTATTTCTCGCGCCAAATATTGAGGCACGCATAGACATAAGTATGAAAAAGCATCGAAACTAACGGTAGAAGTAAAGATCGTATAATACCCCTCCCCTTCTAACCCCTCTTCATTTAACGACTTGATAACATTTTGCAATTGGTTTACAAGAATGATAAATTGGCATTACAAAACAAAAGTTTGACCCAGAACTGGACTTACCAATAACTTTAACTTAAGTATTAGTTGTATTGGTAAGCAATTGTCTACCAAGAGGTTTAAATGTCTAAAATAAAAACAATGCCTACTGCCTTCTCGTTATTCACCGTCTCTGTTACCCCATGGACAAAGCCCCTGTTGACGTGCCTTCCATTAGTCTTCGCTTCAGGCTTTACTAATGCTGAAGCACTTCCAGCTGAGAAGTTTGATTTAAGCGAATGGAAAATCACAATCCCTACAGATAAAGACAACAATGGGAAAGTTGACGAAATATCCGTAAAGGATATTCAGAGCTTTGAGCACAAAGATTTTTTCTATGTTGATGATGAAGGCAATATGGTTTTTGCCGCGCCCAATAAAGCGCTAACCACTCAAAATTCATCTAATACCCGTAGCGAACTTCGACACATGCTTCGCGGTTCTAACACGCGTATAAAAACTCACTCCCCCAAGAATAACTTTACTGTCGCTAGCAACCCTATTTCAGACCGCTTTGCGCAAGTAGGCGGAAAATTAAATGCCACGCTTAAAGTGCAGCACGTTGCTACCAGAGCTAAATATCCTGACAAAGCGCCGGCTTTTTCAGTGGTAGTGAGCCAAATACACGCCAGTAAATGGAAGAAAAAGGTCAAAGGGTTTGGTTGGGGTAATGAACCACTTAAGATTTATTATAAAAAGTGGCCACATCATGAAACTGGTTCCGTATTCTGGACGTATGAGCGCAACTTGCCCAAGAATGATAAAAACCGTACTGATATTGCTTATCCAGTTTGGGGAAATTTATGGACCGATCCAGAAAACCCGGGTAGCGAAGGTATTAAACTTAACGAGAGCTTTAGCTATGAAGTTAACGTTCACGGTGATGTGATGTACCTAAGCTTTAAATCAGACGGACACAAAACCGTTAATTATGCTATTAATCTAGCCAATGGGGTAAATGCCTATGGTGAGCTAGACCAGCATGATCATCCTTACGGCTATACGCTAGATTGGAATTATTTTAAAGCGGGCGCTTATAACCAGTGCAGTACTAAAGATGATGACGGCTTTTGGTACGCTGCATGTATGGGTACAGGAAACTGGGAAGAAGATAAGAAAAATGGTGACTATGTACAGGTCGCGTTTTCCAACTTAACGGTAGGTGAAAGCAGCGAACCGACTGAAACCTTCAAAGCGAACCTTGTTACGCAAAAACCTGGGGCGCAAAAACCTGGGGCGCAAAGACCTGTGGCGAAAAGCGACAATGTTAAGATTGGCGCTACACTAAACAAAAAAGAAGCGATATCCATAGATGCTGTTCCGGCTTCCGCGTTAACGGCAATAAAAAGTGTTGCTCCTAACTTTGCGATACAAGAAGTTGAGAAGGAATACAAACACGATAACGTATATCTTGATGTTGAAGGTGAAGACGCTAACGGCAATGAAATAGAATTCGATATGCTGCAAGATGGCGAACAGTGGAAAATTGTTGAAGTACAGCGGGATTTAACTATGGAAGATTTACCCTCCGCGGTAAAAACACTTATAAAGAAGCAGGAAAACTCTGATCAAATTAGACGTATCATTGAAAGTAAGCAATACGGTACTGATATTACGATTTACGAATTTTATCTTGTGGCAGAAAATGGCACTGAATCCCGTAAAGAAATCAAATCTGAAAATGATGAAGTTGTCTTATTGGATGAAGAGTGGAAACATTAGTTATGTCGATGTGCTAAACATTCTACCTTACTTAGGTTGGGCAAGAAAAAAGGGGCGAATGCCCCTTTTTGATTAATCCGGATAAAGAAACCTTTAATTCATTGCAGTTTCAGTAACTACACGTAGGTCGCTTTCAACATCTTTTACGTCAGAAGCATTTTTAGCAATTTCCACTGCTAGGTCACGCTCAGAGTCAGAATCAACTTCGCCAGTCAGTGTTACCACACCATTTTCTACGTCAACATCAATGTCAAAGCCTGAAATATCGGTGTCCATTAAAAGGCGAGTTTTAATTACTGTAGCAATTTTGGCGTCCGTCAATTCGCTTGTGCCTTCATCTACAGTGTCTTCCATATCGTCAGACATCTCTTTGTGCATATCGTTATCAGCAACAACGGTAAGCTTGTTGTCTACCGAAGTGACACCGTCGATGTTAGTTACCAACTCTTCAGCTAGTTTTTTATCGACAGAATTTTCAACCTTGCCTGTAAGAACGACGTTGCCGTCTTTCACGTCGGTGTTAATGTCGAATGAATCTAGATTGCCATTGAACAACAGCGTAGCTTCTGCTTTACCGTCAATCCATGCGTCTTTAGCACCTTTTTCCCACTTATTGTCTGTGTCCATATCACCAGCATAAGCAGCTGTAGTTAATGTAGTAGCAACAATCATAGAAATAATTGAACGTTTCATAACATTTCTCCTTTGTCGAAACTCACAACTACAGGTGCTAAAACCTTGCCAACATAATATCCTATTGTTTTATATGCATTAATTATTGACTTTCAATTATATCGGTCTTCTGAAGTTTGCAAACTTTGCCTGATTTCGAGAATTTTTTACTTAACACAAGCAAATTGTGTATGCCCCTTGGAAATTACGCTATTCATAAGTTGCCACTTAATGTTCCTATGGAAATAAAACAGTGGAAACAACATGGTGGAATTACCATTAAAAAGATACATAGAACTATGCACAGATACTGACGCTCAATAGAAAGGTAAGGTTAAACTTATTTTAGTAAACCGCCGTAATTATAACTATTGTTTTATCATCATTCACATAACCTTTACCAAGCCAACTAACTTTTTGGTTTAGGTAAGATGTGTTTTGTCAGTTTTATTCAAGGACCATTTAGACATGGATACTGCACTCACTGCTGCATCAGTCTTTTTTATCGCTGTAAGCTGGGCTCCGCTTCTACCTTCTTCACACTGGTTGGTAAGGGTGTGGGAGTTTCCACGACTTCAGATAGCAGCAATTATTTCTTTATTACTTATTGGGTATGCTTTTAAAGCAACGTATTACGCCCCGTTAAATAGCCTTTCGCTAATTTTGGTAGTAGGTTTAATTGTTAGCTTGATTTACCAGGTTGTTTGGATAATCCCCTACACTCCTCTTTACAAGCGTGAAGTACAACGCGTGGGTAATGAAGACACAAGTCGCAAACTAAGCGTGCTTTCCAGTAATGTATATATGCCAAATAATGATTTTCGCAAACTCATTGAGCATGTGCGCAATAAACACCCCGACTTTCTGGTTACTCTTGAATCTAATGAAAAGTGGCAAAAGGGCATTAGCGAAATAGAGTCAGAGTATCCTTACCGTAAATTTTGCCCTTTAGAAAATCTTTACGGCATGCATCTATACAGCAAGATCCCATTTGAAGAGGCTACACTGCGTTTTATGATAGAAGACGATGTTCCCTCTATGAGGGTAAAAATCAACCATCATGGACAGGACGTACTGCTTTATTTTCTTCATCCAAAACCGCCAAGCCCAACCGAAAATACCTATGCTAAACCTAGGGATATCGAGTTGACCGTAGTCGGAGAGGAAATTGCTAAAACAGAAGGTCCAATCATAGTCGCTGGCGATCTAAATGACGTCGCGTGGTCACCTACTACCAGGAAATTTAAGAAAATAAGCGGCCTATTAGACCCTAGGGAAGGTCGAGGCTTTTTTAATACGTTCCACGCAAAGTATCCATTAGTGAAGTGGCCGCTAGATCACGTTTTTCACTCTAAACACTTTAGTTTAGTAAACATTGAAAAGTTAGAGGGGGTGGGATCTGACCACTACCCTCTTTATACCGAACTTGCGTTAATGACCGACAAAGAATAATGCAATTCAAAGACGTTTAACGAGCCCCACGATGCTTTACACACCACATGAGGCTGTCGCAAGCCTCTTCACGCTTTTTGAAGTGTGCCAAACCAATTAAGCTATGCTCTCTTGGCCAAACAGCTTGGTTGAGAAGCTCTTTATCCTTTGCAAGAAGTTGCTCGTTATCTAGCATAATCTCAATGGCTTTTTTATTGGGCTTTATCAGCGCAGGCTTAGCGTCTTTAACCAAAGCTGAGCGTACACAAATATACTCTCGCTTTACAGGGTCGCGTACCACGCCGATATAATCATTGTCACAAATGATAGCAGGCCAGCCTTCCGTTATTCTACTTTGCCCGAACATGATAAGTGTAAAAGCAACAAGAACAAAAAGTGTTAGACCAATAAACTGCGCGCTTAAATCAGGTGCCACACTTACAATAACCCCAACAACAGCCGCAAAAAATATCCAACCGCCGAAGACTCTACGCATAGCGTTTGGTGAGATACCTGATATAACATCAACCAATTTTAGAGATTGCTTGTCATAGTTTCGAATAATTACAGACGATTGTGATTCCACAGCCTTTGTCCACCAAAGAAAAATACGAAATACAGAAATTAATACGTTACAAGTAAGGCTGAAGATTTACCTACACTCTGAATGAGTAAACACCAATTTTAAAAGACGAATTTTACTCGAAAGGAAACGTGTTAAGTAATAATTGTAGGAATATGCAAACTATTGAAATGTAATGTTTAACCTACTAGGTAAGCATATCAAAATTTATATCGGGGGCAAAGCTATTAAGTACTAAATACGCGGTGAGAAACGACATAACAAACATCGTACAACACCGCATTATAGGAAGGATTTAAAATTACCTTTGTGGTCGACGCTCTGGCATCGCAACAAGGGTTTCATCTTTTAGCGTGCACGTACCCTCAACGGTTTCACCTCTTGGCGTTTCAAAAGACACGGTTTCGCCTTCAGCTTTTCCTTCACAAGCCTCTATAGCCTCTGGAGGTGGTTGTCTTGGATGTTCTCTATCGCCTTTCGCGAAGCATCCCGCGGTACTCAAACTAAGTAGACCAATTAAAATTGCCGTCTTATTCATATTGCTACTACTCCTTACTTTTGTATTCAAAATATATACAAAATTTACTTTAATCGGTGCCACTTGCAGTGACCGCAAATGGCACCGGCTCTATAATTAAAATCATAGAATTTAAATGTGCAGAAATAGTGCAGAACATGAGTATTAACCCATGATTTGAGGGTTAATCAGGCTGTGGATATTGTAGAGGTAGGCCCTAGGTCGCTATACTCGAAATATGAAGTTATCTCATAAACTTACTATCATTTTACTCGCGTTTTCTTGCATGTCTTTAATGCTTGCGCTCGCTACTGCCCGTTGGAGTTTTGAACAAGGTTTCAACAAATTTATTATTGCTCAGGAAAAAGAGCGGCTTAGTCAGCTAGGAGAAATGCTCGCCTTAGAGTACGCATTGAACGAGCGAAGCTGGGAAGGTATATCGCCCTATGCATTTTCTCACCAAAGCAATCGCCCCCCGCCGCGAGGGCCCAAGTTTGGAGCCCAAGAACATAGAGGTATCAATCAGCATCCTCCACAAAGGCTTGCCTATCAGCTACCTAGTCGAAATGAACAGCACATAGGCCCTCCGACCACCTTACTTGACTCACAAAGTAACTTCATAGCAGGCAGTATGCCTAGCGACGCTGTGACCAACCAAGATATTAAAGTATCTGTCTCTATTGTTAGCGAAGGTCGCAAGATTGGCGCATTGGAAAGCTATCTGCCACCTTCACCAAGCTCTACAATGGCGCAAGAGTTTATGCGACAGCAGCGCACATCATTTATCGCTGTAGGCGCATTAGCATTACTGGTTTCATTGATTACTGCGGTGATCATCGTGCCTAAACTTTTATCGCCTTTTAAAAAGATAGTAAAAGCTGTCGAACAACTAGCTAGACGCGAATACGATGTAAAATTCAGGCAGCCGCCCAGCGATGAGTTTGGCGTGTTGATGAAAGACATTAACGCCTTTGCCGAGGCTCTACAAAAACATGAGGCTACGCAAAAACAATGGTTGGCAGATATCTCTCACGAATTGCGCACGCCGCTATCAATACTTGCTGGTGAAATGGAGTTAGTTGAAGCAGGTGTCAGGCAGTTCGATAAAGTACAACTCGCTTCATTCCAAGACGAAGTTAGCCGTTTAACACGCTTGGTTAATGATTTATATCAGTTGTCCTTATCAGATATAGGAGGCATGCATTTCGATTTCGAGATGGTAGATATCGGCGGCTTATTAAATGATAGTTTGGCACAGTTTAATTTAGCTCTAAAGGCCAAAAGCATTACCGTGAGTACTTACATTCCTAGCAATATAAAAGTTCATGCGGACGCTCTACGCCTGCGCCAAGTATTTTCAAATATTTTGAGCAACAGTATTGAATACACAGATTCTCCAGGCCAAGTACGGATAACATTAGTTGAAACCGGAAATAAAGCCACCATCGACATAGAAGACAGTGCACCTGGCATAACCACCGGCAATGAAAAGCAAGTATTTGACCCTCTCTATAGAGAGGATTCATCTAGAAAACGGCGTACTGAAGGCGCTGGCTTAGGTTTATCGATAAGCCAATCAATTATTCATGCGCACAAGGGTACGATAAACGCTGCGAGTTCTGAGCTTGGAGGCGTTAAAATATCAATCGCGCTACCGATTAGGGGAAATGTTATCTAATGTCTACTCAATATCCTGTCTTAATTGTTGAAGACGAAGAGAAAATTGCCCAGATACTTGTAGATTTCTTTACTCTAGAAGGTTTCAACACAAAAGTGCTACATAGCGGTGAGCAGGTTATCTCTGAACTTAAAGAAAACACCTTTAGCGCAGTAATTCTTGATCGTATGTTGCCTGAGGTAGATGGACTAACCTTATGCAAACAAATTAGGCAGTTTTCAAATGTGCCTATTTTGATGCTAACCGCTCGAATTGATGAAATAGATAGGCTCATTGGGTTAAATGCAGGAGCCGACGATTACATATGCAAGCCCTTTTCTCCACGTGAAGTTGTAGCTCGGGTACAAGTTATTTTAAGAAGAACGCAAACCACGAATAACATAAGAGATGAAGGCTCGAGAAAGCTAGTATTTAAAGATATTTCGTTGGACTTAGACGCTTATGTCTGTGAACGAAGAGACCAAACCATAGAACTCACACCGGTTGAGTTTAGATTGCTTAAAGCATTTATAGAAAAGCCAGGACATGTATTTTCCAGAGAACAGCTTATGGACAAAGGCTATGTGGACGGTCGTATCGTTAGCAATCGCACTATTGATAGCCATATGAAAAACTTACGCCACAAGCTAATGCAAGATGACGAAATCTCGCCGCTTCAGGCTGTATACGGTATAGGGTACAAACTGAGCTGACTCCAAACTAAAAAAGTATTGAAAGCAAAACTCTTAAGGAGTAATGAAAGAACGACCGATTTTCAAAGTTACTTCAGTGCTAAACCTACCTACTTTTTTCGTTTGTAAATTTTTCTCTGTCTTTGCAGCTCTTGCTCGCTTTTAAACCTAACTACTGTTAAACCAGCAAACGAAAACCCAAAAACCTCACATCTTCAATAACTTGCAACTTTGGAGCACTCTTTGCTTTATACAAAAGTATAACGTACAAGGTACACCGTTTAGCCAAGGGCTTTAGAAAGGTTAGCAAAGGAGGTTGAGTATGCGTTCACCAGTAAGTGCAGTAACTATTGTTAAAAGTAGAACCGAGAAGCTTTGCAATTTGATTTCGCAGTTGGAGCAATGCTCACCAACGCCAGATGAACTTGTTATTGTATGGATGGCACCTCCTTCTGATTTGTCCCTCATTCAAAGCGAAAAATTCGATATTGTGCACAAGTTCACTACCCAAGAAGAATTGCCAATTGCGAAAGCGCGAAATAAGGGAATGCTGGCGGCTAAGCATGAAAACCTTGTTTACTTAAACGTTGATGCGGTTATTTCACCTACGCTCTGTAAAGATGGGCTTTTGGCATTAAAAGACAACACAGTGGTGTTTACCTCCGTCGTCTTTTTACCTAAGGAACGTTGCAACAAGCCGTATTCAACTATTTCAAAAAACGAACAGCAAATTGGTTATCTAGCAAGTAACGATGAAACGTTACCGAAAGAAGATAACAACGAAATACCTTCAAGAGATCAGGGAAATAATCATGGAAAGTTTAGTGACGATAGTATTTGTTCTACAGTGTTTTTTATTCGTAAGACAGACTTTCAGAAAACCGGCGGCTTCGATGAAGGCTACGCGGGTTTCGGACTAAACGACGAAGACTTTTTCACCAACTGTAGGGCGCTCGGCTATTCGTTAGAGCAATTGCCTACGCGCACTTTTGCACCACAGCGCCCCAATTATCAATGTCCCGTCAATCACTTATTAGACTTTGTGCATAATGCGCAGCGCTTTCATTCGAAATGGGGCTTCTACCCTTGCGCTGAAGTACTCACCGCTTATGCGGAAAAAGGCTTTATCGATTCAAACTACGAAGAAAATGGGTTGAAGATTATTCAGTTGCCCGAGCAGGAAGATAAATCAAGCAATGTAGATACGAGCGGCTCAAGCGCTGCCACGGCTTCTACGGGATTTAAATTCACTTCTTTTCATTCGCCAGCGAAAAATCAAGAGCGTTTAAGTAGCACGGCTTAATTTCTGTGAAAGAAATAGGCGGTAATGTTTAAGTAGGGAGATATGGAATGTCTTTACTAAAACCCGATCTAAGACACCGTTTTTTATCATTTGTAGGGGAAGGTGACTTCCCCTGTGTAGGCGCTAAATCGGCGCTAACTAAGAAGCAAATACACGTTCTGCAATTTGACGATATCTACTGCGAAAGTAATGAACCTGATATCTTGGCTTCAATTCACAAATTCGTGGAAGCTTTTACGCTTAATCGCGATATGTACTCCTCACTTGTAGTTACGTTCGAACAGCCCGATACCATTACCGAAACTGAGTTTGATAAAGTACTCTGGGAAAAGCTTCAACGTCTTCATGAAGTAGACGCATGCTTAAAAAGTTGGGATAGCAAAGTATCAAGCGATCCGCACAGTGCACAATTTAGTTTAAGCCTTGGCGGGAAGGGCTTTTTCGTGATTGGGCTGCACCCAAATGCTTCTAGAAAGAGCCGACGTTTTTCTCATCCCGCAATTGTGTTTAATTTACACGAACAGTTTGAACTGCTCCGTAAACAACAGAAGTTTGAAGCATTTAGAGATCATATCAGAAAGCGTGATGCCGCCTACTGCGGCAGTAAAAACCCATTGCTTGCTAACCATGGTGAAAGTTCTGAAGTTTATCAATACAGTGGTAAAAAACATTCAGAAAGCTGGGAATGCCCCTTTAAACAAGTAAAAAATTAACTCTTAAAATATAAAAGGCACAGTATGAGACAAACTATACAGCCAAGAAGCGGTACTGCATTTACTATCAAGAAAGGTGAACGCCTTAAAGTCATTGACCCTGAAGGCGAACAAGTGGCCGACCTTTATGCCTTTAACGAGCATAATAAAGACGAGTTCATCTCCTCGGGTAGAAGCCTAGATTACAACGAAAGCCTTAAATTTAAAAAAGGCAGTTTACTTTACTCAAATCAAAGCAACATCATGTTTGAAATTATCGAAGATAAAGTAGAAGACCATGATTTTTTACTAACGCCTTGTAG